>DASRCU010000148.1:0-6743 GCA_035652955.1 Verrucomicrobiia bacterium | reverse complement strand
CACGGCGGCGGGCGCGGGTCTGCGCGTGGAATTTGAGCCGCAACAGCGCTTTCACTGCCGCGCCGGCGTAAGCGCAGACGATCACCATTACGTGTTGTTCGTCAACCAGCAGGTCAGTCCGCCGGATGACATCAGCAAACCGGCAGTGCCGGATTTTTATCTGACGCTTAAGCCTGGCGACGTGGTGGAAGGCCATTTCCGCATCGGCTCAAATCAAATTTTATCGGGCGTTTTGCCCGGCCCGACGGCGCCGTGAAAAATTGGCGGTGCGAAATTGACTTGCCTTGCGGAGCGCCATGGATCATTACTCGATGCGGGCGTTTTCCCATGCAACACGAGACCGTCACTGTCGAGCAGTTTTACCGCGGCCACGCCGAGGCGCTGCAAATGAAGCTGGTTGCCGACGGCGACTTGAAGCGTGTCATCCGCGAACCGACGGTCAATCGCCCCGGTCTGGCATTGACCGGCTTCACGCGTTACTTTGCCTACAAACGCGTGCAGGTGATGGGCAACGCGGAAGTGTATTACCTGCGGTCGCTCTCGCAAAAGGAACGCGAGGCGCGTTACGCCTACCTGTTCGCCTACAAGGTCCCATGCGTCGTTTTCAGCCGCAGCCTGAAACCGGACCCGGAGTTTCTGGCCGCGGCCGCGCAGGCCCGCGTGCCGGTCTTCTCCACCCCCATGGTCACCATGAAATTCATCAACGCCGCGACCCTCGCGCTGGAAAGCATGTTTGCGCCGCGCGGCACCGAATTGGGCAGCATGGTGGATATCCTGGGTGTGGGCGTCATCATTCGCGGCGAAAGCGGTATTGGCAAAAGCGAGGCAGTGCTGGCGCTCATTGAACGCGGTTACAGCCTGGTGGCCGACGACGTGGTGAAGGTCACGCTGGTGGACGGCCGCGACGTGGTTTGCACCAGCGCGGAATTAACGCGCAACCACATGGAAGTGCGCGGCATCGGCATCATCAACGTCGCCGCCATGTTCGGCGTCAAAGCCATCCGCACTGAAAAAAACCTCAACCTGATTGTCACGCTCAAAGACTGGCAGGAAGTCGGCGACATCGAACGGCTGGGCATGGAACAGGAATTCGTCAAGGTGCTCGGCGTGGACATTCCCCACATCACCATCCCCGTCCGGCCGGGACGCGACCTGGCGCGGCTCATCGAAGTGGCCGCCTTTCAAACCAAACTGAAAATGTCCGGCTACAACGCGGCGCAGGACCTCAACGACCGTCTCATTGCGCACATGGCCTCCCCGGCGCCGGCCGGGGGCACACCGTGACTCGGTTCCCGAAAGGGAACGGCCCCTCGCGGCACCAACACGTTCGTGGATGATTCTCTGAAACGAATCGCTGACCGCTCTGCTCATTTCGTGGTCCAAACCTCTGAAAAAACCGGTTTGGCTGGTGAGCGCCATCCGGCGCGCTTTTTGTTGCCCCAATTTGCCGCGCCGGCCGTTTGTGAAGGCCCTGTGCTCCCTCTCAATCCTCATCAAATTTCCGCTTGACAAGCGCCTCCAACTCGGCAAGGGCGGCGGGGGCATCGGCGCCCCGCGCATGAAGCGTGACCTTGCTGCCGGGACCGGCGGCCAGCATCATCAGGCCCATGATGCTCTTGCCGTTGATTTTTTCGCCGTCTTTCTCGACGAAAATTTCCGAAGCAAAACGGTTGGCGGTTTTGACGAAGAGGGCGGCGGGCCGGGCGTGGATGCCCAGCTTGTTGGTGATGGTCACTTCTTTCGTGAGGAACTCGCCCTCCGGCAGTTTTTTGGCACTCATCGGTCTGCTTTGGCCAGTGTAAATCAGACCCGGACAAAACGCCATTGAATTTTCACGTCATATCCGGCGACTCACGCATTCACAGGCAATTCCGACGCCCGGAGGCCGATTGGCGGCGTCAATCAGTGGGGCCACCATTCGGGGCGAATGAAAATTTTCAGGACGCAGCACCGCCCTGCCAGCAAAGCAGCACCGGCTGCAGGGAACCGGTGAAGGCGGCTCTGCCCACGGCCAATTTTGCGCTTTGCAGCCTGCACTCTGAACTTTAGTTTGTCGGCATGGCTGCCGCTGAATTTGACATTCAATACATCGCGCGCCTGGCGCGTCTGGAACTCACGCCTGACGAAGAAAAAAAAATGTCCGCTCAACTCGGCCGTATCCTCGACTACATCGAAAAATTGCGCACGGTGGATGTTTCTGAGATTGAACCGACGGCTCACGCTGTGCCGCTGGTCAACGTCACCCGCCCCGATGTCGTTTGTCCGTCTCTGCCGCGGGAGGAGGCGCTGCGCAACGCGCCCGTTCAGGTCAACGGTCTGTTCATGGTCCCCAAAATCGTCGAATAGGGCCAGTCCGAGCGGGACCGGATTGAAAACCATTCGCCAAAAATTTGTGATCGGCATCCCACTTTTCCATGCTCCACACATTCACCATTTCCGAACTGTCCGCCCGGCTCGGCCGTCGCGAAATCTCCGCCCGCGAAGTCATGCAATCCTGTCTGGACCAAATTGCGCGTGTGGACGGGAGGATTCACGCCTTTCTTAGCGTGGACGAGGCCGATGCTCTGGCGCAGGCGGAGGCGGCCGATCAACTGCTGGCTCGGGAAGGCGCCGCCGGCCGCCCCCTGCTCGGAATCCCCGTGGCCATCAAGGATGTGATCGCCGTCAAAAATCAGCCGCTGACTTGTGCCTCACGAATTTTGGACCGGTTCATTTCGCCGTATGATGCGACGGTGATTGAAAAGCTGCGCGCCGCCGGCGCCATCGTTTTCGGACGCTGCAATATGGATGAATTTGCCATGGGCAGTTCCACGGAAAATTCCGCGTTTGGCCCCACGCGCAATCCGTGGGACCTGGAGCGCATTCCCGGTGGTTCCTCCGGCGGCTCGGCGGCGGCGGTGGCGGCCGACGAGTGCATCGCTTCGCTTGGTTCCGACACCGGCGGTTCCATTCGCCAACCGGCGGCGCTTTGCGGGGTGGTGGGGCTCAAGCCGACCTACGGCCGCGTCTCGCGTTACGGTCTGGTGGCCTTTGCGTCGTCCCTCGACCAGATCGGTCCGTTCACCAAAAACGTGGCCGATGCGGCGCTGATGCTGCGCGTGCTGGCCGGCCACGACCCGCGGGATTCAACGAGTGTGCCGGAGCCGGTTCCCAACTATGCGGCGGCCCTCGAAGGAGAAATTCGGGGATTGAAAATCGGTCTGCCGAAGGAATACCTGATTGGAGGTTTGGATGCCGAAGTAAAATCCGCCGTGGATGCCGCAATAAAAACACTTGCCGAATTGGGAGCCGAAATTGTGGAAATTTCCCTGCCCCACACGGAGTATGCCGTGGCCGTGTACTACATCATCGCCACGGCTGAGGCCTCGGCCAACCTGGCCCGATTTGACGGCATCCGCTACGGCCGGCGGGTGACCGGAGCGGATCCGGTGGAGCTGTATTGTCGGACACGCGGTTCGGGGTTCGGCCCGGAAGTCAAGCGCCGCATCATTCTGGGCACCTACGTGTTGAGCAGCGGCTATTACGACGCGTATTACCTTCGCGCACAAAAGGTCCGCACCCTCATCCGCAACGATTTCCTCAACGCCTTCAAGAGGGTGGACGCCATCGTGACGCCGACGACGCCGACGGCGGCGTTCAAACTCGGCGAGAAATCGGACGACCCGCTGCAAATGTACTTGTCGGACATCTTCACGATTTCCTGCAACCTGGCGGGCATCTGCGGCTTGAGTGTGCCGTGCGGTTTCACTCGCTCTCCGCGGCTGCCCATCGGCCTGCAACTGCTCGGCCGGCCTTTTGGCGAGGAAACCATCCTCAAAATCGCCGCGGCTTACGAGCGCCAGACGGACTGGCGCAAGGCCCGGCCGGAAATTCCATGACGGTGGTCTATGAAACTGACCGGGCATCCCAACCGCATCCTGTTTTTCGTGGGGCTGTCCATCCCGCTGCTGGCGCTGGCCGCGATCGGCTGGCTGGTGGAACGCAGCAGCACGCAGTTCCGCGAATCGTTTTTCCAGGTGGCCGAAACCTACAAAATTTTGAATCTGGTCGAGCAAACGCAGTTGCATCTGTTGGACGCCGAAACGGAACGGCGCGGTTATCTGCTGGCTGGCGGCGCGAGCTACCTGGAGGCCTACGGCAAGGCCATGTCGTCCATTCAAAACGATCTCCAGCAATTGCAACAGCTCGTCGGCCGCAATCCCGAGCAGCGCACCAACCTCGTTGAATTGCAAAACCTCGTCACCGTGCGCCTGGGTCTGGACCCGGAAAAAATCGCCGCCAGTACGAGTCACCTGCCCGACGTCCTGGCGCTGTCGCTGACCGCCCAGGGCAAGGCCGCCCTGGATCGCATGAACCGCGTGTTGTTTCAAATGCGCGAAGCGGAAGAATACACCCTGAACCTTCATCAGCAGCGGGCCGAAGCCCAGGCTATTTCCAACCAGATGACCACGGTCATCCTCATCGTCGCCGTCGCCGTGGCCCTGCTGTTCATCATTTTCATCGTCGTGCGGCTCGAAAAACTGCAGCAGTTCGTCACCATCTGCGCCTGGACCGGGCAGGTCCAATACCAGGGCCGGTGGATGCGTCTGGAGGAATACCTGAAGAAACGGTTCGGCCTCTCGGTCTCCCACGGGCTCTCCCACGAAGCAGCGGAAAAAATCGCCCGCGAACCCCAGGCTGATCCCCCGCCGGACGCCGGCGCTCCGCCCCGCTGTTGACCGCCGAATCTGCTTGCCAATAAGTAACTCAATGGTTACTTATTGCGGGAACATGACCGACCGATCCCGATCCCCCCGCGCCGCGCGCAACCCCTGGCGCACGCGGGAGCGCATTTTCTCCGCCGCCCTCAAGGAATTTGCTGCCCGTGGCTTCGCCGGCGCACGGGTGGACGCCATCGCCCGCGCGGCCCGCATCAACAAACGGATGTTGTACCATTACTTTGGCGGCAAGGCGCGCCTGTTCCGCGAAGTGTTGCAGCGGAAAATGGCCGAGCGCCAGGCCTGGGCCGAGACGTTGTCAGGCGACCCGGCCGAAAGCCTGACGTTTTGGTTTGAAGCCGCCTGCCGCGACCCCGACTGGGTCCGGCTGCTGGAATGGGAGGCCTTGCAGGGGCACGACCGAAATGTTATTGACGAACCCTCACGACGGGCGGCCATCCTCCGCGGGCTGGAACGCATCCGACAGCGTCAGGCGCGCGGCCAGATTGACCCGGACCTGGACCCGCGTCATGTGATGCTGGCCATGCGTTCGTTGACAATGTTCCCCGTGGCGTTTCCGCAACTGACGCGGCTGATCATGGGCCAGTCGGTCTTTGATCCAAAATTTCAAAGAGAACGCGCCGCGTTTCTGAAAAAATTGGCGACGGCATTCCGTCCGGCGGACGGCCGCCCGGTCAAAATCACGGTGGTCAAATGAAACCCGTTTTTCCTGCCTTGCAGCGCGCCGTTGGACTTTTGCGCCGGCGCGTCCGGGCAATGCCATCTGGAGTGCGAGCAGCAGGGGGGGTGATGGCCGGCATTCTTGTGGCGGCAGCGGGCTGTTCGCGCCCGGCATCGCCCGTTGCGCCGGCCGCGCCGGTGCTCGTGGCGCAGTCATTCTTGACGAATGTGCCGGTGCAAATCCAGCCGCCGCCGGTCGGGCATGTGGTTCCGTATGCGAGTGTGGCCGTTCATTCGCAAATTGCCGCCATGATTCAGGCTGTGCATTTTCAGGAGGGTGCGGAAGTTCAATCCAACGCGCTGCTCTTTACGATGGACGCACGACCGGCGGAGGCAGCGTTGGCGCAGGCCCGCGCAAACTGGCAACGCGACACCGGTCAGTGGGAATTGGCAAAGGTCACCTATGCGCGGGATGCCCGATTGTTGGCTTCCAACATCATTTCGCAGGCGCAGATGGACGCCGACCAGGCCAGTCTCGATCAGGCCGCCGGCATGGTGGCCGCCGACGCCGCGGCCATCACCAATGCGCTCCTGAACCTGAATTACACGGAAATCCGTGCGCCGTTCGACGGGGTGACTGGCGCCCTGCAAAAACACGCCGGCGATGTGGTCAAGGCGCCGGATGACACGCTGGTGACGATCAATCAGATTCATCCGGTCTATGTCCAGTTCGGCGTGCCGGAACAGTATTTGCCGGAGATCCGGCGCCGGATGCGCCAGCGACCGTTGAAAGTTTCCGTGGCATTCGAAAATTTGAACGGCCCGGCGCCGGAGGGCGAACTGACATTTATTGACAACACGGTGGACCCCGCCACCGGCATGATTCAGCTCAAGGCCACCTTCCCGAATGAAAACAGCGCGTTGTGGCCGGGACAATTCGTGACCGTCACGTTGACGCTGGGAGAGTTGACCAATGCCGTGGTGGTGCCTTCGCCGGCGGTGCAGACCGGTCAGAACGGCGAATACCTCTACGTTGTGCAATCCCGCGGGAACGATGAAACAGTCGAGGAACGTCCCGTGACGACCGGCGTCACGTATGGCCGCTACACAGTGATTGAGCAGGGGTTGAAACCGGGCGAGACCGTGGTGACCGACGGGCAATTGCGGCTTTACGCCGGCGCAAAAGTCAGCATCAAAAAACCGTGAGCTGGTTAAAAATTCTCCGTTGCCGGAAAAGCGGGCGGCGGGCCACGCCAACCCGCAGGGCGCCTCGGCCTTGAGGGATCCATGAACATTCCCGAACATTTCATTCGCCGGCCGGTGATGACCACACTGGTCATGGCGGGAATTTTGTTGACGGGGATC
>DASRCU010000147.1:0-5138 GCA_035652955.1 Verrucomicrobiia bacterium | reverse complement strand
CGTGCCGGCGGCTATCATCATCGGTTATCTACTGGTGCAGGCAGCTAATCTGCCCACACGCTCGTCGCTGGCCACGATCGGTTTCGTCATTCTGGGGTTGAGCGCACCGGTCTGGCTGCGCTGGCATTATCCGCTGATGCTCTTTTGCTGGAACCTGCCGATCGTCATCTTTTTTTTGCGGGGCAATCCACCGCTCTATCTGCTGACCATGCCGTTGAGCCTGGGGCTTTCCATTGTGCAACGGGCCATGAACCGGGAGATGCGTTTTCTGCGGGCAACGCCGGTGGTTCTGCCGCTGCTTTCCTTGGCCGGCGTGGTTTTGGTGACTGCCAGGTTGACTGGTGGCTTTGGATTGCACGTGTTGCACAGCGAAGTGATGGGCGGAAAGCGATACATCTTTTTGTTGGCGGGCATTGCGGCCTTTTTCGCGGTCACGGCCCGGCGGATTCCCCCCGAAAAGGCGACACTTTATCTGGCGCTGTTTTTTCTGCCCGGCATCGCGGCCGCCATCAGTGACACGATCGGTCATCTGCCATCGGCATTTAATTATATCTATCTGTTCATCCCGCCCGATACCCGCATCCTCAACGAGCCGGGAATGGAACGGCTGGCTTACACCACCGGAGCCGCCCTGCTGGTGTTTACGTATCTGATCGTGCGCTATGGCGTGCGCGGCATTTTTCTGTCGGGGAAACGGTGGCGCCCTGTTCTCTTGCTGTTGACGCTGGTGGTGGGGTCTGTGGGGGGATTTCGCTCCTTCCTCATTTACTGCGCGTTGTTGTTCACGGTGTCGTTTTTCCTGGAAGGGTTGCATCGCACCCGGCTGGTGGTGGGGCTGACGTTTGGCACGGTGTTGATGGCGGTGGTGCTTTTCCCTTTCACCGACAGATTGCCGTGGGTGATCCAGCGCACGCTCTCCTTTTTGCCGGTGCATGTGAATCCCATTGTGCGCATGGACGCAGAGGGATCATTGAATTGGCGCCTTCAAATGTGGCAGGCGCTGCTCCCGGATGTGCCGCGCTATTTCTGGCTGGGCAAGGGCTACGCCATCACCGAAAGTGAATATGCGGTGATGTCCAATCCCCAGGCTTATCGCATCATAGACCCTTCGCAACAGGGATTGGCGCTGTCGAGCGATTATCATAACGGCCCGCTTTCGGTGATCCTGCCGTTCGGCATCTGGGGCGTGCTGGCGTTTGTCTGGTTCCTCATCGCTGCCTGGTGGGCGATTGCTCGCAATCGCCGGTACGGCGATCCGGCTTTGCAGACCATTAACACCGGTCTTTATGCCTTGTTCATTGCCAAGACGCTGTTCTTTCTGATCTTTTTCGGCGACCTGGCTAGCGACATGGCCACCTTGAGCGCCTATGTCGGTTTGAGCATCGCCATCAACGGCGGCATCTGCCGCCGCCCGGTACCGGCACCGGCCACCGAATCTGCCGAGCCGGTTCGACTTCCTCTGAGGCGACCCCATTTGCAACCGGCGTTCTCGCAGCAGTCTTGAATTCCCGCCGTTGACCTGCGGCAGCCTCCGGCTTTGAAACCCAAATTGCTCATCCTCGAACTTTGGGGAGTTGGCGATCTGATGATTGCCACCCCCTTCCTCCGCGCCGCCGCGGAACAATTTGAGGTGACCCTGCTGGCCAAACCGCACGCGGCTGAACTGCAGCCGCGCTTCTGGCCGGATGTCAAGGTTGAAATTTTTAATGCTCCCTGGACGGCATTCCGAAAAAAATACCACCTCTGGCGCTGGCCGTGGCGGGAACTGTTCCGGCGGCAACGGCGGCTGGCCGCCGAAAAATTTGATTGGGGCCTTTCCGCGCGCTGGGACCCGCGCGATCATTGGCTCTTGAAATGTTCCGGCGCCCGGGAACGGATCGGTTTTCCACGTCTCGGCAGCCGCATTTTTCTCACCCGGCCACTACTCAAACCGCCCCCGCAGTGTCATCGTTACGAATACTGGCGCGCGGCCGGCCGGGCGCTGGGACTCGAACTGCCGCCGCGGGAGCAAATCCCGCTGCCGCCGCGACCGCCGGGACGGAAACGGGTGTTGGTTCACTCCGGCGCCGGCCAGCCGGCTCGTGTCTGGCCGCTGGAAAATTTCCACACCCTCGTCGGGCGCCTGCGCGAAACGGGTCTGACCGTTCAGGTGATTTGCGACCCGCCGCAAATCGAGTGGTGGCGGGCGCACGGCGAATCCGCCGTGGAATGCCCGCGCCGCCTGGCGGACCTGATGGCGTGGCTGGACGCCGCCGACGTTTTCATCGGCAACGATTCCGGTCCCGGCCACCTGGCGGCGTTTTGCGGCGTGCCCACCTTCACCTTCTTCGGCCCGCAACGCTCCGAGTGGTTCGCCCCCCTGCATCCGCAGGCCCAATGGCTGGACGATCAAAGTTGTCCCTACAAACCCTGCAAGGATTATTGCCGCTTCCCTTCACCGCGTTGCCTGGAAAACATCGCCGTGGCCGAGGCTTGGCCGCGTGTCAAGCATTTTCTGGAAAAAACCGGATGCCATCCCTGAAACGCCGGTGATTCCCTGAGGGTCCGCGGTTGCGGCCGGTGGGGCGGTGCGGCATTGCTGCCCGAGTTGCAATCCTCGGCTGACGGAGCGCCACGGAGCCTCGAGCCCTCGCTGGCCGGTCAACCCGCCCGCCCCAATGCGCGCCGGCGCGTTCCCCCCGCGCCGTGTGGCAGGAAACCGCGGAAGGCATTCAACGTTTGCGGGTCATCTGGTCGTAAATCCAGGCGTAGGTCTTTTCCATACCCACGCGCAGCGGGGTGTCCGGCTCCCAGCCGAGCATTTGTTTGATGAGTGTGTTGTCGCTGTTGCGGCCGTTGACGCCTTTGGGGGCGTCGAGTTTGTAGCGGCGTTTGAGTTTGACGCCGGCGATTTCCTCGACCACGTCCACCAATTGATTGATGGAGACTTTTTCGGCGCTGCCCAGGTTGATGGGGAAGGTGATCCGGTCGCTGTGGAAAATCAGGTCTATGCCCTTGAGGCAGTCGTCAATGTACATGAAGCTGCGCGTTTGTTCACCCGTGCCCCAGATTTCAATTTCCCGTTTGCCGGAGAGTTTGGCTTCGATGACCTTGCGGCAAATGGCCGCCGGCGCCTTTTCACGTCCGCCGTCCCAGGTGCCGTGGGGGCCATAGACGTTGTGGAATCGCGCCACCCGGGTGGGCAGGCCAAAGTCCTCGGTGAAATGCCGGCACATGCGCTCGCTGAACAATTTTTCCCAGCCGTAACCGTCTTCGGGCATGGCCGGGTAGGCATCCGATTCGCGCAGGCCGCTCACGTTGGGATCGGTCTGTTTGTCCGCCGCATAAACGCAGGCCGATGAGGAGTAAAAGTAACGCTTCACGCCGGCGTCGCGCGCAGCCATGAGCAGGTGGGTGTTGATGAGCACGCTCAACATGCACAGGCCGCGGTTCAATTCGATGAAGCCCATGCCGCCCATGTCACAGGCCAGATTGAAGACGTATTCAGTGCCCCGGACGGCGCGTTCGCAGGCGTCCTTGAGCCGCAAGTCCAGTTGCAGGTTCTCCACTTCCGGAAAGCGCTGGTGCCATTCCTCAAACGGCTTGATGTCCACCGCCCGAATGTCCGTGTGACCGCGCCGGAGCAGATCGGCCACCAGATGGCCGCCGATAAAGCCGCCGGCGCCGGCAACAAGAATTTTTCCGCTCATGTGTGGATCCAAAATGCCTGACCGGCGGCGTCGAAGCAATCCCGTTTCTTCACAGCCGATTCCACCAGACGGCGGTGGGTTTGGCAACCTCGAACTTCACGCGGCGGTCGGGGCTTTGCCGGGTGTAAATTTCGTAACTGGACGGGCGCAGGTTGAAGTGCCCGGCGGCCAGGCGGCGCAGGCGGTGTTGCAAAATCCAGAACGGTTTGAGCACCCGCAACGCCGGCGGAATCATTTTTTGCGTCTGGGCTTTTTCGCGCAGGGCGTTCGGTTTGAGGTTCATGTTGTCGCCGGTGTCGGCAAAGACGGAGGTGAAGGTATCGCACACGGCCATCGGCACCCGGTTTTCGATGAGGGTTCGTACCCAGTGGAAATCGCCCAGGTCGCGCCAGCGGGTGTCAAAGAAAATGCCGCGCTGGTGAATGACCTGGCGCCGGAGAAAAATGGCGCAGGTCAAAATCGGAAAGCGGAACCAGAGACCTCGCGGATGGGGGACCATCTGATGGCGGTGGCAGATATAGCGGCCCTCGCCGTCCACGACGATGGCGCCGGCCAGGGCGACTTCGATGTGGGGATGAGTTTCAAAAAATTTCTGCACCGCCTGCAGCGCGCCCGGCAGGTATTGCTCGTCACAGTTCAAATAGGCCAGGATGTCGCCGGTGGCGCGGCGGTAGCCGCGATTGACGGCGTCGTACATGCCGGCGTCTTTTTCAATGAAGGCCTTGACGCGCGGGTCACGCGGCAGCCAGTCCTGCGTGCCGTCATCGGAGCAGGAATCCTGAACGATGTGCTCGACCTGGACGCCTTGTTGATCCGCCACGGAGGCAATGCAGAGTTTGAGCCACTCCGAATTGCGGAAGCTGGGCGTGATGATGGAAAAAGTCATCGCGGTTTGCCTCTATTATTCCGCAATTTCCAGCCGTTTGGCAACGGGTGTCGTGTCTTTGCCGGCCGCGCGGCGGCTGGCGAGCAAGGGGTTTGGGGCCGCGCGGGCCGGTCAGTCATTTTGGGCGGAGGCGATTTCCAGCCGGATGCGGCTCAGCAGCAGGGCGACAAATTGGAGGACCAGGAAACGCATCAGGCAATTCCACAACAGCAGGCCGTAGTTTGAGAGTAACACCGGTTTTTCCATAGTTTCCGCGGCATTCCACGCCAGCATGGTCAGCACGGCGGCGCCGGTGGCCCAGCGGCGGTTGACGGTCAGCGCCAGCAACGCGGTGGGCGCCAGGTAAAACGGCGTCAAGACCATTTCCGGTGGCGTGAGCACATCCACGCACACCACGCCGGCCAGGAGCAGGGCGCTGCTCAGAATGATCGTGCTTTCGGCCGAAGTACTGCGGGGCGGCGGTGTTGGGGCGGCGCGGCGTTCCTCTCGAAACCATTTCATGATCTGCCGATAGAGTTGCAACCAGCTCAACGGCAGGAATTCAAACAGCACGCGCTTCAACC
>DASRCU010000146.1:0-12077 GCA_035652955.1 Verrucomicrobiia bacterium | reverse complement strand
CGCGCCCGCCACAGGTAAAAGACCGCCGGATAAACCACCAGCTCCATGATCACGGAGGTCACCATGCCGCCGACCATCGGCACGGCGATCCGTTTCATCACATCCGCGCCGGTGCCGTGGCTCCACAGGATGGGCAGCAGACCGGCGATGATGACGCACGCGGTCATCGCCTTGGGCCGCACGCGCCGGACGGCGCCGTGATAAATGGCGTCACGCAAATCGTTGAAGTTCCGCAAGGCGCCTTTCTTTTTCCATTCGTCGTAGGCCAGATCGAGGTAAAGCAGCATGACCACGCCGGTTTCGGCGCTGACACCGGCCAGCGCAATCAAGCCGATCCAGACGGCGACGCTCAGGTTGTAGTGCAGCAGATAAATCAGCCAGAACGAGCCGATCAGCGAGAACGGCACCGAGAGCAGCACGATGGCGGTCTTCACGGTGGAGCGGGTGTTGAGATAAATGATGAGCGTGATGAGCAGCAGCGTCAGCGGTACCACGATCATCAACCGTTGCCGCGCGTGGAGCATGTATTCGTATTGGCCGCTCCAGAAAATGTTGTAGCCGGGCGGCAACTGGATTTGGCCGCGGGCGATGGCCTCGTTGACGGCGTGCATGGCCATTTGCACGTAGGTGCCCACGTCAATCCCGTGAATGTCCACATACACCCAGTCGTTGGGCACAGCGCCTTCGGTCTTGATGGACATTGGGCCGTCCACGACCTTGATGTCGGCCAGTTCGCCCAGCGGCACCTGGGCGCCGGTGGGCGTGGGAATCACGACATCTTCCCGAAGGGATTTCAGATCGGAACGGAAATCGCGGTTGTAACGCAAATTGATGGTGTAGCGTTCGAGTCCTTCCACCGTGGTGGTCAACGGCATTCCGCCCAAGGCGACGGACAAGACATCCTGCACGTCGCCGACAGTCAGACCGTAGCGCGCGATGGCGTCGCGGTGGATGTTGAATTCGATGTAATGCCCGCCCATGACGCGTTCGGCAAAGGCGCTGGTGGTGTGTGGCACCTGGCGGACCACGCCTTCAACCTCCTCGCCAATGCGCTGCAACGTGGCCAGGTCCGGTCCGGCAATTTTGATGCCCACGGGTGATTTGATGCCGGTCGAAAGCATGTCAATCCGCGTCTTGATGGGCATGGTCCACAGATTGTTCAGGCCGGGGATTTGAATGGCCTGGTTCATCGCCGACACCAATTCATCCGGCGTGAGGCGGCGATGGGCGATGACTTTGCCATTGCCGTCGCGGATGTCCACCGCCGGCCATTCGCTTTCCGGTTTTAACTGAATCGTGGTTTCAATCATGTCCAACGGCGCGGGATCAGTGGCGGTGTCGGCGCGGCCTGCCTTGCCGAAAACGGTTTTCACTTCGGGAAACGATTTGAGGATACGGTCCGTCACCTGCAAAATCTGGCGTGCTTCCGTGACCGAAATGCCCGGAAACGTCGTGGGCATGTAAAGCAAATCGCCTTCGTAAAGCGGCGGCATGAATTCCGAACCGATGTTTTGATACGGGAAAAGCACGCCGGCCTTCAACGCCCATTGTTGGATTTTGCCCTCGGGCAGCAGATGGGTAACGAGCAAGTTCCATGGCAGGAAAACCCAGAGGACGGCAGCAGCGGCAGCGCTGATCAGCGCCCAACGCCATTTAATGACCCGGTCAATCACCGGATGATAAAGCCAAATGAGAAAACGGTTGATGGGGTTGGTTTCCTCCCTGGGAATTTTGCCGCGGATGAACCAGCCCATCAAAATCGGCGCCAGGGTGACGGACAAAATGGCCGCCGCCGCCATCGAATAAGTTTTGGTGAACGCCAACGGTTTGAACAGCCGGCCTTCCTGTTCCTGCAACGTGAACACCGGCAGAAACGAAACGGTGATGACCAGCAGCGAATAAAACAGCGTCGGCCCGACCTCCACGGCAGCGTCACGGATGATTTGCCAGTGCGGTTTTTTGCCCTGGTCGTGTTCCAGGTGTTTGTGGGCGTTTTCGATCATGACGATCACCGCGTCCACCATGGCCCCGATGGCGATGGCAATGCCGCCCAGAGACATGATATTGGCGCTCAACCCCTGTTCCAACATGATGACGAAGGAAATCAATACCGCCACCGGCAGGATGATGATGGCCACCAGCGAACTGCGCAGGTGCAGCAGAAACGCCAGACACACCAGCGCCACCACGAGGCTTTCTTCCAGCAGCTTTTCCTCCAGGGTCCGGATGGCGCGGTCAATCAACCCGGTGCGGTCATAGACCACGGTGACTTTGACGTCCGGTGGCAGCGCCTTCATGGCCTGCGCCAACCGCTGTTTCACGGCTTGAACGACCTGGTAGGCGTTGGCCCCGGAGCGCACGACGACGATGCCGCCCACCGTTTCGCCTTGGCCGTTTAATTCGGCGATGCCGCGGCGTTCGTCCGGACCGAACTGGATGTTGGCCACGTCGCGCAACAGAATCGGCGTGCCATCCTTGCCGACACCGACGGCGACCTTTCTCAAGTCATCGAGATTTTGAATATAACCCTTGACGCGCAGGATGAACTCGGTTTCCGCCAGTTCAATCGAGCGCCCGCCGACTTCGCCGTTGCTGCGTCGGATGGCTTCAGCCACCTGGCTCAAGGACAGGTTGTAGGCGCGCAATTTGACCGGGTCCACCGTCACTTGATACTGCTTGACAAAGCCGCCGACGGACGCGACCTCCGCCACGCCCGGCACGGCGGCCAGTTGATAACGCAAATACCAGTCCTGAATCGAACGCAGCTCGGCCAGGTCGCGGTTGGTTGAGTTGAGGGAATACATGAACGCCCAGCCGACGCCGCTGGCGTCCGGGCCGAGCGACGGCGTGACGCCGGGCGGCAATTGGCTGGTGATGCTGCTCAAGTATTCCAGCACCCGACTCCGCGCCCAATACAAGTCTGTGCCATCCTGGAAAATGACATAGACAAACGAGAAACCGTAAAACGAATAGCCACGCACCACTTTGGCCCGCGGCACGGAAAGCATTTTCGTGGTGATGGGATACGTCACCTGATCCTGAATGATCTGTGGCGCCTGGCCCGACCACGGCGTGTAAATGATGACCTGCGTATCCGACAAATCGGGAAGAGCATCCAGCGGAATGGTCTTGAGGGCTAAAACGCCGCCAACTGCCAGCGCCGCCGTTACCAGCAGAACGATGAACCTGTTTTTGAGCGAAAAAACGATGAGGCGCGTGAGCATAAGAATTTCCTTTCGTCACTTGCCCATCTTCATCTCCGCCGGCATGTTTGTTTCGATCATTGGCGGCGCTTCGGCCGGCTCGCGCATTTTTTGGATCGCTTCGCGCAACTGGCTTTCCGAATCCAGCAGGAACTCGCCGGAGGTGACCACGCGTTCGCCCGGCTCCAAACCGCTGACCACCTCGTATCGGTCGCCCTCGGCTTCGGGGCCGAGCACCACGGTGCGCGGATCAAACTTGCCGCCGGGCAACGCGACGAAGACCGTGTTTTTCTCGCCGCTGCGCACAATGGCCGAATCGGGAATCAGCAATGAGTCGGGCTTCAGTTCCGACGTGATTTGCACGGAAACAAACATGCCGGGCTTCAGGAAATAACCTGGATTTTCAAACTCCATCCGCACCCGCGCCGTGCGCGTTTTCTCGTCCACGTTCGGATAAACGCAGGTGACGCGCCCGTGAAACTCGCGGTCGGGCATGGATACCAGCCGGATGACGGCTTCCTGGCCGAGTTGGATGTAAGGCAGGTCCTGCTCGTAAATCTGCGCGTAAACCCAGACGACACCAAGGTCGGCCAATTGATACAGCGTCGCGCCGGCGTTCACCATCTGGCCCTGCACGACGTTCTTTTGGATCACGAAGCCGTCCGCCGGCGCGAGAATTTCCAGCGTTTTCTTCGGCGCGCCGGATTTTGCCAGCGCGGCGATTTGCGCGTCGGAGATGTCGAAAAATTTCAGCTTGTTGGCCGCCGTTTCGCGGAGCACTGCGGCGCCGGGATCGTTGGTGGAGGTTTGACGGAGCGTCAAGAGATATTCGACTTCCGCGCTGTAAAGTTCCGGCGAGTAAATTTCAAACAACGGTTCGCCGCGGTGAACCAGTTCGCCGGTGGCGTCCACGTCCAGCTTTTCAATCCAGCCCTTGAATTTCGTCGTCACGTCCGCCAGCGCCGTCTCGTTGTAATCAATGGTGCCGACGGTGCGAATCGTTCGGCGGAGCGGGCCGCGCACCACCGGCGTGGTGCGGATGTCCATTTCCTGAATCGTCACCGGGTCAACCGCAATCTCCGAGGAATTGGCAGCGGCGGCTTCGTTTGCATACACCGGCACCATCTCCATCCCCATGCTGTCCTTGGCCGGCACGGGGCTGGTCTCGCCCGGAATCATCGTGGACTTGTAATACAAAATCTTCCCTTTGCCAGTCGCGGAGGCAGGGTCTGTTTGTTTGCGGATTGGCTGCAATTTCATGTCGCAAATCGGGCAGTTGCCGGGATGATCCTGGATGACCCACGGATGCATGCCGCAGGTGTAAAGCATCTTCCCGGAGGAAGCGGCGGCGCGGTTGGTCGCGTCCGGCTTGGACGAACCGTCAGTGGCGAAAAGTGCGACACCGACGACCGCCGCCAGCAGGACGACAAGCGAAGTGATTTTGATTTTATTGTTCATGACCGTTTTCATTTGGAAATTTTGACTGAAGTGGAATTGTGCGTTTCGCCAACATTGAATAATTCTGTTTCCGCTGGCGGTTGGCCCGCGATGAGCAGCGACAGCCGCGAGAGCACAATCTCGCGCTGGGTGCGGGCTTCGACGGCCGAAAGCTCGAAGTTCAACAGCGTCCGTTCGGTGTCCATCAGGTTGAAGAAATCAATCGTGCCGGCGAGGTAACCGGCGCGGGCGATTTCCAGCGACTGGCGCGCCGTGGGAATGAGCCGGTGTTCCAGCAGGTCGAGGTTACGGCCGATTTCGCGGTAGGCGAAAGTCTGTTCCGCAAAATCCACCGCCAACTGAATCTGCGCCGCGCTCAACCGCGACCGGGCGGCCAGTTCGTTGGCTTGGGCCTGGGCGATTTCCGCGGCGATTTTGTCGCGCCAGATCGGCAGCGTCAGGCCCGCCAGCGGTCGAAACATGGTGGGCGAGGCCTTGGCATCGGCCATCAGACCCAGGCTGAAATCCGGCACGCGCGATTTGTAGGCCAGCGCGATGCCGGCTTCGGCGGCGCGCACGTCGGCGGCCAGCGCCCGGAGTTGCGGGTTGCGGGCGAACGCAATTTGCAGCAATTCGTCGGAGTTAAGATTGACGGTAGTTGTTTCCAATCGCGCCGGCACTGGCGGGTCGGGTTGATCATGCGTCAAGCCGAGGGCGGCTTTGAACGCCGCCAGCAACGGCTTTCGCGAATCTTCCAGGTTGGCGATGTCGGTTTGGACGCGGTCGCGCTCCATCCGGGCGCGCAGCACATCCTGCAACGTCGCCTTGCCGACTTCGTTCTGCGCCCGGGCGATGCGTTCCAAATCGTCGAGCAGCGAGAGCGTTTGGCGGTTGATGCGCAACTGGTCGTTGAGGAAGCAAAGCCGGTAGTAAGCCTGCTTCAAATTGAACGCCGTTTGCAGCGCGGCGCTTTCAAACGCGAAATATTTGGCCTGGCTTTCGGCATTGGCGGCGGCGGCGCGCGCCCGCAATTTGCCCGGACCGGGAAACTCTTGCATGAAGCCGGGCATCACGGTCATCACGAGGTTCGCAATGTCCGATTGAAACGTGATTTGCGGATCGGGCAGCGAGCGGGCCACGGTGATATTTTCCACCGAGGCCGCCCAATCTTCGTAAGCGGCCTTCACGCTCGGCGAATTGAGCAACGCATAGGCCAGGTAATTGCTCAAGCTCGATTCCGGCGTCAGTTCCGGCAATGGCGGCGGGCGGCGGGCGGGCTGATACACTCCAGCCACGGCAGCGAACTCGCGCCGCGCCTGCTTTTCACCCGGCGCAGGAATGCCCCGGCACCCGGCGAGCAGCAGCGCACCGGCGACAACCAAACTCCAAAGGACAACGGATTTCATAAATTCACTGACACAGACACACTTCACGGGCACAGCCCATCCGGAAACAACAGTTCAATCGGGACGCAGCACGCCCACGATGGGCACACTACGGGCGTGAAAAGGCGGAAGTCAGATGAGGAAGGTGCAATTCCGCGCGAAAAGCGGAGAGCGATTCGCCATCAACGGCGAGGGAAAGGCAGTGGAAATTTCAACCCGTGGCGCGGTTGGCAGAATCCAGACCAGCGCCGCCGGCGCCAGCGTCAAAAGTTGGGTTTGATTGGCAGCGGGAGCCGGAGCCACGGGGACGGATTGTGGCTTCGGCGAAGCGGGCGCGCCGCAGCATGGCATGCCGCAGGGGCAGGCGACGTGGGCAGTGCGCCCGACGCAGGCCGCCGGTGCCGGCGCAGGGAGGAACAGCGTCCCCGCCAGCGACAGGCTGCAAAGCAGAGCCAGCGTTAATTTCATTGTTGCGACGATGCTGCAGTTTTGATTTCGGCGCCAAACCTATATTGGCATTTGCCGCACAATTTTTGATCGGTCTTCATCACATGCTGAACACCTGTTCTCCGCCGAGATGTCCTTGATAGGCCAGTGCCGCCACGAAAATGACCCCGAAAATCAGGTAGGGCGTCGAAGCCCATTTATCTTGCAGCCTCAACTTCACCCGCCAGCCGAACAGGACAAACAGGAGCACGGCCAGGCTGGTGCCCAGCCATTTGTGAATGGTCATGCCGGTCACGCCGTTGTCGTCGGGCATCCAGAACAACCAGCCGGTAACGGCGGTGAACGGCGTGATGACCGTCGCGTAAAACAGCGTCCACCAGCCCGCGCCGCGGAGCGATTCGCTTTTGATGAAGCGTCCGGCAAAGTCGCTGAACACCGACACCGGCACCAGTGCGGCGGTGAAATTGACCAGGATGGGATGCAGCTTGGTTGCACTAACAAAATGTTGGAGTGCCGGCAGAATTCCAGTGCCGAAAAGCGGTTCGAAATGGGTCATGCCGATTTTCAGTTTTTAATTTTGGATTTCGCCGCACGTCGGCATTTCCTTACCGAGGTAAGGATTGGCCACGTTTTTGTCTGCCTGCAACCAGCGGGCATCGGCCATGGGACAATAGACCTGCACGTAAAGACCTTTGATTTTGTGTTCGGCGAGGTATTGGATGAGCGACTGGCTCAACGGCTTGAACGCGGCCCGCGCCGATTTCAAATCGGTCGCCTTGGCCAGGGCTTCCGCCTGCGCGCCGATGGCTGCCGGCAGTTCCCGGGCATCGGTGCGGACGGTTTTCGCGATGGCGCCGGCGTTTTCCGCCACGCCGGCCAGCGAATCGTGGGCCAGACTGGTTTGGATTTTCAGGTAGTGGTCAAAGACGGATTGGGCCGGTCCGGTCAGGGCCGGCTGATCCGCCGCGCGCGCGCCCGCCGAGACAAAAAGTCCGACAGCCGCTGCCCACAGAATGGTTTGGGCGATGTTCATAAAGTGTAGCTCCTTTTGGTTTTTCAACGGTGTTCGTTGGGCGGCACTTCCACGGGCCCACCCGTTCATTTTACACCGTTTCCGACAAAAGCACTCAAAATTTTATCGGGAAAAGGTCAGGCCAATCACGCCGGCCACGGCGATGAACCCGCCGAAGATTTCGCGGCGCGAGATGCGTTCGCCTTCAAAAATCCTCGCCAGCGGCAGCATGACAATGGGCGTGGTGGCGATGATGGCGGTGACAATGGCCGCCGGCGTGTTTTCCAGCGCCCATTGCATGCAGCTCACGCCGACGGTCTGACCGGCCAGGCTGTTGGCCAGCACCCAGGGCCAGAGTTTGAGTTTCTCGCGCGGCGGCACCGAGTCCACCATCTGCGCGTCGTCGCCCCGTCGCCGGATGTGCCGCCATTTAACAATCACAAAAATCACCGCCAGCGCAACGGCGCCGCCCAGGACACGTTGATAGCCGGTCGTGCCCGGATCGGGATGTTCGCCGGCGGCATGCGCAACGGCGTAGGCTTTGCGGCTTAACACGGCGCCGAGCGCGCCGCCAACGGCGGCGATGAGTGCCCCCAAGACCCCTGCCCAGAACCGCCGCCGCTCGATTTTCAAATGATCGCCCGGTGTTAGCGCAATCACCACGCCGCCCAAAATCACCGCAATGCACAGCAGTTCCGGCAAATTCAATTCCGTGCCCAGCCAGAGCCATTCGATCGCCGTAGCTGCGGGCGCGGTGAGACATTGTGAAAGCAGGACCGTCCGACGGCTGCCCAGCCGCGGCAACGCCTGAAAATAACCGGTATCCCCCAGACCGATCCCCGCCAGGCCGCTGGCAATGAAAATCCAAAACGCCGCCCCGGAGGTGCCCGTGCCCAGCGTGTTCGCCCAGAGCGCTAAAAAAAACGTCGCGCCGACAATCCGCCAGAAATTGGCTTCCACACCGCCCAGGCGCGTGGCGGTGCGATGACCGCACAGGGCGGAAATCGAAAACAGCAGCGTGGTGAGCAACGCGGCAAGCATCAGGAAAGTCCCGGCGATTTCCGAATCGGCTTGAATGGCCTTGAATCCGGCGGCGCCGGGGTCAAGGCGAGCCTCTTCGGAGTGGCTGCAGTTTCCAGTCGCGTTTGAAACGGACGGCCGCCGGCGGGCGCCGGAGAGTCGGCATTTCTCCAAAGCCGGCGCCCCGGCAGAAAATTCAGGGACAGCGTGCGGACGGTTTCGACGCGCGTAATCAACCACTCGCCGCCGATTTTTTGGAACGTAAATTTCAGCTCCTGCACGGTCAAATCCTGCTCGCCGGTGATCCGGGCACGGGCAGTCAGCTCCGCCACGGCCGATTGTTTGTCCGGCGCCACGGTGACCGCCACGTCCAGAAACTCCACCTGCAAACCTCGGACTTGCTGGCGGGCGGCGGCGACGGCTTGAAGGATGTCGCTGCGGCTGGCCAGAATTTGCCGCGAATGGCCGGGCACATTCACCGTCACTTCCACATTCGTGCTAAAAAAGCCGGCCACTTGTTCGGCGCGGTTGGCGGCCAGCAACAGGTTCTGACCGGGGCTGAACGAAACATCGGCGGCCAGGCGGGTCAGCCGTTGGCGGATGATTTTTTCAGGACCGGGAAAAAGGATTGTCCAAAGCCAGACGCCCATCGCGACGGCCGCGGCCAGTAACACGAGGCGCAGAGCCGCTTTCATGGCAGCACCTGGCCGACAATCTGCCGGCGTTGGCAAACCCCAAACTCGTGATCCCGCTGCGGCATGGAACGGTTGTCGCCCACCACGAAGTATTCGTCCGGCGCCAGCTTCACCGGCGGACGGTTCCAGTCGCAAGGCAATTGTTCGTAAGGCTCTTCCAACTTTTGACCATTGATCCAGACGCGGCCGCGGATGAAGGCGACCGTTTCGCCAGGCAGGCCGATGATGCGTTTGACCAGCAGGATGTGCGGCGGCACCCAGGTGCGGTCGGCGTCGGGCGAAAACGCGATGGCCACCACGTCACCCCGGCGCGGTTCATGATGCCAATACGCCAAGCGGTTGACGAAGTGAATGGATCCCTCGCGATACGTCGGCAGCATGCTGACGCCCGAAACGCGCACCGGCAACAGGATGAATTTGCCCGTGACAAATCCAATCAGACCCAGCCCGAGCAAGACGGCCAGCCGCCGACGCGTAGCCCGTGGATTGCGCCCGATGAGCACCATGCGCAGCCACGACGAGCCACCGGCTTTGGCACCGGCGGCGGACGAAACCTGGGCGGGAGGGACCACGGCAGAGAGGAGGCGCCGGTAACCGGCTACAATTGCTCGTAATACTCGTCCGCAGCAATTTCTCCTGCGCCGGCCGCCATTCCGGCGTCCACGAGAACCGCACCGGCGCCCGAGGGCGGTACGGCGTCTGCTTTTTTCCGGCGCACCGGTTTGATGCGGTAACGGCCCTGGGCGTCGCTTTCAAGAATCCCGCGTTCGGTCATGTGTTGCAGGATGGGCTTGGCCCAATGTGGATTTTCGTGAAAACGTTTTTTGGTGGCGGCGCGCCGGGCGATTTCCGCGGCGCTCACAAACACCGGGCCCCACGGCTTGAGGAATTGAAAAATCTCGCGCTCGTCCTCGGTCATACCAACAGTGTGCCCGAAGCGGCGACGGGAGTCGAGTCATTAAACGTAGCGCTACGCCGGCGACCACCCGAATTTGAAACTTCAAAAGGCATTTCCGAAGTGTTTTCGGCAGTGGCGGAAAGCAGGACGCAGACCAGCGGCGCTTGAACGGCTCACGGCTGGCGTCTGCGGGATGGCTCCAGAGGATGTCTGGTGACCCGAAAATCGCGCTGTCTTGCTCCGCGCCCGCAGTTTCCTGTGAAAAATGATTTGCCTTCCGCCTCGGATGCGTTAGACATTGCATCGTGGAAACGGTTCGGCTACTCAACTGACTGTCATTATGGAACCCCTCATCAAACTGATCGGGCTGGCAGGTCCGGCGGCCATCATCATCGCCGTTTTTGTCCTCTGGTTTCTGACCCAGGCGCTGAAAGTCCTGCGTGAATACGAGCGCGGAGTCATCTTCCGGCTCGGCAAATTGCACGGAGCCAAAGGCCCGGGCATCATCATTTTGATTCCCATTGTGGACAAGATGGTGCGGATGGATTTGCGCGTGGTAACGATTGACGTGGCCAAACAGGAAATCATGACCAAAGACAACGTGCCAGTGACGGTGGACGCGGTGGTGTATTTTCGGGTGATCAACCCCACCGATGCTGTGGTGAAGGTGGAAAATTACTGGAAGGCGACTTCGCTCATCGCGCAGACGACGCTGCGGAGCGTGCTGGGCCAGTCGCCGCTGGATGATTTGCTCTCGCAGCGCGACGCCATCAATCAGAAATTGCAGGAAATCATTGATCGTCAGACCGAGCCGTGGGGCATCAAGGTCACCACCGTGGAAGTCAAGGACGTGGCCCTGCCCGACAGCATGAAACGCGCGATGGCCAAACAGGCCGAAGCCGAGCGCGAGCGGCGCGCCAAGATCGTCAATGCCGAAGGCGAATTCCAGGCGGCCGAAAAAATGGTCCAGGCCGCCCAGATGATCGCCAAGGAACCGATCGCCCTGCAACTGCGTTATCTCCAAACCATGCGCGAAATGGCCAGCGAACACAATACAACCACTTTTCTGCCGCTGCCGATTGAATTGTTCGGGCCGTTGATCAGGAAATAAATGGCATGCGCGTGGCCGTCACAGGCGCGTTTGGGTATTCCGGGCGTTACATCGCCCAACGCCTCATCGCCGGCGGTCACGAGGTGTTGACGCTGACCAATTCGTTGAATCGCCAAAATCAATTGAGCGGCAAAATTCGCGTTGCACCATTTAATTTCGACCAGCCCGAACGGCTCGTTCAATCCTTGCGCGGCAGGGAGGTTCTGATCAACACCTACTGGGTCCGCTTTGACCACAAACTTTTCACCCATGCGCAGGCAGTGGCCAATACCCGCGCGCTTTTTGATGCTGCCAAACGCGCCGGGGTCCGAAGAATCGTCCACGTCAGCATCACGAATCCGGACCCGCATTCGGATTTGCCCTATTTCAAAGGAAAGGCCGTGCTGGAGCAATCCCTCCAGTCGCTGGGGTTGTCTTGGTGCATTTTGCGGCCGACGGTTTTGTTCGGCAAGGAAGACGTGCTCATCAACAATATTGCCTGGATGTTGCGGCGTCTGCCCGTCTTTGGAATCTTTGGAAAAGGTGATTATCGAATGCAACCGATTTACGTGGACGACCTCGCCACCGTGGCGGTTGAACGAGCGGCGCAATCGCAAAATGAAATCCTGGAAGCCATCGGCCCCGAAACGTTCACCTACCGCGGTTTGGTCCAGATGATCGCCGACGCCCTGGGGCTGAAGCGGCGGATTATTTCCGTTCCGCCGGCTTTCGGTTATTGGGCGGCCCGATTGATCGGATGGCTGGTGCGCGATATCGTCATTACGCGGGAAGAGATCCGAGGGCTGATGGAAAACCGACTTTATGTAGAAGCGCCCCCTTTGGGAACCACCAGGTTGACCGAATGGGTGGCGCAAAATAAAAACAGCCTG
>DASRCU010000145.1:0-4932 GCA_035652955.1 Verrucomicrobiia bacterium | reverse complement strand
ACCAACGTCATCCTGCGTTCGACAAGCTGACGGCACCCGTCTGTCCCGTCCATGAGTGAAAACGCCGATCGCCGCGCGTTCAACGGGTTCACGCCCGGCCGTTTCGCTTTTTTTCTGGCGTTGCTGGTCTTCGCCGCATTTCCCCAGGTCATTCTCGGACTGCAAACGTTCGTGGTGCGCGACTATGGTTTTTTCTCCTATCCGGTCGCCCATTTTCAGCGCGACTGTTTTTGGCATGGTCAGTTGCCGTTCTGGAATCCATATAATTTTTGCGGCGTGCCCTTCCTGGCGCAATGGAACACCCTGCCGCTTTATCCGGCGGCACTGATTTACCTGACGCTGCCGTTGGCGTGGTCTCTGCCGTTTTTCTGTCTGCTGCACCAGTGGTTCGGCGGTCTGGGCATGTATCAACTGGCCCGGTGCTGGTCGGGAAATGATTTTGCCGGCGCATTTGCCGGTGTGGCTTTTGCCTTCAATGGGTTGACGCTGAATCTGCTCATGTGGCCCAGCCACATGGCCACCTTCGGTTGGATGCCGTGGGTGGTGCTGCTGGTGGAACGCGGCTGGCGCGAGGGCGGGCGGAGCCTCCCTGGGGCCGCACTGGCCGGAGCCATGCAAATGCTCGCCGGCGGGCCGGAAACGATTTTTTTAACCTGGCTGCTGCTGGCGGTGTTGTGGATTGACCAACTGATTTTTGGCAGCGACGCAACGGCGCCATCAGGCACGGAGCGGCAGAAGGAGCATTCGGCGTCGCGCGGGGCCGTCTTGTGGCGTTTTCCCGCCGTGGTGTTGCTGGTGACGGCGCTGGCGGCGGTTCAACTGCTGCCGTTCCTCCAGCTTGCCGATCATTCCCAACGACACGGAAATTACGCCGACCTGCGTTGGTCCATGCCGGGCTGGGGCTGGGCGAATTTTCTGGTGCCGATGGCCTTCGGCAGCACGCTGGACACGGGGGTGTTTTTCCAGTACGACCAGAGCTGGACTTCGTCATATTACCTCGGTCTGGGCACGCTTTGGCTGGCGCTGCTGGCAATGTGGGTTGTTCGCGACCGGCGCGTAAAATGGCTCGCAGCACTGGCGATCATCGCCCTGGTCCTGGCGTTGGGCGGCAATACGCCCGTCTATCCGGCGCTGCGCCGCCTGATTCAGCCGTTGAATTTGATCACTTACCCGGTCAAATTCGTTTTGCTGACGGCGTTTCTGGCGCCCCTCCTGGCGGCGTTTGCGCTGGCGGAGCTGGAAAAATCCAATGAACAGTTCAGGCGCCTCCGGAACCGCCTGATTTTTGTCGGCGCGCTCCTGGCGATGCTCATCGCCGGAATTTTATTTTGGGCGTGGCGATTTCCCTTTCCGACGGATAACGTCCGCGTGACGTTGTTTAACGGCTTGACTCGGGCGGGCTTTTTGCTTTTGACCGGCGCGTTGTTGCTCGTTCTGGCCTCGCGTCATCGGGTCGCCGGCCTGCGCCGCTTCGCACCACTCCTGCTGATCGTGGTGGCGTGGCTGGACGTGATGACGCATGAGCCGGCGCAAAACCCGACTGTGCCACCGGGCGTTTACACTGAGAATTTGGCGCGAACGAAACTGGCCATGCAGCCGCAACCGGAACTGGGCGGTTCGCGCGCCATGCTCACCCCCATGGCGTTCAACACCTTCGTGCACACCGCCATTGTCAATCCGAAAAACAACTATCTGGTCGGGCGCCTGGCCTATGGTGGCAACTGCAACCTGCTGGATGGTGTGCCGAAGGTGGACGGCTTTTTCTCCCTGACGCCCCGCGAGTGCGACGACGTGCAGTCGCTCCTCTACAGCGCGACCAACACCGATTTGCCGCGCCTGAATGATTTCCTGGCCGTTTCCCAAATCACCGCCCCGGATCAGATTTATCATTGGCGCGCGCGGACAAATTTTCTGCCGCTGATCACCGCCGGTCAAAAACCGCTTTTTGCCGATGACGCCGCGACGTTACGCGCCCTGGCCGCGCCGGATTTCGACGGAAACAAGGTGGTTTTCCTGCCGCCGGACGCAAGACGGTTCGTCACCGTCTCCAATGAGACGGTCGCGCGCGTGCTGGATTCACATTTTGAAAACCAAACCGTGGACGCAGAGGTAACTGCTGCCGCGCCTTCTCTGGTGGTGATCGCCCAAACCTATTATCCCAACTGGCACGCCTTTGTGGACGGCCGGCCCGCACCGCTCTGGCGGGCTAACGACGCTTTTCAGGCAGTGCTCATTCCGGCAGGGGAACATCACATTCATTTGGCTTACGTGGATGGGGCATTTCGCCTGGGCGCGATGATTTCGCTGGCGACGCTGATGGCCTGCCTGGCGGGAGGAATGCTGATGAGAAAGACGGTCCCGCCGAAATAAAAGCTTGGCCGTTTCGCTGGCCAGAGGCAGGGCCGTCACCCGTCTTTTCACCACCCGCCCATTGGACCGAAAATGATTCATCCCGCGTTTAGCTCCTTGATTCCATTTCCGCAATTCTGCTCGACAAGCCCCCGACGTTGCTGTTTCAAATGGGCCGAACAAATGGTTCCAGCTAAACGCATCGGCATCCTCACCGCCGGCGGCGACAGCCCCGGCCTTAACGCTGCCATCCGCGGCGTCGGCAAAACGGCGCTCGGATTTTACGGCATGGAGCTCATCGGTTTCCGCGACGGCTTTCGCGGCCTGGTGGAAAATCGCCGGCTCAAACTCGATAAATCCACCCTCGCCGGCATCCTCACCGTCGGCGGCACCATCCTGGGCACCAGCCGCGACAAACCTCACCGCATGTTGATTGAGGGTCACACCCGTGACATGACTGAAGTGATCAAGCGCAATTATAAAAAATGGGGATTGGACTGTCTGGTTTGTCTGGGCGGCGGCGGCACGCAGAAAAACGCCCTGCGGCTGCATCAGGCCGGGCTGAACGTGATTACTCTGCCCAAGACGATTGATAATGACGTGGCCCTGACCGACGCTTCCTTCGGCTTTGCCACGGCGCTGGACATCGCTACCGAGGCCATTGACCGTCTCCACAGCACCGCTCACAGTCATCACCGGATCATTGTTGCCGAAGTCATGGGACATCGCGCCGGCTGGCTGGCGCTGGGGGCGGGAATTGCCGGTGGCGCCGACGTGATTCTCATTCCCGAAATTCCCTACGACGTGCACAAGATCGCCGAAGCCATCCGCCGCCGCAGCCGGCGCGGAACCAATTTCAGCATTGTCGCCGTCGCCGAAGGCGCCATGAGCGTCGAAGACGCCCGGACTTTTGCCCAGGTGGAAAGCAAAATCCAACGCGCCCGAACCCAGGAGCAAAAGCGTGAAGCCAAGCGCGAATGGGCGGCGCTTGAAGCCCGCCATCAAGGCAACACGCTGCGGCTGGCCAGACAGTTGGAAGAACTCACCCGACTCGAATCTCGTGTCACCATTCTCGGTTATGTCCAGCGCGGCGGCACGCCCTCTGCCGCCGATCGGCTGCTGGCCACCCGTCTGGGCAGCGCCTGCGCCGATTTAATCCACGAAGGCGTTTTCGGCGTCATGGTCGCCGCCCGCGGCGATGGCACCGAACCGGTGCCGCTGGAAAAAGTCGCCGGCAAACGTAAAACCGTTCCCCCCGACCATCCCTGGGTGCTCACAGCGCGTCGTGTGGGCACCTGCCTGGGCGATTGAACGTGCTCCGTCAACCAACCGCGAATCTTCCCGGAAAATTTCGCGCAGACCAGGCATCGTTGGATACAATGGCGCATTGCACTGCCCGAATACAGTCAGGGAACACATCGCCGCCTCCGGTCAGTTTACACTTACAAATTGAAAGATTTGGACGCTACTGTCCGGTTGAGTTTTGATCGGAAGCAATTTCGGTTGCATAAAACAAACGTTACAAGGCTGTCCTGACTTTTTTCAGTTCCAGTTTGACGGGACTTTTTTCGCAGGTCTGGCGCTACCGCACGGCCGGGCAGACTCTTTAGGAACGAAAGTCGCGCCGTCTTTTCCCAACTGCTGGACTGCCTGCCCAATGCGAATTCGACCGGCTGTCTGACGCTATCGCGGCAATTTCCGCGTCCGCAAGCTGCCCTGTCACGAACGGTTCCTCATCATGGCTTTTGCCCAATTGACCCGCCGCAAAAGTTTGCGCGGTATGGAGACCTGCCTGCAGACCCTGGATGCCGAACTCTGTCACACCATTGCCAACCCACGGCTCGCAGCGTGCTGGCCGGTGCCAGCGCAAAGCGCGACTGGCGCCTCTTTACCGACTTCGCTCAAGCCCTCATTCAGCCGGCGGCCACTCGCCATAACCGTTTGCCGCCGAATTCCAGCAAACCGCCCATGCGCTGGTCTTTCTGACCAACAACTTCATCGGACCAGCGTTGGTTATTGCACAACTCTACCACCCCGCTGGCACATCGAACTGATTTCAAGGGAATCAAGTAACCTCGGTGCAACAAAGCCTTCTCCAGCACCAGCGAGAACGCCGTGCGCACCCAAAGCCGGATTACGATTTCGTTTACCTGCCGGTGGCCAGTCTCAAAAAACATCTGCATCGAGACTTGAGCCTCTACACGATGTTGCAGATTTTAAGTCGAAGCTGTTCGAGAAAACGCCAGTTTTACAGGTGCTTTCTTAACCCTTGCCGTCCGTCGGACTGCCCCGCATCCAGATTCGGCCAAGTTTACCGGAGTTTTTAACCGGGCAGCAGTAAGATTTGGAAAATAAAATCCGCTGGTGCTCTGGTGAACGAAAGACTGGAAACCGGCCCCGTGCCGCTGCTGGTGCTTTTGCCGCCTTTGGCGCACGAACCCGGCTGCTCCAAGTCGTCCCAATAAGATTCGATATTTTGTTTTAATCTGCCCCGCGTGTTGGCGCGGGGCGGCCGAGTTTCTGACATGAGACGCCCGCGCCCTTGATGTTTCAATCCGCGCCCCGCGTGTTGGCGCGGGGCGA
>DASRCU010000144.1:0-16714 GCA_035652955.1 Verrucomicrobiia bacterium | reverse complement strand
TATCCGACCTTTCCGGCCAAGTTAAATCAGGCTAAAAGTCAAAACGCAAAACTTGTATTTTCATTCACATGATGAAGAAAATTACGGCTATCTTTACTATGCTTTCAGAGTGGATGAGTTACACCGGAAAATGCTTAACGGTGGTCAGCGAGTTTTGACGCAATTAGGGTTATTCGAGTGTTTGTAAATGGCATGGTGCTCGTATTACCTTAACGACAAACGCGGGATAGTGCGCCGGACATTGGCTTTTAGGCCCACAAAGATTTTGGTGGAAAAATATAGCAATTTCTAGCCAGATTTGAAGCCTGTTTCCGGCTATTGAAAATGCGCTGCCGCGTGTTAGCGCAGCGAAGCTGTTCTTTGAACTGACATGTTCTGAGTCCTCCCTGTGCCTAACACTCACCTCACGGCCTTGACAAAATCAATTTGCCTGAACCTTATTGGACAAGCCGACGGGCTTTATATGTTACTTTCCCCGCCTTGATCACTCTCCCAATCACCCGCAAGCTTTTTTCTTGGGACATGGCTACAATTGCTGTCAGCATTTACAAAATACGGCATTTATTATGCCATCATTAAAGATGAGCGTTATCCGACGTTACATTGGTCGAGCGTAAAAACTTTCCGGATTTGTCAATCAACCAACCTTTTGGAATTTTACTCCAGCCCGAGGCCGCCTGTTATCTCGAATTTTTGTAAAGCGTCCACGCTGACTTCTCCGCCAATTGGCAGGGTCTGGTTTCTTTTATTGCAAACAGCAGCCCGGGTTGCCTACGGGCTATCAGTAACTGCCACACTGGATGTTTTCCGATTCCAAGCAACCGGCAATTACAGATTGGATTGGTATAAGTTCCATGTTCTGCCCCAGGTGAGTTACGGTACGATGCTGCCGATTCCACGCAAGGAATATGACACGCTGGAAGCTGCCTTTGACAATAGCCATCCCTGGAATAAGGTTGGGAATATGAGCGGAGCCAAACGACGGATAGGGTGAGGCCATTTTATGCCCCATGACAAATTCTTGAAAAGCCATGATAATTCGAATACTGTTTTGCATCTTTTAAGAAGGCTTGAATAAGGCAACTATGAGGGAACAGTACGGATTTGACGAATTACAAAGAGAACGTTTCAGGAAGTGAAAAGTTTTTTAGAAGTTGCGGGCGAGGGTAATTTGAAACATTTTCTAAAACAGCGAAAGCAGGTGTGTTTTGAAACACGAAGATCCAAAGAGACTTTTTGAAAGTGGAGTTTATCATAATCTTATGAAGCAATTTTTGGGAAGTATTTTTACAAGTCTGCTGCTGGGGGGATATCTGTTCGCAGCGGAACCGCTTCAATCCGTGGTTTCGAATCGTTGGACGGCCGACAAGGCAAACGCCTGGTACGCCGCCCAACCTTGGATGGTGGGGGCAAATTTCGTGCCGAGCACCGCTATCAATCAGTTGGAGATGTGGCAGGCCGATACCTTTGATCCAGCTACCATTGACCGCGAATTGGGTTATGCCGAGAGCATCGGGATGAATACGATGCGCGTGTTTCTGCATGATCTGGCGTGGCGTGAAGACCCGGCGGGTTTTTATTCCCGGGTGGACACGTATTTGGCAATTGCCAGCAAACACGGCATTAAAACCCTGTTCGTTATTTTTGATGGAGTATGGAACCCATATCCAAAAGCGGGCCGGCAGCCGGCGCCTGCTTCAGGCGTGCACAACTCGGGATGGGTGCAATCTCCCGGCAGGGAAATTCTTGAAGACCCGGCCAAACAGGATGAATTGAAGCCGTATGTGGTTGGCTTATTGACCCGGTATAAAAACGATCCCCGGGTGCTGGCTTGGGATTTGTTCAACGAGCCGGATAATCCGAATCTTCAATCTTATGGGCGGGATGGTAACAAAACCGAGCTGCCTGAGTCTGACAAAGCGCGGTTTGCTCTGCAACTGCTGCGCAAAACTTTTCGCTGGGCGCGCGAAGTCGGCCCATCCCAGCCTTTGACGGTGGGAGTCTGGAACGGAGATTATTTGTACCATCCGACCGAAATTCAAAAGCTTTCTTTGGATGAATCGGATGTTATTTCATTCCATTGTTACGATGGCCCAACAGAAATGCGGCAGCGGATAGAAGGTTTAAAAAAGTTGGGCCGACCGGTGCTTTGCACCGAGTATATGGCCCGCGGCAATCACTCCACCTTCCAAAACATCCTGCCGTTGCTGAAAAAATACGATGTGGCCGCCTATAATTGGGGTTTGGTCAGCGGCAAAACACAGACGATCTATCCGTGGGATTCATGGGTAAAACGTTACACCAACGAGCCTGTGGTATGGTTTCATGACATTTTCCATGCGGATGGAACGCCGTTCTCGACTGCAGAAGTTCATTTGATACGCAGCTTGCTGCTCGGAACATCCGCCCCTCAACGGTGAAACAGAGCGTCTGGAGCTCCGGTTTGGTGGACGTGCCTGAAGAGGGAACCGGGTAGCATCTGACCTCCAGGGTTGTTGTTATTCCGGCGCAGGGATTGCAGGGTAGCCTGACTATTGCCAATGTCATTGGCCGGTGAATACCTTTTTCAAGGCTTCTTCGGCATTTTTACTCCAGTAGCCGTTGTGAAGCGATTGCGCGACGGCGGGGAGTTGCGCAGTCAGTTCGGTAAGTGCGGTGAGTTTGAGGCCTTTGGCGAAGGGATACACGATGATCTTGCCGGGCATCAGGTTCTTTTCCACGGCACGAATGCCGTCCACTGCGCCGTCCAGGCCGGCGATGGCGGCGACAGAGAGGTTGGTGTCGAGCTGGCGTGAAGTGACTTTTTGCAGGATGATTTTCATGTCCTCCAGTGTCGAGCCACTGGTGCCGACAAAGTAACATTGTTTTTCGATGTAGGCGTCGAGGTCTATCCCGGCAGTTTTGTCGGCGGGAATGCCGGCAAAAATGTTAATGATGGCTTTGGGGGCGGCGTCGCGAACGGCCTGGGCCACCAGGGCGGGCACCGGTGCCATTAAGACGAGGTAATCAAACTTTTCCGCCAATCTGTCTTTTGAAGGGTTGTAAGTGATGAGGGTGAGTTGATTTTTTTGTGCCAGCGGGGCGGCCAGTTTGCGGAGGGCGGCGAGACGTTCGTCGTTCAAATCGCCGGCATAAATCGTCACGTTACTGACGCCCTGGCACAAATTACGGATGACGTGCATGGTGCCCATGGGGCCGGCGGCACCGACGATGTTGATTTTATCGCGGGGCCGGATTTCCGCTGTTGCCGGAATGGCCGCCAGGGCCTCGGCGACGTTGTTTCCCGTTGTGCCGGCGATTCGAAGGCCGCCGTAATGCAAACGGCCCACGGGGGTAATTACGGGACGACCGAATTTTCCGCCGTTCTGTACGATAACGAACAACCCGTTGGTGGCGAGGCAGGCAAACAATTTTTCGCAAACGGCGGCGTCGGCGCCGAAATAAATGACGTCGTCAAATTTTCCTTCCGGCAAGGCCGAGGAACTGGCGTAAGTCACCTTGCCGACGCCGTCCACCCTCGGATGGTCCTCGGCAACGATCAGCGTTTTCCCGTCGCGTTTGAAGGTGCGGCGTTGTTTTTCCAGGTAGGCATCTTCCACGCATGCCCACGGTTCGCAGAGGGCGATGGCCGAGGCGGCCAGGTCTTCGGGGGCGGGGAGGAGCATGGTCTCGCCGTCGGGGGCGGTGATGATGCGTTCGTCCATCAGCACAAATTCCTGGAGGGCACCTTCAAAATTATAGCCGAAGGCCGCGCTGGAGCTTCGGGTGGGCAACCAGCGGTAATCCGTTTGCACGAGGTAACGTTCGCCGACCCGAAAACGTTTCACGGCCGGTCCGACCTGGGCGATGCGCACGACGGTCTCGTGGCCGGGCACGACGGGTTTCTCACCGGGGACGTAATGCGGCATCTCCGCCAGGATGTCGGGCGTGATGCCGGAAATGATTTCCGACTTGCGCGCGTGGCTGGAAAACTGCTTGAGCAGTTTCAAGTCGGAAAAACACAGGCCGCAAACTTCGACCTGGCAGAGAATCTGGTGCGGGCCGGGCCGCGGAACGGGTTTGGCTTCGTTGAGGCGGAGCTGGTCGGGAGCGATCAGTTGCACCGCGCGCTGGGTTTGGGGAATGGTGGTCATACATTCATCTGCCGCAACCGAGCGCCGCGCGCTCTGGAAATTCATTCGCGCGCCGGGGCGTTTCTTTTGCGGCCTGCGTTTAATTGATTCTCGCAGAAATTTCCGCCGGTGTCACGTCCGATGGCAAACCGCACAACCGGTCCTCCTGCGCGGGTTGCAAGCGGCGGCCGAGGGTTTCAAAAAACTCGTTTTTGGCGGCGACGGTTTCGAAATTCCTTTTGGCCCAGTGGCTCAAATAGCCGAGGCCGCTTTCGCGCTGCAACACGGAGTGGGCATAGACGATGCAGGCGCCTTTCAAAAACAAGGGGACAAACGGCTTCAGTTCCGCCGTGTCGAAGGCGTCCACGAACTTGTTACCGGGTGCGTTCATTTCGGTGCCGACGAGGATGGGGAAATGATTTTTTTCGGCGAGGGCGATCACGTCGCAGAGGTTTTTCCATTTCTCGTCCCTCACGCCGGGGGTGTAATTCCGGTCGGGGATCAGATTGATGGCCGCGGCGCCGGAACGGCGGGAAACATCAAACCATTCCTCGATGGCGCGCTCGCCGGCGCTGGTGCCGTCAAGCCAGGTGAGGGTTGGAATCGCGCCGGAATCGAGGACGAACCGGTTCATTTCCGCCAGAGTGGGAAAGGCGCCCCGGTCCGGCGGCACGTAACCGGGACCGCCGCGTTTCATCAATTTGGATCGGATGAGCGCCTGGAGGGCCACGGGGTCGGATGGACAATCGCCGATCTTCGCGCGCCAGAAATCAGCATTGCCCAGGCGGGCGTAGGCCTGGCAGATATGGCGCTCGGTGGCGTTCCCGTTGGGGGTAAGCGGCAGCACCTGGCGGTCGTAATCCAGCGCCACGGGTTTGAGGAATTCGTTGACGCGCCGGACCAGTTCGCGATTGCGCGCTTCGGCGGTGCGGCGCATTTGGGAAAGCAGCGGGTGTTGAACCGCGCGGGGAAAGCCGACGCCCATGTGGTAGGCGATGCCCGGTTCGCCGGGTGAATTGATGACGCGCGTGGAAAATTCGGGAACGAACACGCGCGACTCCAGGCTCACACAGCGCTTGAGGCCGATGAGCTTGCCGGCCGCCCAGAACTCTTCCAGCGCGTCGAGGACGTCGAAATCCACGACGCCCGCCACGGCCAGGCCGCGTTTGCGCGCCAGCCAGGCAAATTTGGACGGCGAATAACCGTAGGCGTTGTAGGAAAAAAACGTGTGCGCGTGCAGGTTGACTTCCTGCCCCGGTTCGGCCAGCGGAATTTTACCGGCACAGGCCAGGTCCCAAAGCTGCGCCAGCGCCTGGCGACGCTGCCCGGCGTCAAAGCTGTCCAACTGTTGTTCGAGTTGTTCGATGGAGTTCATCGCAAAAATCAAAAATTTCTCCGGCGGGGAAATCTTCGCGCGTTGCCCGGGCCGGTTCGCCGACTCCGGCGCCGGCGGTTGGCGGAAAGGCCCGCGGCCTGGGAGACGGGAAACTTTCCGGGCATTTTACCAAAGCTTTGCCGGATACTGGCCGCGCGCGATGAGCTGGCGGATGCTCTCGACCACTCGCGGGCGATCTTCGCGATAGGTTACGCCGAACCACGAATCGCTCGACCGCAACACCTTCACCCGCGCCTGGCCGGCGGCAACCAGTTCGCCCACCGTGGCCGGAATGTAACACTCGGCCTTGAGGTCCTGGCCGTGTTTCTTCAGAAATTCCGTGAACTTGGCGCGCAACTGGGGAAAGATCGCCGGTGTGAAACCCCAGAAATTCATGGAGACCGGTTCCTCGCCGGTCAACCGCGTGACGGTGCCGTCCGGCGCGGTATTTTTGGCACCGTCGCCGTCGCGCTCGACTTTGGTCATCTCGACAATGTGCGTCAGATAACCGTTGGCGTCCACCCGCGAGACGCCGCGCGCCACGCTGCCGAAATCGGACAACGTATTTTTCAAAATGAATCCGACCATGGCGTAATCCGTGGTGCCGGAAGTCAAATGGGCGGCCAGCACTTCGTAGGCGTTGCGACCGTAAAAATCGTCGGCGTTGATGGCGGCGAAATTCCCGGCGATGACTTTTTCTGCCAGCAAAATGGCGTGGGTGGTGCCCCACGGTTTGGTGCGACCGGGAGGCACAGAAAATCCCGCCGGGAGCAGGTCAAGCTCCTGAAACACGTATTCCACAGGCGCCAGCTTCTCGAATCGGGCGCCGACGACCTGGCGGAACTGCGCCTCGAAATCGTGGCGGATGACGAACACGAGCTTGCCGAAGCCGGCGCGCAACGCGTCGTAAATGGAGTAATCCATGAGGGTCTCGCCGTTGGGACCGACCGGATCAATTTGTTTGAGTCCGCCGTAACGGCTGCCCATGCCGGCGGCCAGAATAAGCAAGGTGGGGGGAGTCATTTATTTTACTTTTCAAGTCGCGACAGGGCGCGGGAAACGCCTCGGAAACGCTTCTTCCGGAGCTCCCGGCGACCTGTTGCGGTGGAGGTTCTCATTTTCATCTGCCCAGCCAGCCGCCGTCAATGTTGAGGACGGCGCCGTTCAAATAATCGGCGTCGGCCGAGGCCAGAAAAACGCAGCCGCCGGCGATGTCTTCCGGATTTCCCCAGCGGCCTTCAGGGATTCTTTCCAGAATCGCCCGGTTACGAACGGGATCCTCGCGCAGCGCCCGGGTGTTTTCCGTGGCGATGTAACCGGGGGCGAGGGCGTTGACGTTGATGCGTTCGCGCGCCCATTCGTTCGCCAGCGCCTTGGTGATGCCGGCCAAGCCGTGTTTGCTGGCTGTGTAAGCCGGCACCAGGATGCCGCCTTGAAAGGACAGCAGCGAGGCAATGTTAACAATTTTCAATCGCGCGTCCGCCGGCGCCTGCGCGCGGCCTTCCGCCAGCCACCATTTGGCGACGGCCTGCGACAGAAAAAACGGCGCCGACAAATTGGTTTGCAGGACTTCGTTCCAGTCCTTTTGCGAAAACTCCACCGCCGGTGCGCGGCGAATAATGCCGGCGTTGTTGACCAGCACATCAATCCGTCCGCATCGCCGCAGAATTTGCGCCACCAAATCGGCGGCAACTTCTTGCGTGCCGGCGCTCAAATCGGCAGGAAAGGCATAAAATGCCCCGCCGGCGGATTTCACAGCGGCGGCGGTTTCGGCCAGGTCGCCACGAGCCACGCCAGCAATCTGCGCCCCCGCGCGCGCGAAGGCCACGCAAATCGCCCGTCCGATGCCGCGGCTGGCGCCGGTCACGACAACAACTTTGTTCTGAAAACGCATCGAGTCTAAAAATGCCGGAGCGGATTTGAATCGCCGCCGGTCCGGCGAGCCGACGATTCAACGCAAATCAGGCGGTTTGACCGGATCCATGTCGTCGAACACCTGATTTTCGCCGGCCATGCCCCAGATGAATTTATAGCTGCCGGTGCCGACCCCGAAGTGCACCGACCAGTTGGGCGAGAGCGCCGCTTGCTCATTATGCAAAAACAAATGGCGCGTCTGGTGCGGCTCGCCCAAAAAATGCGCCAGCACATTGGCGCCCAGGTCGAAGTAAAAATAAATCTCCGTGCGCCGCCAGTGCGTGTGCGGCGGGAACGAGTTCCACACGCTGCCTTCGGCCAGCGCCGTGCAGCCCATCACGAGCTGGCAGCTTTGAATGCCGCCTTCATGAATGTATTTGTAAATCGTCCGCTGGTTGGCCGCTGCCGGCGAGCCAAGGTTTATCGGCGCGGCTTCGGCGGATTTCATCATCCGGGCCGGATGAGCAAAATGGGCGGGACACGAGAGAAAATAAAACTTCGCCGGGTGCGCTGCATCGTCACTGACGAAGGAGACGGAGCGGGTGCCCATTGGCAGATACGCGCAATCCAGTTTTTCGAGCGCGAACGTCCGGCCATCGGCCACCACACGCCCGGGGCCACCGATGTTGATGGCGCCCAGCTCGCGGCGCTCCAGAAAAAACGCGCGCCCGGTCTCCTTGTGATTGGGCAAATCAATCGGCCGGTCTGCCGGCATGGCGCCGCCCACCACCAGCCGGTCCAAATCGGTAAAATGGCCGCGGATTTCGCCCGGCGCAAACAAATCCGAGATGAGAAAGACCTCGCGGAGCTGCTGGGTGGACAGGCCGGCCACGTCTTGTGGACGCGGCAGACGGCGAATCGTCTCGGCAAACATGGTGACAGTCTAAATTGACGGGCTGCCAGGTCAAGAATTCAGCGTGAATCGGCGCGACAAAAGCTCGTACACGGAGAAGCGGCAGGCGCGGGAGAAGTCCAGTCGCCTGGCTGGCGCTGGCGTTTGGGAGTGCGGCGGCAAACGCAGCACAGCGCCATTGGCAAACGCCAGGGGGAATGAGTCGCGGGAACGCTTTTCCCCGGAGCGGCGTCACCGCCGCACTCCAGGACGTCAGCGCGTCCGAAAAATTTTCGGCACGTGGCGCATCGAGCCGAGAAACGGCACCAGCATTAAAAGCTTGACGCCGTTGGGCCTTCCACCTCTTTTGCGTGAGGATGAAAAGTCCGATCCGCCTCCTGTGCCACGCCGTTTGCCTGGCGACATTTTTTGCCGAGCCGGCTTTTCCGGCCTTGCCCAAAGAATTTTCCGGCGCCACGCCGCTGGAATGGGCCCAAAGGCTGGCCCGTTCGGAAATGCCGCGCCTGACGAACGCGCCGAAATGGGACTACACCCTGGGCCTGTTCACGCTCGCGTTGTTGAAATTGAACGAGGTGGCGCCCGACCCGCGGTTCGTGAAATTTGCCGAGGACCAGATCGGTTCGCTCATTGCTCCGGACGGAACCATTCGCGGTTACCGCGCCGGAGAATTTCAGCTCGATGCGATCAATCCCGGCAAAGCCGCGCTGGCGCTGTGGGCCATCACCGGCCAAGACAAATACCGTCGCGCCGCCGAACGGTTGCGCCGCCAGCTCGAAGCCCAGCCACGCACGCCCGAGGGCGGCTTCTGGCACAAGCAGCGTTACACGAATCAAATGTGGCTCGACGGCCTTTACATGGCCGAACCGTTCTACGCCCAATACGCAACGCTTTTTGATGAGCCGACCGACTTTGACGACGTGGCCCGGCAAATCCAATTGGCCGACCAACACACTTACGATGCAAGGACGGGATTGAATTTTCACGGCTGGGACGCGGCCGGAATCCAGCCCTGGGCCAATCCACAAACCGGCTGTTCGTCCAATTTTTGGGGCCGTGCCGAGGGTTGGTATGTCATGGCGCTGGTGGACACGCTGGATTATTGGCCGACGAATCATCCGGCGCGAGCGCCCATCCTCGCCATCTTCCAGAAAACCTGCGCTGGCATCGTCAAATGGCAGGACCCGCAAACCGGTCTCTGGTGGCAGGTCATGGACCAGGGCCATCGGAGCGGCAATTATCTCGAAGCCACCGCTTCGGCGATGTTTGTCTATGCGCTGGCCAAAGGGGTGAACAAAAATTATCTGCCGCCGGCGGATGCCGTTGCAGCCGAAAAAGGCTTCGCCGGCATCGTAAAAAATTTGCTCCGCAAGGACGGTCCGGACCGATGGTCGCTCACGCACTGTTGCGCCGTGGCCGGCTTGGGTTTCACCAACGCCGCCGGCCGCCCGCGCGACGGCAGTTTCGATTACTACGTCAGCGAGCCGGTGGTGGATAACGATCTGAAAGGCATCGGGGCGTTCCTTCTCGCCGGAATTGAATTGCAACGATTGGTCCGCGGCCAATAAATTTTCCCCATGAAAATTCTATCACGCCTTGTTGTTCTCATCGCTCCCGTTTTTCTTTTTCCTGGAGCTCTGCCGGGCGCGGAGCCGGCGTCTCCCGCGCGGGGAGGCGATTTTCAAACAGGCCTGGTCCAAGACACCATAAGCACCACTCTTTCTCCGGAGATCAAACCGTTGCCCATCCTCCTGGCCCTGCAGCGTGTGGCTGACTGGCAATTGGCGCATCCCGACACAAATTCACCGACCGGATGGATTCAGGCTGCCAGCGACGCCGGATTCATGGCGCTGGCCGGTATTTCCGGCGACCCGAAATACCGCGACGCGATGCGGGCCATGGCGGAGGCCAACGGCTGGCAACCTGGCCCGCGAAAATACATGGCCGATGACCAATGTATCGGCCAGACCTACGCCGAACTTTATTTCCTCTACCGCGAACCGAAAATGATTGCGCCGATGCGCGAACATTTTGACTGGATTCTCGCCCATCCTCCCGCAACCACGAGCCTGGACTTTACGCAGCGGGGGCATGGTCAGGACTTGTGGTCCTGGTGCGATTCGCTGTTCATGGCGCCGCCCGCGTGGGTGCGGCTTTACGCCGCGACGGGCGACGGGCGCTATCTTGATTTCGCTGTGACGAACTGGTGGCGCACGACGGATTTCCTTTACGACACGAACGCGCATTTGTTTTTCCGCGACAGCACCTATTTCAACAAGCGCGAGGCGAACGGTCAAAAGGTCTTCTGGAGCCGCGGCAACGGCTGGGTCATCGCCGGCCTGGTGCGCGTGCTCCAATACCTGCCGTTGAATTCTCCTGATCGCCCGCGCTTCGAGCAGTTGTTCAGGCAAATGGCGGATGCCGTGCTGTCGTGCCAGCAGCCGGACGGGCTGTGGCGTTCCAGCCTGCTCGACCCGGAGAGTTATCCGCTCAAGGAAACCAGCGGGTCGGGCTTTTTCACCTACGCGCTGGCGTGGGGTGTGAATCAGGGGCTGCTCGACCGCGCTCGATTCGAGCCGGCCGTCCGCCGCGCGTGGGCGGCGCTGGTCGGCTGCGTGGCTGCCGACGGCCAGCTCACGCATGTCCAGCCCGTTGGCGCCGATCCCAAAAAATTTGCGCCTGATTCCACCGCGCCCTACGGCGTGGGCGCCTTCTTGCTCGCCGGCAGCGAGGTGTACCGCCTGGCGGTCCTGGAAAACGCCCGAACAGTCAGGGTCAACGTCAAAAACCCCGCCGCCTTTCGTCGCGTCTGTGAAACCGTTGAATTAAATCCCCCCATCCCGGCGAAGTCCCTGGCCGTGATGGACGGCCTTTCTTCACGGATTTTGGATTCGCAAGTTTATTCCGATCCGGACTCCACAAATTCCTCCGCCGAAAAATTACTGTTCCAGGTTGACCTCGCACCGCACGAAAGGCGGACTTATTACATTCTGGATGCCTCGGCGCTGGCCGCCGTGCCGCCGCCCCTGGTCAAGACTTTTGCGCGCTACGTGCCGGAGCGGGAGGATGATTTCGCCTGGGAAAGCGACCGCATCGCGCATCGCATGTATGGCCCGGCGCTGGAAACCTGGGCCGCCGAACCGCTCACCAGCAGCGGCGTGGATGTCTGGATCAAACGCACGCGCGACCTCGTGGTCAACGACATGTATCGCACCATGAAGCTGTTCGACAACCACGCGCCGGCGCAGGACGATTATCGCGTCGGCAAAACGCGCGGCTGCGGCGGATTGGGAATTTGGAGCGACGGCAAATTATACGTCTCCAAAAACTGGCGCACTTACAAAATCATCACCACCGGCCCGATCCGTTCGGAATTTGAACTGACTTACGCCGCCTGGGACGCCGGCAAGGGCCGAATGGTGTCCGAAACCAAGCGCATCTGCATTGACGCCGGCTCGAATCTGAGCCGCGCGGAAAGTATCTTCAGCAGCGACGACCACTCGCCGCTGGAAATCGGCGTGGGTCTGTCCGAGCGACCGGGGGAAAATGTGACGGTGACCGACGGCTCGCCGGAAATTGATTCCTGGCAGAGCAGCACCGCCCGGGGACTCATCGTCCAAAATCAAGCGGAAGGCTGGATGACCTACTGGCAGCCGCAGGATTTTTACAAAGGCACCACCGCGGTGGCCATCATTCTGCCCAAAGGGAGTGTGGAAACATTCACCAACGACCGTCCGGATCTCCCCGCCAGCGCCTTTGCGCCGCCCATCCACACTGTCGGCGAAGGCCAGCCGCCGCTGCGCGATTTGCTGGCGATTGCGCCGGCGCAGATCGGCAAACCGTTCGTCTATTATCTCGGCGCCGGCTGGGACCAAAGCGGCGATTTTCCGAACGCGAAGGCGTGGAACGATTACATCCGCCGCTTCGCCGAGTGCCGTGATCAGCCGTTGCAGGTGACGGTGGGCAATTGATTTGGCCCGGAACGCACGCCGCGCCTTGTTTATCGGGCGTTGAGGGGAGCAATGATTTTCATCGCCTCCGCGGTGAGCGCCGTGATTTTGTCCCATGCTTTTTCCGCGAGGAGCTGGCGCTCGGCCATCCAGGAACCGCCGACAGCGGCCACCTGGGGGATGGCGAGATAATCCGCCAGGTTGGCGGCGTTAATGCCACCGGTGGGGATGAATTTCACGCCGGTGTGGGCGAACGGTCCGGCCAGCGCCTTGAGCAGGGCAGCGCCGCCGGCGGCGGCGGCTGGAAAAAATTTCAAGTGCCGGCAGCCGAATTCCAGCGCGCGGCTCACCTCGGTGGGCGTAACAACGCCGGGAAAAAACGGCAGATGCCGTTCGCGCGCGGCGCGCAGCACGGTTTCGCTCAAGCCGGGCGAGACGCCGAATTGCGCGCCGGCGGCCGCGGCGGCCTGCACATTTTCCGCCGTGAGGAGCGTCCCGGCGCCGACCTTCATGTCGGGAAATTTTTTTCGGATTTGCGCAATGGCCTCCGCCGCGCCCGTCGTGCGGAAGGTGACCTCGATGCAATCCAACCCGCCAGCCAGGAGCGCTTCGGCCAGGGGCACGGCGTCGTCCGGCCGCTCAATTACCGCCACGCAAATCAATCGCCGCTTCAAAAAATGTTCTATGTCCATACCGTTTCGGCAAGGATACCCCTTTGCGCTGGCGAGTGAATGGAAATTTTTGCAATCTTGGGCCGCCTGATGAACATCTCCATCGAACATCTCGCTATCCCGTCGCCCAACCCCGTCGCCTTGAGAGACTGGTACGTTCATGTCCTGGGGGCGCGGGAGCGGTTCAACAACGGCCGGAATCCTCCGACCTGCCTGCTTTCGCTGGGCGGCGTCTGGCTGGAAATTTATGCGGCGGAAAAATCGCTCCCGGAAACGGCCGACAACAAACTGGCCGGCTTTCGTCATCTGGCGCTGCGCGTGGATTCTCTCGACGCCGCCAGGGAGGAGCTGGAAAAACGGGGAGTGAAATTTCCGGATGCGGAGCGGCCGGCGGCCGGCGGCGGAAGAGTTTTATTCTTTGCCGACGGCGACGGGAATTTGCTGCACCTGGTCGAACGCCCGAAGGACTTCAATTTGCCGTAAGACGGGCGGAGCGGCCCAAACGCCGTCCTGTGCCCTCCCGCCGCCGGTCATGATCCGGCAGGAGACCGGTTCGGCCTCGCCTTTTCCTCGCGCACCACGAGGATGGGAATGGAAGTTTTATGTCGCACTTCGGTGATGGTGCTGCCGTGAAAAAGGTCGCCCAAAAAACGGTGGCCGTGACTGGCCATAGCAATCAAATCACACTTCCCGACTTCGGCGGCTTTCAAAATTTCCTCCGGCGGATTGCCCAGGGCCAGTTCGGTGGCCACGGAGAATCCTTCGGCGCGCAGCTCTCCGGCAGTTTTTTCGAGATAGGCGCGATCCTGCCGCATCTCCTCGGATTCAGCAAGGTTGAGCCGGTTGAAATTGCGAGCCACCCAGCCGTCGGCCACGTGCAGCAACAACACCCTGGCGCCGGTCAGCCGCACCAGGGGTTTGATATGCTCCAGAATCACCCGGTCCGTCGCACTGTTTTCAAGCGGGATGAGGATGTGCCGATACATACTTCAACCTCACACACACGTCCGGAACCGAAATCACTCGGTTGCGCGGAATGCGATTCCAGGCCGCCCGCGGCAACTTCCGCCACATTGGCCGCGTACCCGGGTTCCCCGGCGGACATTGCACGGACGCCCGGCGGGAGCGACCGGTGTTGGCTCATCCGATTCATCACCAGGCCGCTCCTCACTCCGGCGCCGGCAAACCCAAGGCACCGTAAACCAGCTTCAACAGCGATGCCGGCGCAAACGTGTCGAACAGCAGCTTCACATTCAGGATGATGATGATTGCGGCAGTCGTCCAGCCCAGAATTTTGAGCCAGAGCGGATTGACAAACTCGCCCATCTTCGATTCGTCGCTGGTAAAGCGCACCAGCGGCCAGACGGCAAAACCCAGTTGCATCGAGAGCACCACCTGGCTGGCCACCAGCAACTCGGTGGTCTTGCTTTCGCCGAAAATGCTGATGACCGTCACCGCCGGCACAATCGCCATCAGCCGCGTCAACAACCGCCGCAGCCACGGACGCAACCGGAGATTCATGAACCCCTCCATCACCACCTGCCCCGCCAACGTCCCGGTGAGCGTGGAATTCTGGCCGGAAGCCAGCAGCGCCACGGCGAACAGCACGCTCGCCGCGCCCACCCCCAGCACCGGACTCAACAGTTTGTAAGCCTCCTGAATCTCCGCCACGTTCTGATGGCCGGAAAAATGAAACGTGGCCGCCGCCAGCACCAGGATCGCCGCGTTAATGAATAACGCGAATGTGAGCGCGCCGGTGGAATCAATCGTGGCAAATTTGATCGCCTCGCGCCTGCCCGAAAAATTCTGCTCGTATTTGCGCGTCTGCACGATGGAGGAGTGCAGATACAAGTTGTGCGGCATTACCGTCGCGCCGAGAATGCCGATGCTCACGTAAAGCATGTCCGGATTCTTTAAAATCTGCGCGTTGGGCACAAAACCCAGCAACACCGCTCCCAGATGCGGTCGGGAAAAAATCAGCTCCGCCGTGAAACAAACCGCAATGACACCAATGAGCGTCATGACCACCGCCTCCACGTAGCGGAATCCCTTCGTTTGCAAATACAACACCGCCAGCACGTCCGCCGCGGTGATGAGGCAGCCGGCCACCAGCGGGATGCCAAACAGCAATTGCAGCGCGATGGCCGAGCCCACCACTTCCGCCAGGTCGCACGCCGCAATGGCCAGTTCGCAAAGAATCCAAAGGAACCACACCGTCGGCCGCGAATATTGATCGCGACAGGCTTGCGCCAGATCGCGTCCGGTGGCGATGCCGAGTTTGACGGCCAAATGCTGCAGCAGGATTGCCATGCCGTTCGAGACCGCGATGACGCACAACAGGGCGTAGCCGAATTGCGCGCCGCCGGCCAGATCCGTCGCCCAGTTTCCCGGGTCCATGTAACCAACGGCCACCAGAAAACCCGGCCCCGAGAACGCCAGCAGTTTTTTCCAGAAGGACGCCGTCACCGGCACCACAATGCTCCGGTGAACTTCCGGCAGGGAAACCCCTTCGGCAGATCGTCGCCAGACGCCGTGTTCCGTTGATTCCCGTTCGGCCATAAAATTGTAGCTTGGGTTACAATATAAAATCCACTTTGTCAATCGCCCTCCGCACGCTGACAAAATTCAATCTCGACTTAACGCTCGAACTGCGATTGATTGGCGCGGTGTATGAGCCGGCCCCACGCATCGCTGCCGCTTCCGCGCCCCGCCGCCCAGCAGGCGGAAACGCTGCGCCGTTCGCGCCGCGACCGCGCCCTCGAAGTTGCGCAGGATTATGTCGAAGCCATCGCCGACCTGGCGACCTCCGCCGGGGAGGCTCGCGTGACTGATCTGGCGCGACGATTGGGCGTTACGCACGTGACGGTCAACCGCACGCTGGCGCGATTGCGCCGCGCCGGCTATGTCAATACCCGACCTTACCGCGCTATTTCTCTGACCGCTGCCGGACGCAAACTGGCCGAGGAATCCAAACGCCGTCACGAAGCCGTGGTGGCCTTTCTGCGTTCGCTGGGCGTGCCGCCGAAAATTGCCGAGCTGGACGCCGAAGGCATTGAACATCACGTCAGCCCGGAGACCCTGGCGGCGTTCGAGCGACAACTGGAGAAACGGTAATGCGACCCGCGGATATTCAAATCATCGGCCAGGAGCTGGCCGTCAAATGGGACGACGGCGGGGAAAGTTTTATTCCTTTGGAAAAATTGCGCCGCCGCTGTCCGTGCGCCGGGTGTCAGGGAGAGCGGGACATTCTGGGCCAGGTCTATAAAAATCCGGAACGGAAACTGTCGCCAGCCGCTTTCGACTTGAAGAAAATTCTCCAGGTGGGCGGTTACGCCATCCAGCCGGTTTGGGCTGACGGCCATGCCACCGGAATTTATTCCTTCGCTTATCTCAAACACGTCGCCGAGGAAACCGAGTGAACCGCCTTGAGTCTGGAGGGCAGTCCCAGACGTTTCGCACGGCCGCAGCTCTATGGCAGAATCTGCACCCGATAAAACTGAGTGGAGCCGCCCGTGGTGTCGTCAAACTCCATATCCGTGCCCGTGCCGGTGTTGGTGGCAATGGCCGTCCAATGGCCGGGAAAGAGCGAGGCGGAGCGCAGGATGACATATTGCTTGCCGCTGACTGACGGCCAGTGAATAGCCGCCATGGCGCCGGTGGGCGGCGTTTTGACGTTCACGCTCGGAAAATCATTTGCCACATTCGGGTCCACGCCCGCGACGTATTTCTGCCAGTTGTTCACACCATCGCCGCTCGGACAGGCATTGGAAACCGACAGCAGATTGTTCACCGTGCCGAACCAGCGCAGCCGCCACGAATCGGGAATGCCATCGCCATAGGAG
>DASRCU010000143.1:0-1689 GCA_035652955.1 Verrucomicrobiia bacterium | reverse complement strand
ATCCTCAAAGGCACCCTGCACGAAGGCGAACCCATCCGCGTCACGCGCGAAGGCGAGAAGCTGGTCTTCAAACAGGAGACCGCCGCCGATGCCGTGGCCGGTTGAATTCAATCGCCGCACAGAAAACATCCGACCGGGCTGCACCGCCGGAAACCCGGCGTGCCGCGGAGGAAACCTCCTTGTTTCACAATCGCAGGAAAATTTTCCGCCGATAGAGGAACCGCGCAAACCCGAACGCCAACGCCAGCCCCGTCAGCGAAATCGCCAGTTCGCCCGCACCGGCAGTCAGGTGCGCCTCCAGAAAATTTCTGACACTGCCGCCGGCCAGCCGTTGTGCCGGGCGGGTGAACGAGCCCAGAAGATTGGCCGTCATATACACCGCGATCGAATTGGCGCCCAGCCAGACAAAAGGCCGGCACCAAAACTGCCAGCACCACACCTCCACCATCAGATAGAACACTCCCAGCAGCAACGCACTGTAACCGCCGGCCACCAGCACATAGGATGAAGTCCAGATTTTTTTGATAACGGGAAATTCAATTCCCCAAATCCAGCCGGCCGCCACCCCCGCCGCGCCCCAGGCCAGCAGCCAGGCCACCTTCCGGCGATCTTCCACGTTTCGATTTTTCAGCAGCAAGCCGGCAAAAACGCCCAGCAGACAGGTCGCTATCGCCGGCAACGTGCTCAACAACCCTTCCGGATCCCACGTGCCGTCATACTTGCGGCCCGGCAGATATTTTTGATCCAGGTAATTGCAAAGATTCACCCCTTTGATGAAAACGCCGTGGAGACGGTTCGTGCTGTTCATGTTCAGTTGTGAAATCCGGGTGAAGCCGTTCTCCCGCGCGATGATGCCGGCCCCGGGCGCGGGGCGAACATCCGGAAACGGCACAAACGTCATCAACGCCCAGTAGCCCGCAAGTAATCCCGCACAGAGCACAACCAGCAGACGGGGCCGGAAAAAACAGAACAACAGCCCCGCGAAAAAATACGCCAGCGCGATGCGCCCCAGCACGCTCATCAACCGCACGTCCGGCCAGGGCAACGCCAGACCGCCATTGTAAAAAACGCCAAACAGGAAGAGCAGGAGGCTGCGGAGGAAAATTCGTTTGAGCGCCGCCGCACGCCCGGCCTGCGCAAGGGTTTTGTCAAGCGAAAAAACCAGAGAAACCCCCACAATAAAAATGAACAGCGGAAAAATCAGGTCGTAAAAATGAAACCCTTCCCAGTCGGCATGTTCGAGCTGCTCCGCCAGAAAATTCGTCACCGGCCCCGGGCTCATCCGGTGCAGCGCATAGACCAGCGAGTCGGCGCCAATGATCCAGAACATGTCGAAACCGCGGAGCGCGTCCACAGACAGAAGCCGACCAGCCGAAGCAGGAGAAGCGGGAGCGGCGGAAGATGACATGCCGATGGTCTAGGCGGACGACGGGAACGGCTCAAGCAAAAAAATGTCACGGCACGCGAACCGTCGTCTTCAGACCTTGTTTCGAACAACACGATGCTCTTCCAGGCAAGACCGCACGGTCTTGCGATTGGGCGGCACCGTTCCTGACAGGCGACGCTATGCTGCCGCCACAAACTCTGTTCTGCGGAAAACGGCCGGCCAGCCGGCCAACCCCGCTTACCCGCCTGGATGCACAAGCCTCAGCCTTGGATGCGTCCCGATGTGGGGGCATGTACGCAAAG
>DASRCU010000142.1:0-2538 GCA_035652955.1 Verrucomicrobiia bacterium | reverse complement strand
GGCAAAAACAACGTCACCTTCCTTGGCCAAAGCCGCAACGGCGCGATCATTTCCTTCCCCAACAACGCCAACTTCCAGGCGGCCAACGGCGGCACCACACACGCGCGCATGAACTTCAAGGTGAATGCCAACGACATCGTGCTTGACACGCTGACGATCTCCAACAGCACGCCGCAGGGCGGCAGCCAGGCCGAGGCGCTGATGATTGAGAGTGGTGCCAGGCGCTGCATCGTCATCAATTCGGAAATTGACAGCCGGCAGGACACCATCCTGGCGAACGTCAATTCCTCGCAGGCGTATTTCTACAAGAGCCTCATCAAAGGCAATTTCGATTACATCTGGGGCGGGGGCAATCTGTTCTTTGACCAGTGCGAAATTCGCACCATTGCCGGCTCGTCTTCCTTCAACCTCACCGCCGCGCGGACGGACACCAGCGCCACCCAGAGTGCCAGCTTCCCGTGGGCCAATCCGGGCGGCACTTACACCGCCAACGGCATGTCGTTCGTGAACTGCACGTTCACCGCCGATCCGGGCGTCGGCGCGGTCACGCTCGCCGGCAGCAACGGCACCGCGGGCAACAACGTCTCGTGGTATGGCTGCAATTTTGCCACCAACTACGTCGCGCCTTCGGCCTCGCTGTTCAGCGGCAATTTTGTCTTCTGGCAAAACGCGAACACGTCCAACGGCGTTCCGGTCACCTATCCGGTGGTGACCCCCATCGGCGTCACGAACAACGATCCGCGCCTGCTCGCCGCGACGAACCCGCCGACGTGGTTTTATGGCTGGACGCCCCAACTGGCGCCCAGCATTGTCACGCCGCCTGCTGGCGCAACGTTCACCGCCGGCGAAACGGCCACGCTCACCGTCGGCGCCACCGGCATTCCCGATCCCGTTTACCAATGGCTGCAAAACGGCACCAATGCGCCCTACCCCACGGCCAACAGCGCCACGCTGGTCATTTCAAACGTGCAGCCCGCCGACGCCGGGACTTATTCCGTTGTTGTTGCCAACTCCATCGGCGCAGTGATGAGCAGTCCGGCAACGCTCACGGTCATTACGCCAACACCGCCAGTCATGCAAACCAACTCCGTGCGGTCCCTGGGCAGCGGCGGCGGCGTGCAATTTTCGTTTGGCGGAACGCCGGGCGCGGATTATCGCGTGTGGGCCACGACGAATATCGCGCTCACACCGGTCATCGGCGGATGGGATTTGGTGGGCAGCGGCACATTTGGCGCCGGTCCGGCCACGTTCACCGACCTGCAGGCGACGAATTTTCCGCAACGGTTTTATACCATCACCTCGCCGTGACCGCGCGCCAGGCGTTTGGGCAGTAGGCAAACAGGCACGGCGCCGCCCTGCAAACTGCGGCCGGCAACGGAAAGGCGGTCTCGCCGCCGCACTCCAGGACGCCAGCGCGCCGCGGGCACTGGCTAATTTACCTCCGCGAGCGTGCCGTCGCGATTTAACCGCATCCGGCGTCCGCGCCATTCCACGGTGTTTCCGAGAAACGCGCCCAGCCAGAGGACGGTTTGAAGCAAATCCTTCACCGGCACCAGCCAGAACGGGGAAACCAATTTGCCTTCCGGTGTGAGACGGCGCTGGAGATTTTGCGCGAGGCCGATGCGGGCGAGCAAAATGAACGCTGCCGTCAAGGGCGCGCAGAAACTTTTCCCAACGGTCAGCGAAACGGCAAACCACAGCAGCGGCCAGAGCGTGGCGTTGGACAGAAGGCTGAAAAAAAACGGCAGCGGCCGGCAGACGCGGATGGTGCGCGCCCAGCGGAGTTGATGCCGCCAGATTTCGCCCCAGCCCGCCGGCGCGTGCCAGCAATCCACCACGACGGGACACAGCGCGATGCGGTAATTTTTATTCGCGATGCGATGGCCGAGTTGATAATCATCGGCCAGGCAATTGGCGAGCGATTGGAAGCCGCCGATTGCCAACAGCGCCTTCCGCCGCACGAGCATCACCGCGCCGAGCGCGAAATCCAGCGGTCTGAGTGTTTGCGCCTGCAACACCTGGCTCCAGAAATCGGCGTTGATGGCCACGGCTTCCCATTGCATCGCCGGGGTCGTGGGATTGGCCAGGCGGTAAAAGCCGGTGACCAGTCCAACTTGTTCCTCGCGCAGCGGTGCAACGACGTTCGCCAGAAAATCCGCCGGCACGCGCACGTCGGCGTCGCTGACCAGAATCAAATCATGTTTGGCCAGCGGCTCAAGTTGCGCGAGCTTGGCCACCTTGGCGTTGGCGCCCCGCAGGTTTTCACAAACGATCAACTGCGCGTCGCGGTGCGGATTTTCGGCGATCAGCCGGCGCACTGTTTCGCAAACGGGATCGCCCGCCTCACTCACGGCAAAGAGAATCTGAACCGGAGCGGGATAATTTTGCTGAAGCCAGCTTCGGAGGGAATCGGCGGTGGTGGCGTCGCAGCCTTTGAGCGGTTTGAGGATGGTCACCGGAGGCGCAATGTCGCGGTGGGTAATTCGCCGGTGAAGCGGAAATTTCCGCGCGGCGAGCCATTGCCAGAACAGCAGCGCG
>DASRCU010000141.1:0-2259 GCA_035652955.1 Verrucomicrobiia bacterium | reverse complement strand
GACGCTTTTGAAAAACAACGGTCTGCTGCCCCTTAACCGCGCCCAAATCAAACGCCTGGCGGTCATCGGCCCCAACGCCGATTCCGTGCCGGTGCTGGTGGGCAATTACAACGGCACCCCGGCGCGGCCGGTGACGATCCTCGACGGCATCAAACAGATCGCCGGTCCGGGCATTGAAGTGACTTACACCGAAGGCTGCCCGATTGCACTGCGGCGGGATGGCTCGAACGCGCCCACTCCCGAAATGACCGCCGCCGCTCTCGCCGCCGCCCGATCCGCCGACGTGGTCATTTTCGTTGGCGGCATCAGCGCGCGGTTTGAGGGCGAAGAGATGAGCCGCGCCAACGCTTATGAAGGTTTCGATGGCGGCGACCGCACGCGGATTGAACTGCCCCAGGTGCAGACGGATTTGCTGCAGGCGCTGGCCGCCACGGGCAAGCCGGTGGTCTTGGTCAATTGCAGCGGCAGCGCCATGGCCATGCCCTGGGAAGTGGCGCATCTGCCGGCCATCCTCCAGGCGTGGTATCCGGGTGAACAAGGCGGCAAAGCCGTGGCCGAAGTTTTGTTTGGCGAGGTCAATCCCGCCGGGCGGTTGCCGGTGACGTTTTATGAATCCACCACGGACTTGCCGCCGTTTGAGGATTACGCGATGAGCAACCGGACCTACCGCTATTACAACGGCCGGCCCGAATTCGCCTTTGGCCACGGCCTGAGCTACACCAAATTTGACTACCGCAACCTGCATTTGAACCGCACCCGCCTGGCCGCCGGCGACACGCTGGAAGTTTCCTTCACGCTGAAAAATTCCGGCGGCCGCGACGGCGACGAAGTGGCCCAGGTTTATTTCCGGCACGCCCACCCATCCGCCACAGAACCGAAACTGGCCTTGTGCGGCTTCACACGGATTCACCTGCAGGCCGGGCAGGCGGCCCGCGTGACCGTGGACGTGCCGGTGGAACGATTCCGGGAATGGGACGAGACGCAGAAACAATACGTCGTCGCGCCCGGCGATTATGAACTGCTGGTGGGCGCGGCCTCCGACGACCTGCGCCTGCGCGCGCCGTTCACCATTCAATGACGACCGGGTGGCTTTGGTTCAAGGGCCCCCAATGTTTCATCCGCGGTCTGACGATCGCGGCAGTGGTTTTTTCCAAATCGCCGGTCAAAATTCGGTTGCCGCTGGCGGCAGGTCGAAGTAGTCTGAATGACCGTCTGTATTGTTTTCGCGGACGGCAAAGAGCGGTGTCATGAACAACAATGCCTTGGCCCTGTTGCGAGCGCTGATCGTATATGCGATTTGCGTGCCGGCGGCTATCATCATCGGTTATCTACTGGTGCAGGCAGCTAATCTGCCCACACGCTCGTCGCTGGCCACGATCGGTTTCGTGATTCTGGGGTTGAGCGCGCCGATCTGGCTGCGCTGGCATTATCCGCTGATGCTCTTTTGCTGGAACCTGCCGATCGTCATCTTTTTTTTGCGGGGCAATCCGCCGATCTATCTGCTGGCCATGTCGTTGAGCCTGGGGCTTTCCATCGTGCAACGGACCATGAACCGCGACATGCGTTTTCTGCGGGCAACGCCGGTGGTTCTGCCGCTGGTTTTCTTGGCCGGCGTGGCTTTAGTCACTGCCAAGTTGACCGGTGGTTTTGGGTTGCACGTGTTGCACAGCGAAGTGATGGGCGGAAAGCGATACATCTTTTTGCTGGCGGGCATTGCGGGCTTTTTCGCGGTTACGGCCCGGCGAATTCCCCCGGAAAAGGCGGCACTTTATCTGGCGCTGTTCTTCCTGCCCGGCATCGCGTCTGCCATCAGTGACACGATCGGGCATCTGCCATCGGCATTTAATTATATCTATCTGCTCATCCCGCCCGATACCCGCATCCTCAACGAGCCGGGAATGGAGCGTATGGCTTACACCACCGGCGCCGCTCTGTTGGTGTTCACGTATCTGATCGTGCGCTACGGCGTCCGCGGCATTTTTCTGTCGGGGAAACGGTGGCGCCCCCTTCTCTTGCTATTGACCTTGGTGGTGGGGTCTGTAGGGGGATTTCGCTCCTTCCTCATTTACTGCGCGTTGTTGTTCACGGTGTCGTTTTTCCTGGAAGGGTTGCATCGTACCCGGCTGGTGGTGGGGCTGACGTTTGGCACGGTGTTGATGGCGGTGGTGCTTTTTCCTTTCACCGACAGATTGCCGTGGGTGATCCAGCGCACGCTCTCCTTTTTGCCGGTGCATGTGAATCCCATCGTGCGCATGGACG
>DASRCU010000140.1:0-15286 GCA_035652955.1 Verrucomicrobiia bacterium | reverse complement strand
GGGATAGGCGCGGCCAAACGATTGCACGCTGCTGACATCCGCCGGACATTTGTAAATTTTTACGGTCTTGACGTAGGGATAAAGCAAACCCAGTCGAATCCACTGCCACCCTGCGTTGTCGGAGCCGATCACGCCTTCCGGGCTGAGCTGCGACGCCACATCCTGCCGCCCCGGGCACCATTGGGCCAGCGGACCTCCGGGCTGTCCCTTGGGATCGGTCAGACTGGCGGGCTGATGTTGTTCATCGCCGTTGGGCATGAGGCGATCCCCATTGTCACCCGAATACATCTTCCAGCCCAGGCATAGTTGTCTCATGTTGCTCAGACACTGGAGTCCCTGAGCCTTCTGCCTGGCCTTGGCCAGGGCCGGCAACAACATGGCGGCGAGAATGGCAATGATCGCGATGACGACCAGCAGTTCGATGAGGGTAAAGCCACTCGGACGGTTGGTTATCTGTGCTTTCATTTGATTCTAACCCAATTTGATTGCCTGGAAGGGAATGATTATTGCGCCCGGACCCGATAAAAGCCTGCTCCTCCATTTGCCGGCAGTTGAATAGAATGAAGCGACCCGTCGCCGGAGATAGACCCGCCGACCTGCGTCCAATTGGTTGCCGGCAGGTGGTCCGCATACCAAAGCGTGTAGGTATAACCGGCCTGGGTGGGAATGGATATTTGGACCTGGCCGCCGACAAGCGCGGCGGAAATGTTAAATTGCGGCGGTGATGTTGCCGGCACCAGCATGAAGAACAGCGGATTGACGGCTCCGCCACTGGTTAACCGCAACGTTTCCTGGCCGCCCAGTGACACGACGGCTTTGTTGCCATTGGTGTCCAACAACGGAACCCAATGATAGGTTTGCCAGCCCGCCGGATGCGCGTCAGCGAAAGTCCCCAAGACCTGCGTGGTTTGATTTGACGTACCGACTCCGCTGGTGACCCGGCTCAGCGTCAGTCCGCTGAACGAACTATTGCCGCACGCCAGGCGCCCCCAAATGTTGTAAGTATTGGTTGGGAAGTGGCGCGTGTAATTCAACCATTGACCGGCGTCGAAGAAGCCGATGTTCACCGGTCCGATGTTGGGATCGCCATAGGTCTGCTGGGCGGCGATGAATTTAGGTCGGAGATAATCGGCAGCCGCCTGGGCTCCCACGCCATCCGCCCGGTAGATGCTATTGGCGCCCGTTTGCAGGTTGGTAATATAAATATCAACTCCCTGTTGGGCGACGGCGCCATAACCCAAGGGATCAACCCACGGTGCCCATCCCGTTGGGTAGGCAAAGTAACTGTTTGTTGCCAAGGTTCCTGCTTGAATGGCATTGGTGTCGCACGTTGGCACCGGGTCGTCAATAAACAGCCCGCTCACCCAGACGGAACCGTTATTGGTGCTGAAATCATAGTCCACCGCCTCCCACTGATAATTGTTGGGGTCAAAGTTGTCGAAGCTGACGGTGTAAGTGGCGTATAATCCGTCCGCGTTGGTCACCGTCATGACTGCGGTGTACAACGCGTTGGATTGGATCGGACAACCAACCACCCAATTCCCGTTGTCCAGACTGAAACTCAATGCCGAGCTGACATCCACCCCGTTCAAAGTCAGATGAATGTCGTTGGTTAGAATGGGTGCGCCATTGGCCGGGCCAACGACAAAACTGAACTGGCCGCTGGATTCGAACGGCGTCGCTCCATCGGGATAAACGCTGAGAAACACCGGCGTCAACACGGGCGTCGCCGGCACAAACACGTAGTAAGCCAGGTTCGGGTTGCCGAGGACGGTCGTCCTGAACGTTTGCGGGCCGTTGCCAACAGATACGGACACGCGGTTGCCGTACTTATCCACCAGGGGAACATAGACAAAGTTGTTCCAACCGTTGTCCGAGAAAGTCGGCGTTCCAAAATAACCGAGTAGATTGGTGGTTTGATTACCCTGCGTCGGGTCACTGGTTACCTGGGAAAACGAAGCCTGCACGTTGGTTCCGCTGGTTGCCAAATAACACCACACGTTGTAAAGCCCCGCCGGGGCCGAGCCGCCGGGGCCAAAGGTTCGGGTGTAATTGAACCAGTCGCCCACGCTGTTGTATCCGACTTCCGTTTCCACTTCATTGGTGTTGCCGCTGGCGGCGGCAGTGACGAACTTTTGTGCGGTGGGGCTGGGAGGCATGCCCCAGCCGGGGTTGGCGGCCTGGATAACTACCGCGTCATCGGGGCGATAAATCCGGCTGGAGGAACGTGGCGTTTTGTGCTCATCCACCCCCTCTACACCCACCAGGTTCTGGTAGAGCCATAAGCCTCCATCCGGCGGGGTATCAATAAATTGACCGCCGGCATAGTTGAAGTCCGCCGCCTCGATGACCAGGCTGGGCGCGATGGTGTCGAAATTTCCAGTGCTCAAAGAGACCGTCACGCCATTGGCATCCGTGGCTTGAAAGGTAATGGAGTGATAGAACCGGTTGGTCGTCAGAGAAAAGCTGATGTTGGCTGAAGCCGTGCCCAATCCGGTGACCGTTAGCCCACTCGAACCAGGGGAATTGGTCACCGTATTGACCACGCTGCTGCCTAAAGTGGTTGATTGAACGATGACCTGGACGTTGGTGATGGTCGTGACGGTGGAGAAGGCAGTGGTGGTCAACAGACGGTTGGTGCAGAGGGTGATGAGCCGGTTGTCAGGCGTGATCGGCGATAAAGCCGGATAGACAGAACTGGTCACCGTTACCAGCAGGGTGTTATTGCTCAAAGACAGACTGCCGGTCACGCCTGGCGGCAGCACCACCGCTGGCGCGACAAAGGCGCCGCCAGTCATCGAATTGAAGTGGATGAGCGGAAACGTAGAACCAACCGTCGCCGTCGCCGGCAAGTTGCTCACGACCAGTGTCAAGGCGTGGTCATCCGCCGGCCAAACTAACGAATCCACGGCGATGGCCGGCTGATTGTTGGGCGGCGGAGCGACAAATTGGAGTTTGGAGGTGGCGTCCAAAATGATTTGGCCGATGGGCGAATTGGTGGTGCCGGCGAAATTGCCCGCTCCCAGCGTCAATGTGCCGCTGCCGATGAACTGGATGAGGTTTGTTTCGGCGGCGGCGCCGCTGCCCGCCGCAGCGTTGGTTACCACCGTGATGTTGCCATTGCAGACCACGGCGCCGTTGGAAATGATCAACGTGCTCGAACAAACATTGCTGGCGGTTTGATCCAGCAACACGAGACCGCCGGAGCCGACACGGAGTGTCGCGTTCGGACCAACTGCCAGGAGACTGGTGGCGCCGGACAAACCGCCGTTGGCATTGGGGGCCGTGTTGAGAGCCATCACCACGCTGGTGGCGTCCACCACGCCGGTGTCAAACTGCAAGGTGCCGTTGCCGAATTGCCCGCCGCTGCCGGAACTGCTCGGCCCTGAAGGGGTGGACACTTCCCCCACCGTCAGCAGGTTGGCCAGGATGTCCACGGGATGTCCATTGAGCAGCAGTTGCCCCGACGTTGTCCCGGTGCCGCTGCCGACGTCGCGGTTGCCGATGATGAGGTTGGCGCGCGAAATGTCCGTTCCGTTGACGCCGCGAATTCTCAAACCGCCGGTCGGCGCGGCAAACAGTGCGATGGCCGGGTTCTTTTGGCGGGCGATGTTGAAATTGGCCACATTGATGACGTTGGTGCCGGCGCCAAAATAAAGTCTGCTGACCGGTCCGCCTTGCGGCGCGGTGCAAGTGCCCAGGTTGATGTTGGAAACGGTGATAAAATTGCTGCCGCCGGCCAGGACAAAATTGCCGCCGGCCCGGACGTTTTGGGAACCTGAAATTTGGGGCAGCGTTGTGTCCGCGATACTGAGGGTTCCGTTGGCGTTGTTGAAAATGAAATTCGTCAGCCCCGAAAGATCGAAATTGGCATAGGTGTTGGCCCCGGCGGCCGTGCCGTAATTTTCCACCGCCAGATTGGTGCCGGTGAACGCGAACGTTCCGCCGCCGATCATTCGGGCATAAGTCAAAAACGGCCCGCCGCTGGCCGGCTCGTTCAGCCCGCCCACCAACACCCTGTCCATCACGGTCAACGTTTTTCCGGAAGGAATTTGGGTGACGGTGTAAATGTACGGAGCGGCGGACACGGAATTATACGTCAATTGCGCAACGCTGCCGCCGAAACCGGCGTCCACAACGTTGTTGACCGCGTTGGAATCGGCGCCGGCACCGGTGTTTCCAAAGAGTACGGCGTCGGTCGCCAACGGGCCGCCTGTGCCGGAAGCAGGCGTCCAACTGTCCGGCGCGCTCCAATTGCCGCTGCTGACGTTCCAAGTATAGGTTGCGGCAACGGTCCCTGGCACCGCGCCAAGCAGGGCGACCAATGTCAGTGCCGCAACAATTCGGTCATGCCATCGGTTGCCAGTGGCGACAATCATGCCGGGAACCGCCGGGGAAAGTTGATGGGATGTTTTCATTGAACTCGTCGAACAGGATGGAGCGGAGATTTGGGATTTCATCGCATCGGGTTTCGATTGAAGTTGTGTTTCACACGGCCTATTCTGTGGGTTGCGTCAGCCCACTGTATTTCTCCGGGTCGAAGCTGACTACCCCTCTTTAGAGGGGTGGTGGAAACGACCGGAGCAGATAGATTTCAGCAGCAACCGTCTCCGAACATGACAAGCATCGTCGCCGTTCCAAAAACAAAGCGCCTGGCGTTGACGGCGGGGGGCTTTCTGCTCCTGATCTTTGCCGAAACGACTTTGCCGGAGGGGCAAACCCCCGAAACGCTGACGAACGCCGCCGATATTTTGTCCTTGCCGGCCACCCTGGCGTCAGCCGGAGTGCCCGTTGCCATTCAAGGCGTGGTGACGGCGGCCGAGACCAACTGGGACGGACGATTTTTTGTGCAGGACGCCAGCGGCGGTGTTTTTGTGGAAAATCGCACGCCGCGCCAGCCGGTTCCCGGCGATTGGGTGGAAATTACCGGCATCACGCGCGCCGGCGGTTATGCCCCGTGCATTACCAAACCGCACTGGAAGAAAATCGGCACCGCGCCATTGCCAGACGCCAGGCCGGTCACCATGGACCAGTTGATGTCCGGAAGTGAGGACAGCCAGCGCGTCGAAATTTCCGGCGTCGTGCGGAGGGCATGGCTCAGCGGAAACCGGCTCGGTATCGAATTGGCCTCCGGCGGCTACCGGCTGCGCGCGTTTCTGCCCATCCCACCCAAAACGGAACCGCAATCGTTGGTAGGCGCCAAAGTGGTTTTGCGGGGGACGGCGGCGGCGGCGTTCAACGCGCCGTTGCGGCACATTCTCACCGTGACGCTCTTCGTTCCGCAGTTGGCTGATTTTGTCGTCCAGGAACCCGCGCCAGCCAATCCGTTCCGTGAACCGTTGACGCCGCTGGCCGGCATCGCCCAATACCATTATCACAGCTCGCCGGGCCGCCAGGTTCACGTGAAAGGCGTGGTCACTTACCTGCGCAAAGGCGAGGATTTATTTCTCAAGGACGCCACGGGGGGGTTGCAAGTCAAATGCCAACAGGCCGATGCCGTGGCTCCGGGCGAGGTGGTGGAAGCCGTGGGATTTCCCGCGGTGGAAAATTTCCTGCCGGTTCTGGAAGACGCCACGGTCCGCAAAACCAGTGAGCCGCCAGTCGGAGTGGCCCCTCAAGCGGCCACCGTGGCGGAAGTGTTGAAGGGGTTGCATCAGGCGGATTTCATCACTTTGCGCGGCCGGCTGATTGACCGGCTGGTGGAGGGGATCGGGCCAACGACCAATGGGGCCGTCATTGAGACCAGCCTCGTGTTGCAAACCTCCAATTTCGTTTTTGTCGCCGAGAAAGACACAAGGGGCCAAAATAATCTTCTGGCTTCCATTCCCATCGGCAGCCTTGTGGAAGTCAGCGGCATCTGCCTGCTCGACAGCGGGAGCGACGGAAAGATCAAGTCTCTTCATCTCCTGCTTCCGGCTTCACGCGACATCCGGATTCTGCAGCGCCCCAGTTGGCTGACACCGCGACATTTGCTGGCAAGTCTGGCGGTTTTGTTCATCACCTTGCTGGTGGCCGTCGGCTGGTCGCTCACGGTTTTCAAAAAGAATTCGGTTTTGAAATCTCTGGTGCGTGAAAAGGAGGCGGCCCGCAGAGAACTGCAACAAGCCCGCGATCTGCTGGAAGAACGCGTCAAGGAACGGACGGCGCAATTGAAGGTCGAAATGACCGCCCGCAAGGAATCCGAACTGCAATTCCGCGCGGTCTTGACCGAGCGGACGCGTCTGGCTCAGGAATTGCACGATACGCTGGAGCAGACGGCCATCGGCGTGGCCCTGCAATTGGATTTGGCGGCCGACCAATTTCAACGCCGCCCCGACAGCGCCTGGCAACATCTGAAGGTGGCGCGGAATTTGATGCGGCAACATCAAAGGGACATTCACCATTCCATTTGGGGATTGCGCAGCCGGGCGGACGAACCGTTCGGCTTGATCAATGCCATCGCCCTGAACAGCCGGCAGATGGCCAACGGCGCCGATCTGCGAATTCAGGTGGAGGTTTTCGGCCAAGCCAAAACCTTGCCGGAAATTGTCGAGGAAAATCTGCTGCGCATCAGTCAGGAGGCGGTCACCAACGTCGTCAAACATTCCGGCGCCAGGACAGCCAAGATCGAACTGCGCTTCAGCCCGCAAACCGTGGTTTTGCAAATCCAGGATGACGGCCAGGGATTCATCCCCGAACATTGCCCCGGTCCGAAGGACGGGCACTTCGGTTTGTTGGGCATCCGGGAACGAACGGAACGATTGGGCGGACAGGTTCAGATTGCGAGCGCGCCGGGCGCGGGCGCCACGATCCGCGTGGAAATCCCCATTCCTGTATCCGAGAACGCGCCCCTGCCATCCGAGGCCGCAAACCATGAAGAAAGAACCTAAAATCCGCATCCTCGTGGCGGACGATCATTACGTCGTTCGCATGGGCGTGATCGCCATCATCCATAATCAGCCGGACATGGAAGTGGTGGCCGAAGCGGCCAATGGCCATCAAGCCCTCGCGCTGTGTCATCAGCACCGGCCCGATCTGGTATTGCTCGATTTACGGATGCCGCTCAAAAGCGGCGTTCAGGTGGCCAGGGAAATCAGCAGCCATTCCATCCCGGCACGCGTCCTGATGCTGACGGCCTTTGACGGAGACGAGGACATCTTCCGGGCCATGGAAGCCGGGGCGCGAGGGTATATTTTGAAGAATTCGACCGGTGAACACCTGGTCTCCGCCATCCGCGCCGTGAGGGCTGGAGGCTATTGGATTCCCCAAGAAGTGGCGCGGCGCCTGGACGCGCGAAAAAAATACGAACCGCTCACGCCCCGCGAACTGGAAATCCTCCGTGAACTGGCCAAAGGCCTGGCGAACAAACAGATTGCCGACGCGCTGAACATCACCGAACATACCGTCAAGGGTTTTTTGAAAAGCATTTTGTTCAAGCTGCGCGCGGCGGATCGCACCGAAGCCGTCACCGTGGCCATCCAGCGCGGATTGATCCATCTATAGCCGGAAGGAGTGCGGCGGGCGCGTTCAAACGGAGAAGCAGGCCGGGAGCCAGCCGCGCTCCACGCAGGAGCGAAAGTTCCATTCCGAATCGCGATCGAGTTTGTAACTCCAGAAGAACCAGCCGCGGGTTCCTTCATAATTCAGGATCTGGGCATCGGCGAACGCGCGTTTGACGGAGGAAACCTGCAACGCCGAGAGGCCGCCCAGATCGGAGCCGGGCAAGGCCAGCGACCATTCACCGACGATCACCGGCAATTCTTTGCGCTGCATCTCATCGAGCTCCTTCTGGCGGTTGATGGCCAATGCAAGCTGCTCTCTGGCGGAGCGGGCCTGGTCTTGCCTGCTGAAACACTGGTAGAGATGCGTATCCAAAATCACATGGGTGAAGGGGGGCGCCGACATGAAATGCTCCCAGGCCAGCGGGCGAAAGGAATCGTGAAACACGATGGCCACGTCTGGGGCCACCCATTGACGGAGACGAACGTAGGCGTCCTGATAAAACCGTTGTAAAATTTCCAGCGGGATTCGGGGGCCGGGTTCGTTCAACAATTCAATGCCCCAGAGGGCCGGGTGTTTCCCATATCGTTGCCCGAAACTTTCCAGCACGCGCAAGGTTTCCTCAATGTTTCGGGGGTCCTTTGGCCAATTGATCGCTCCGCTTCGCCCGCTGTGCGGCCAGCCATTCTGGCTGCCGGGCGCCCCGTGCAAATCCAACAGCAATTTCAGGTTGTTCTGAAGGCACTGCTCCAAGGCAAAATCTATAAACTGCGAACATGCCACATAGGGCTTCGGCGCCTCCAGCGCCCAGTAACCCACCGGCAGACGAACTGCGTTCAGACCGCACTGTTTGATCCAGCGAAAGTCAGCGGCGGTAATAAAACTCTCCCGATGCCGATTCAGGCGGTTCCCGGCCTGATTGCCCAGCGCCAGGCAAAGACAATATTCATCCGGCGCCTGGGTGTCACGGAACACGCCCGGCACCATCCACTTTTCCAGAACGAGCCACCCGCCCAAATTCACCCCGCGCAGTTTTGAAAAGGCGGAATCGCCATTGGTTTTCGCAGGAGCAGACGGCTGAGCACAACGCTGAGCCAACGCCAAACCCGGCCCGCCGCCCGCAACTAAGGTGAACGCACCTCCCAAGGCATTTTTAAGAAATTCTCGCCGGCGCATTTTTTTCTGATTTCAGCAAATTCAAGAGACAGGCACCACCCCTCTTTCGAGGGGCTTGACCTGTTTTGAGCATGCGGCGCCGATAATTTTGCCGCTGACAACCGGCGAGCTCCGGCTTACATTGGACGCCAATGGCCGGGTGCCCTCTGATTCTCGTTTCGCCCAGCATCGAAAAGCGCGGCGCTGAATTTCATGACTTGTCCGTCAGCCTCTCGATTCGATACGAACTCGCCGTGGCGCAGGCCGGCGGCCTGCCGGTAACGGCGCCCGCCACAACCGATCGGGCATTGCTGGTGGAAGCCGTGCGCCGTGCGGACGGAGTTCTGTTGACCGGCGGTGACGACATCGCCCCTGAACTGTATGAGCCGCATCTGCCGCGCGCCGTGCGCCGGACCGTATCGCCCACGCCCGACGGCGGCGGACGCGACTGGCGCGAACTGGTCTTGATTGACCAGGCCTTTCGCCAGGGCAAACCGTTGCTGGCCATCTGCCGCGGACATCAATTGTTGAACGTGGCACTGGGAGGCAAATTGATTGCCGACATCCGCCGCCAGGTGCCCGGCGCACTCAATCACCAGCGTGGGGACCGCCCCGACGCCATCGTGCACGAAGTGTCGTTGACACCCGGTTCGCTGCTGGCCAAAATCGTCGGCAAACAGAATTTGGGCGTGAACAGTTCGCATCATCAGGCCGTATTGGAACCAGCGGAACCGCTGGCGGCGGTGGCGCGGACGCGCGACGGCCTTGTGGAAGCGATGGAATGGAAGTCCGGCGCCGCGCGGCGCGCGCCGTTCCTGCTGAGCGTGCAGTTCCATCCCGAACGATTGGCGGCGCGCCACGCCGAGCATTTGGCGATTTTCCGCGCGTTCACCGGCGCCTGCGCCCGCCACCGGCGTCTATGAATAAGCACATTCTGATTGTCGAAGACGACGCGGAAATCCGCAGTGTTCTGGCGGACGTCCTGCAAACCCAATACCGCGTCTCTGAAGCCGGCAGCGGCGCCGCCCTCAAAAAAGCGCTGGCCGGCGCCGAAACCCCCGATGTCGTCATGCTGGACTTAAATCTGGGCGACGCCGACGGCATGGACCTCCTGCCGCACATCAAACGCCGCTGGCCCGAAACCCAGGTGATCGTTCTCACCGGCAACGCCACCATCGAGGCGGCGGTGGAAGCCACCAAGCGCGGCGCCTTCCATTTCATCACCAAGCCGTTTGAATTCGGCAATCTCCAGGTCACGGTGGAACGGGCCTTGGAGCACAAAAATCTGCGCGCCGAGGCCACGGCCCTGCGCGAAGCCCTGACCTCCGGCGGTGGCGCCTCCCCCATCTTTCACAGCCCGGCGATGCACGCCGTCTTGCGCACCATCGAGCGCGTCGCGCCCAGCGACGTGCCCATTCTGATCACCGGCGAAAGCGGCACCGGCAAGGAAGTCATCGCCGACCTGGTCCACGCCTTGAGCCCGCGCAGCAAGAACAAAATGATCAAGATCAATTGCGCCGCCCTGCCGCGCGAGCTGATCGAAAGCGAATTATTCGGTTCCGTCAAAGGCGCCTACACCGGCGCACACGCCGATCGCGAAGGCCTTTTCCGCCAGGCCGAAGGAGGCACCTTGTTGCTGGACGAAATTTCCGAAATGCCCATTGACACGCAAAGCAAGCTGCTGCGGGTGCTGCAGGACCAGGAGGTCCGGCCCGTGGGCGGCAAGACCAGCTACAAAACCAACTGCCGCATTATCGCCTCCACCAACCGGCGACCCGAAGAGGCCATCAAGGACGGCAAATTGCGGGAAGACTTGTATTACCGTATCAGCGCCATTTCGGTGCATCTGCCGCCCCTGCGCGAGCGGCAGGACGACATCATGCCGCTGGCCCACGCTTTTTTGAAACGATTTGCCGCGCAAGCCAACCGCGAGATTCGCGGCTTTCGACCGGATGCCATGGACCGCCTCACGGCCTTCGACTGGCCGGGAAACGTCCGGCAATTGCAGAACGAAATCCAGCGCGCGGTGCTCTTGTGCGAAGGCAGCGAAATCTCCGCTGCCGATTTGTCCATCTCCAACGTCAAAACCGCCGGCGTGGCCGGTGAAGAAGCCGACTCCAGCTTTACCCTCCTGGAGGGCGTCGAACGCAACGCCATCATCCAGATGCTCAAAGAGACCGGCGGCAACAAACTGGAAGCCGCCAAACGCCTGGGCATTGGCCGCCAGACGCTTTACAACAAAATCAAGGCCTACGGCATCGAGGTTTGAGCGCCGCGGCGGGGATGGCGAAGGAACGCAGCCCAGCGACGCGTTTTTTCTCTTGACTTCTCCTCGGCCTCCACCGGCGAGCCTTTATTTCACCGGCTGCTTCCAGCGTTCCCAATCGGTCAGAAACAATCCCGAAGAAATCGCCGCCGAGCCGGTTGGCAGGTAGCGCAGGGGAAAATCCTTGGGAATCCGGCTCTGATCCACCGTTTGCAAAATGAAATGCCCCCAACTGCGGTCGCGCCCGCGAATCCAGTCTGAAAGCAGTTTTTCATCCAGCGTGACCGGCGTCAGATACAGCGCCACCACCGGTTTCAAATCGTCGTTGACGGCGAAGAAATCGTCCTCGGCATTCAAGGTCAACCACACGCACGGGCGGTGGCCATACCAGGCGACCGCCCACGGCACGTCGCTCATCATCAACTCATTGGACTGCAGCCACCCGGCCGCCTTCTGAATGTCCGGCGGATAATAGGGCGGATAGGCCACCGGATTGGTCCGGGGCAGGGCCAGCGCCGACAGCAACGGCAAACAACACACCGCCACAAACACAGCCATGACCACGTAACGCCATTGCGGCAAGGGCAGCGGCATCTGGTCCAGCAGCGTGAAGAACAGACTCGCGCCGTAGATGAACACCAGCGGCGCCAACAGCACCAGCAGGTTCTCCGAATTGACCACGGGCGATTCGACGGCCAGTTGCGTCCGGCCGGCGGCCTGAACTACGGCAAAGATCCCCAGACACATCAGCAGAAAATAACGCATCCGCCGCACCGCCGCGCTGCGGAACGCCAGCAACAGACCCGTGAAAAACAACAGGCTTATCCAACTGCCGCCCAGCCGCGGCAGGCCGTTTTGAAAAATGTCGCGCAGGTTGTTCAGCGTCTTGTGCAACACCGGAAACAGCACAAACAGGTCAAGGTTCGGATGCAGCGATCGTTCCAGTTCAAACCCTGGAAACAGCGAGGTGGCCTCCACCGCCGCATACCCCGCCGTGCCGAACGGCGTGCCGCTGACGGCGTAATTGCGCAACACCCACGGCGTCAGCACCACCCCAAAGGACGCCGCCGCCGCCAAAGCGTGCGGCACCCGCCGCCGCGGGCCGCTGAATAAAACGATAAACAGGATCACCGGGATGATTGCCCAGCCAAACGCATAACGGGTCAGCGCCCCCACCGCCGTCAGGACACCGGCGGCGATTATCCAGCCCAGCAAGCGCCCTTCGCGCGGCGAAGTCTGGCGCGCGCCTTCCTCAATGTTCGCCAGGCACCACGCCACGCCCAGGAAAATGACCATCAACAGCAGCGTGGACAGCCCGGAATCGCTGAACCGCCAGAGCAGTTCACAGCCCAGCGTCACTGTGGCAGCCATCCAGGCCACGGACGAATCAAACAATTTCCGCGCCAGAAAAAAGGTCAGCCCCACCACCACCAGCAGCAACAGTTGATTCAACAACGTAATGAGAAAATCCGGTTCGTAGCGCGTGAACCGCCCATTGTCGGACCAAAAGGAGCTTTTCAGATTCACCGAGTAATGAAACGGCAGGAGTTTCATCCAGCCGGCCAGCACCACCGGCCAGACCGGCGGATGGGCCAGGTCTGGATGCGGCGTCCGAAGGCGCGCGAAATCCGGCACGCCGTTGGTGCCGAACGTGTAACCGTGTTGTTCGTCGAAGCGCTTGAGGAGATACAGGCTGAAGGGGCGGATGCACAGGGTCGTATAGCCGCGGCCTTCAGCCAGATTGCGCGCCAGTTGGGCGGCGTCCATGCCCTCGGCGGTGGACAAATTCCGCCAGCAACGCAAGTCGTACAACAGAGCCAGCGCCAGAACCGCCAGGACAAATGCCGAAATGCGCGTGGCGCGTTGCGCCGCGCCGGTTTCAAGTTTGTGAATAAAACCCTGAATGATTTCCGCTAACGGAGGCATGAGTGGCAATGGACGATGGATGATTCACGATTAACACGTCACCGTTTTCGTAAGGGGCCATGGTGGTTCATAAAACCGCGCCAGGCAATCCCAATTCGGTTCACGTCTGCGGCAACGGTTTCAGGCGTCGCCGGGAACGCCGCTTCTTCCCGGTTCAAAAACCTTCCAGATGATATTCATGCAACTTCCGGTGAAACGTCCGCCGGCTCATGCCAATTTTTTGGGCGGCGCGGGTCCGGTTGCCGGATGTTTCTTTGAGCGCGCGGATGATCAACTGTTTTTCGGCTTCCTTCACCGTCAGGTCTTTTCCTTGCAGCCATTGGGTGTCGGTGCCGGCCGGGAGACGTCCGCCGGCTGCCACTTGTTTGGGCAGATCGCGCAGGGAGATGCGTTCGCCGCGGCAGAGGACCACGGCGTGTTCGATGGCGGTGCGCAATTCGCGAACGTTGCCGGGCCAGGAATAATTCATCAGCGCCTCGAGGGCGTCGGAGGTGAAATCGCTGATGGTCTTGCCGTTTTCGCGGGCGAATTCGCGCAGGAAACTTTGCGCCAGGAGCGGGATGTCGCCGGTGCGATCGCGCAACGGCGGCAGTTCGATTTCCACCACGCGCAGACGGAAGAACAAATCTTCGCGGAATTTTCCGGCGCGGACCAGTTCCTCCAGATTTTTGTTCGTGGCCGCCACCAATCGCACGTCGGCGGTGAGGGTTTTGTTGGAGCCGACGCGTTCAAAGGTGCGTTCGCCGAGGAAACGCAGGAGTTTGACCTGCAGAGTCGCGTCAATCTCGCCGATTTCGTCCAGGAACAGGGTGCCGCCCTGCGCCTGCTCGAACCGCCCGATACGCCGCTCGTGGGCGCCGGTGAAGGCCCCCTTTTCGTGGCCGAATAACTCGCTCTCCAGCAGTGTGGGCGCCAGAGCCGCGCAATGGACCGCCACGAAGGGCTGGCGGGCGCGGGGGCTTAACTGATGAATCGCCCGCGCGATCAATTCCTTGCCGGTGCCGCTTTCGCCGGTGATCAGCACCGTGGCCCGGGTCGGCGCCACTTGCCGGACGGTCTCAAAAATCTCCTTCATCGCCGGCGATTCGCCCACGATGTTTTCCAGACCGAAGCGGGTGTCGAGCTGCTGCCGCAGGGCAACATTTTCCGATTCCAGATTTTGCTGCCGGAGGGCGCGGGCGATGCGCATTTCCAATTCGTCAATCTGCAGCCGGCCTTTGGCCAGGTAATCGTCGGCACCGCGTTTCATCGCCTCCACCGCCAGCTCTTCCGAACCGTAGGCGGTCATCAAAATGCAGACCGGCGGATGAGGCAGTGATTTGGCCCGGGCAATTAATTTCATGCCGTCCTCGCCCGGGAGACGGAAATCCGTCAATAACACGTCGAAATTTTCCGCTTCCAGCAGGTTGGTCGCCGTCTTGACATCCTCGGCCACGTACACCTCATAGCGTTCTTCGAGCGCGGCGCGCAGCCCATCGCGCGTGGGTTTCTCGTCATCCACAATCAGCAAGGTGGGTTTCATAATTTCTTTTCCCTCAGCCTCTCCAGGCCGGCTTCACAAAACCAGGGCGCAAATTTTTCCGGTGAACTCCCGCGGCGGAGAACACCGCTGACGGCGGCCGAAGCCCCCCAGCCGCCCGGGAACGCGATAACGGGCGCAGAAAACGGCCCGGCCTGGCACGTCGTGACTCCGCGCCCAAGGCGCCCGGCTCCGCGCTCGGCGACCTTCCAGGACTTTTCGGCTGTTGACGTTCAACATCGGTGTTTCTCCAGGTTCAACCCGCGGGGGCACTGGTTTTGGCCTCCAGCAGACGCGGTTTCCGCTCCGGCAACGGCAACCAGATGCGGAAGGTGGTGCCTCTGCCCACGTGGCTTTCCACTTCGATCCGCCCGTTATGGGCGCGGACCACGCGCTGCACGATCATCAACCCCAGTCCCGTGCCCTTTTTCTTGGTGGTGTAGAACGGCTCGAAGATGCGGTTGATTTGCTCTTGCGGAATGCCGCCGCCGGTGTCAGTCACGCTCACCCACACGCCGTCATTGCTCTCGCCGGTCTGCAACGTCAGCGCACCGCCGCGGGTCATGGCCTGCATCGCGTTTTTCACCAGGTTCACCAGCACCTGTTGCATCTGCGTCGGGTCCATCGGCGCAGGGGTCAACTGTCGGGCCAGTTTGGTCCTTACGGTCAGACCGCGGTTTTCAATTTCCGGTCGCAGCAGCTCCAGGGTTTTTTCCACGACGTCATTGAGTGACGTGAGCTTCCATTGCAGGGGGGCCGGACGAATGGCGCCCAGGAATTGAGTGACGATGTAATCCAGCCGGGCAATCTCGCCTTTGCAAACTTCCAGATACTGCCTGAGTTTTTCGGGGATGGCGTCCGGCGACGCCGGAGGCGTCAAGCGGGATGATTGAGCCGCGGCCTCCGCCATGCGGCTCCCCGGGCCGTGGAGTTTTTTAAGT
>DASRCU010000139.1:0-20210 GCA_035652955.1 Verrucomicrobiia bacterium | reverse complement strand
GCGTTTGGCCAATCTGCTCAACGAAACGGTCATTCGACGCGCCATTCAACACGACTTGCGTGTCGGACCCCGCGGGCAGAAACGAGACGAGCATTTGCTGGAAGAGGTATTTCGGCTGGCGTGCCGTTACATCGGGCAATCCCCAGCTCAAGCTCATTACTTGGCGGAGATCCGCCAAGCCATGCACGCCAACATTGGCTGGCAACGCATCCTGGCATACCTAAAGTTTTTGGACAGCACGCTGTTACTGCGGCTCATCGAGCCGATGGAATTGCGCCTGAAACGGCGGCGCGGCGCATTCAAGCTTTGCCTGTGCGACCACGCATTGAGAGCCGCCTGGCTGCAGGAAACAGTCCCGCTCACGCTGGAGGCTCTGGAAACCGCCCCACACTTGGCGGATTTGGCCGGACGGGTCGCGGAAAGTGTGGCGGGATATTTCTTGCGCTCTATTGTCAATTTGAACGTAGCCCATTTCCCGGAGCGGACCACAGAACCGGAAGTGGATTTCGTGGTGACCCTAGGCGACCAACGCATTCCCATCGAGGTCAAATACCGCCGACGCATAGATTTCGAAGACACGAGCGGGTTGCGCGCCTTCATCGAGAAAACACACTACCGTGCGCCCTTCGGAGTGTTGGTAACCCTGCTGGATGAGCCGGCAACGGACGACCCGCGGATCATTTCGCTCCCCCTGTCCACATTGCTCTTGATGCGGTGAACCTCCTGATCAGCAAAATTCTGTAACCAGTTCCAATTCTCCCGGCGACGAGTACCGTCGAATGCGGTTGACGTGATACTGTGGATCAAACGCCTTGGCCAGCCGATTCGCAGGAACACCCGGTTTATCCGAACAACTTTTCCGACCGCGGCAGAGGCGGGCGCTGCCCGTAATCCTCAAGTCCCACCATCAGCCGGTGGAACGCGCCGGCCGTTGGTCTCCAGCGCCAGCTTCAGCACGTCATCCACGGTTTCCACCGGACGGAGCTCGAGTTTTTCGCGGACTTCTTCAGGCACATCGGGTAAATCTTTTTCGTTCAACTTGGGCATCAGCACGGTCCGAATGCCGGCGCGCAGAGCGGCGAGGCATTTTTCCTTCAAGCCGCCAATCGGCAACACCAGGCCGCGCAAGGTGATCTCACCGGTCATGGCCACGTCGGCGCGCACGGGCCGGTTGCTGAACAGCGAGGCAATCGCCGTGAACATGGCGATACCGGCCGAAGGACCGTCCTTGGGCACGGCGCCGGCGGGGACGTGGATGTGAATGTCGGTGTCCTTGAAGGCGTCGGCGGCGATGCCCAGTTCATCGGCGCGGCTCTTGACCAGGCTCAACGCCGCCTGCGCGCTCTCCTTCATCACGTCGCCAATCTGGCCGGTGAGCAGAATGTTGCCCTTGCCGGCGTAGCGCAGGGCTTCGATGTGCAGAATATCTCCACCGGTCGGCGTCCACGCCAGACCGGTGACAACGCCGGGCCGGCCGGTGCCGAGTTTGGTTTCGCGAATGTATTTGGCCGGACCGAGAATTTTTTCCACTTCGTCGGGCGTGACGGTGAATTCGGTCAACTCGCCTTTGGCCACGCGCGCGGCAATCGCGCGGCACACGGCGGCAATTTGCCGTTCCAATTCGCGCACGCCGGCTTCGCGGGTGTAGTCGTTGATAATCCGCTGGAGCGCCGCCGCCTCAAACTTGCACTGGCCGTTTTTCAGACCGTGTTCCTTGAGCTGCCGTTTGACCAGGTAGCGGCGGGCGATTTCGAGTTTTTCGCGGTCGGTGTAGCCGGGAATTTCAATAACCTCCATGCGGTCGCGCAGCGGCGGCGGCACGGTGTCCATCTGATTGGCCGTGCCGATGAACATGACCTGCGAGAGGTCGAACGGCACATCCAGGTAATGGTCCACAAAGGCGTGGTTCTGACGCGGGTCGAGCACTTCGAGCAAGGCGCTGGCCGGGTCACCCCGAAAATCAGCGCCGAGTTTGTCCAACTCGTCGAGCATGAGCACCGGATTGCGCGAGCCGGCCCGGCGGATTTCCTGAATGAGCCGGCCGGGCATTGAACCGATGTAGGTGCGGCGATGACCGCGAATCTCCGCTTCGTCATGCACGCCGCCGAGGCTCAGGCGGGCGAACTTGCGCCCGAGCGCGTCGGCAATGGATTGGCCAAGGCTGGTCTTGCCCACGCCGGGCGGGCCGAGAAAACAGAGAATCGGCCCGTGGCCTTCGGGATTCAACTTGCGGACGGCGAGATATTCAATCAGCCGGCGCTTGACCTTTTCGAGATTGAAATGGTCGCGGTCGAGAATCTTTTGCGCCCGCTCCAGATCGAGATTGTCCTCGGTGAGCTTGTTCCAGGGCAGTTCGGCGAGGGTCTCGACGTAGCTGACGATGACCGAGTATTCCGGGCTGGCCGGGTGCAAATGGCTCAGGCGGCGCAGTTCGCGCTCGGCCTGTTGCATAACGGCCGGGGGCGGCTGGGCTTCGGTGAGTCGTTTGCGGAGTTCCTCGATCTGCTGTTCGACGCCTTCCTCGCCTTCGCCGAGTTCCTTTTGAATGGCTTTGAGCTGCTCGCGTAAATAGGCGCGGCGCTGTTGATCGCCAAACGAGGAGGAAACGTCCTTTTGAATTTTCTGCTGGAGCCGCGCGATTTCCAGTTGCGCGTTGACACTGCGATGAATGGCTTGGATGCGTTTGGCGACGTCCAGTTCCTCCAGCAGCGCCTGCTTCTGATCGCTCTCGAGGTTGATGGTACCGGCCAGAAAATCAGCCAGCAGGCCGGGGTCGTCAATGTTCAAAACCGTCAGCCGTGCCGGTTCGGCCTCTTCCCCCAGCAGCTCGAAGAGTTTGGTGGCCGATTCCCGCAAACTGCGCACGGCGGCCTCGAATTGCTTGTCGGTGGCGGGCGGCCGGATCGAAGCCAGCACCTCAATTTCCGCGCGAATAAACGGATGGATCAGCAGTACTTTCCGCAGCGTGATGCGTTCCAGGGCCTGAACGATGACCACCACCTGCTCTTCGCTCTGGCGAATCAGCTTGAGCACCGTCACCGCCACCCCCACCCGGTGCAGGTCTTCGGGCGCCGGCTCATCCTGCCGCGGATCTTTCTGCGTAAAAACGCCGATGATTTTGGATTGCGCCAGTGACTCTTCCAACAGTTTGCGCGAAGCCGGCCGCCCCACGGTCAACGGCACCACCATGCCGGGGAAAATCACCGTGTCGCGCACCGGCAGAATCGGCAGCGCGTCGGGAATTGCAGGCCGTTCCCGCTCGCGGGAATCCTCCGAACCGCTCCGGGACGTTGACCCGGGCGAGGCCGCAACGGACCTCTCTTCGGCTTTCAAAGCCGGAACGCCGGGCGCTGGCGGATGTGCCCAACGCCGGCGAGTGGTACTCGGCGAACGCGGTTTCATGGCCGGGACTCCAGCGGCAATTGAATCCAAAGCCAGCCATCGCGCTGCTCGGCGCTGGCGTGGTCGGCGTCAATGGCCTCAGGCAGGCGCACCTCCCGCTCGAAATAACCATAATCAATCTCCATCGCCAACACCTGAAGCGGCTGCGGCGGCTCCAGGCGCGGTTCCGGCGGGGAACGATGGCCGCTGATCCGCAACCGACGCCGTTCGGCCTGCACCGAAAGGTGTTCCCGCTGCACCCCGGCCAAGTCCAGGCAAACGATAAATCGGTCGCGGCAACGATAGACGTTGATGGCTGGCGTCCAGCACGGCGCGGCGCTGAACCGCAACGTTTGCACGCGCGTGAACTCGCCAGCCACGGCGCGCAACTGGCGCTCGAGATGCTCAAAGTAGGTGGGAAAAAACTCGCTCATATCGGTCATCGTCAAACCGGTTCCGACCCGCCCGCCGCTTGGGCATCGCCGGGTCAAAAATCCTTCTCAACCTTTCATTGTCCAAACCACGCCTGTGGGGTCAGCGCTCGAAACCACATGTCCATACAGTCTCTTTCTTCCTCCCGATGGACAAGCACAAATTACTCGCTGCCGGCGGCTGACAGGCAAAACTCCCTTCACCAGAACGGAACGTGGCGCCATTTTCAGTTGATCCTGCCGGCTCCAGGCAGGCTCGCCACTTGTCGGGATTGAAAACAATTTTGGGCAGGCAGCGCTCCGGCGGGAAATTGGGAGATTGAATTGCCGGAAATTTTTCCCTACGCTTCAGTCGTTGACACTCCAACGTCTGAACATTTTTACGAACATGCCAATGCTTGCAGGAAAAACCGGAATCGTCTTCGGCGTCGCCAACAAACGCTCCATCGCCTGGGCCATCGCGCAGGCGTGGGCGCGTGAAGGCGCCCGACTCGCCTTCACCTACCAGGGCCAACGCCTCAAGGAAAACGTCCAGGAACTCGCCGGGACGTTCGGGGCCGACACGCCCATTTTGCCGTGCGATGTGACCCGGGACGATGAAATCACCGCGGTGTTCAAAACTGTCGGCGAAAAATTCGGCCGGTTGCACCTGCTCCTGCACTCCGTCGCCTTCGCGCCCAAAGACGCCTTGGAAGGGGAATTTCTCCACACCAGTCGCGAAGCGTTTCGCGTGGCGCACGAGGTGAGCGCCTATTCGCTGGTGGCCCTGGCCCGTGCCGCCGCGCCGCTGATGACCGACGGCGGCAGCATCATCGCCATGACCTATTACGGTGCGGAAAAAGTTGTACCACACTACAACGTCATGGGCGTGGCCAAGGCCGCGTTGGAAGCGTCTGCGCGCTATCTGGCCTATGATCTCGGCCCCAAAAAAATCCGCGTCAATTGCCTCAGCGCCGGACCGGTCAACACCCTGGCCGCGCGCGGCATCGCCGGCTTCACCGAAATGCTCAAACATTACGAAACGCACGCCCCGTTGAAACGAAACGTTCTGCCCGAAGAACTCGGCGCAGCGGGTGTTTTTCTGGCCAGCGACGGGGCGGCGGCCATCACCGGCCAGACCATTTACGTGGATTGCGGCTATCAAATCATGGGAATGTAAGCCCCGCCGTGACATGACCGGCGCCAACGGGTGAACCCCATTCAGTCAAATAACCTGAATCGTGACCTCATCCGGAGTTTGACCAAGTCCAGGGTGCCGCTTCTTAGACTGACGATCACGGCCGGCGCTGGCAGTTTGCTGATGGGTCCTTTGACGACTGCATTGGAGGGATAGATCGTCACCCTGCCCTTCGCCAAGGGCCCGCGTGGTCTGTAACATTTCTCCAACAACGCCCTTTGATTCTGTTGAGGCTCCGCCGCCCGCCAGCTTTGGCTCTCAGGGGTTTGTGGGCGGCATTTTGTGGGTGAAGCGGCGGGAGCGGGCGCTGAAGCACCGGCGGAGGAATCCGGTTTCCTTTTTGTTTTTTCGTTTTATATTTTCCGCATGAGAATTCTTGCCAGCTTCCGCATCGCGGCCCGCGCGCTGCGCCGGAACAAAATGCGCACCTTATTGACCATGCTGGGCATGATCATCGGGGTGGGAGCCGTCATCGCCTCGGTCAGCATCACCAACGGCGCCAAGGCGCAGGTGGAAGAGCAGATTGCCAGTTTGGGTGAAAACATGCTGCTTGTCTTTCCGGGCAGTTTCAGTTCCAGCGGGGCGCGGCTGGGCTGGGGCAACTGGCACAGTTTGCAGCTTGAAGACGCCCTGGCCATTCAAACGCAACTGCCCGGCGTTTCGGCCGTCAGTCCGGAAAATCGCACCCGCGCCCAGGTCATCGCCGGTAATCAGAATTGGAACACCAGTGTCCAGGGCGAATCGCCCGAATACCTTCAAATCCGCCAATGGTCGCTGGCCGAGGGCGAAATGTTCGGCCAGGCGCAGGTCCGCGCCGCCGCCAAGGTCTGCGTGATTGGCCGCACGGTGGCGCAACAGTTGTTTCCGGACGGCGATGCGCTCGGTCAGATGATTCGCATTCGCAACGTGCCCTGCCAGGTGATCGGCGTCCTGACGCCCAAAGGCCTTTCGCCGATGGGCCAGGACCAGGATGACATCGTCATTGTCCCCTACACGACGGAGTTGAAACGGATCAACCGGGAAACGTGGTTGGACGTCATTTTGGTCCAGGCGGTCTCTGCGGCGGCCATGCCCATCGTGCAGCAGGAAATCACCTCGCTGCTCATCCAGCGGCATCATCTCAAGCCGGAAGGTGAACGGGACTTCATTGTGCGGAGCCAGGAAGACATCGCGCAGGCGGCCACGACCACCGCCCGGGTCATGGGGGCGCTGCTGGCGGGCGTGGCGGCGGTCTCGCTGGTCGTCGGCGGCATCGGCATCATGAACATCATGCTGGTCAGCGTGACCGAGCGCACCCGCGAAATCGGCATTCGCATGGCCGTCGGCGCCCGGGGCGGCGATATCCTGGTGCAATTTCTCATCGAAGCCGTCACCTTGAGCCTGATCGGCGGGGTGATTGGCATTCTGGGCGGCGTTGCGCTCTCGCACGGTGTGGCCTCGATCACCCACTGGCCCACCCTCACACCTTTGATGTGGATTGGCATCGCCTCCCTTTCCAGTGCCTTCATCGGCATCATCTCCGGTTTTTATCCGGCCTGGAAGGCCTCCAAACTCGACCCTATCGAGGCGCTGCGCTATGAATGAAGCGCACCGCGTGAAACGCGCAAATAACGGCTGTTAAAAAGCCCTCCCATTTCACGCGCCGCGGTACGAATGAAAACGGAAATCCTTTCCGCCCACACCCCCGAACTGTTCACCGCCGCCGTCCGCCGCGCGGCGGATTTGCTGGCCGCCGGCGAGGCAGTCGCTCTGCCGACGGAAACGGTTTATGGTCTGGCGGCCAATGCCTGGGACGAAAACGCCGTCGCTAAAATTTTCCAGATCAAAGGTCGCCCGGCGAACAACCCGGTCATCGTCCACGTCGCCAGCCTGGCAATGGCCCGACGCTGCGCCCGGGAGTTTCCGGCGACGGCGGAAAAACTGGCGCACAGTTTCTGGCCGGGGCCGCTGACGCTGGTGGTGCCGCGCGCGGACGCCATTCCTCCCATCGTCACCGCCGGTGGCCGGACCGTGGGTGTGCGCTGGCCGGCGCACCCGTTCATTCAAGCGGTCATTCGCCAATGCAATTTCCCGCTGGCCGCACCCAGCGCAAATTTGTCCGGACGCGTCTCTCCCACAACGGCGGAACACGTCCGGGCGCAACTGGATGGAAAAATTCCGTTGATTGTGGACGGCGGTCCGTCGTCGGTGGGGCTGGAATCCACGGTTTTGGACGTGACGGTTTGGCCGCCGGAAATTCTGCGTCCGGGAATGATTCACGCGGCGACACTGGCCAGCGTAACCGGCCGCATCGCAACGCGCACTGCGAATCCCGAATCGTCAATGTTGCGCAGTCCGGGCCTTTTGCGGAAACACTACGCGCCCCGGGCGAAGCTGACGGTGCTGCACTGGCGTGATGAAGCGGATTTGCGCCGGCAACTCTCCACCCTCCACCTTCCACCCGCAACCTGCTTCGTCCTCGCCTATGCGCAAATTCCTGCCGGACCGGATTTCGCGAACGTGAGCGTAATGCCGCACGAGGCGGAAGCCTTCGCGCGGGCACTTTACGCGGCGTTGCACCGCTGCGACGAAGAGGGCGCAAGGACAATCGTCGTCGAAGCGCCGCCGGACACGCCCGAATGGTCGGCCGTTGCCGACCGATTACATCGCGCGGCGGCCGATTGAACGGGTCCGCCTCTGCCCGCCTGCACCGCGAACCGGCGGATTCATCACCGCGACGAAAATCGGGAGGAAGCCCGTTTCAAAAATTGCCTTCGGATTTTTTTGCCGTCACGCTCACACGGCCGGCGGCGTGGCGCTGGCCGATGCGACCGGCAAAAGCATTTGCGCAATGGTCTGCGCCAGGACATCGGGGCTGACGGGTTTGACGAGCACTTTACCCCGGCCGAGGGTTTGCGCCGTTTTTTCGACGGAATAACCGACGAAACCGGAAATGAGCAGCAGGGGCATGTCGGGTCGAACGGCATGCACGGCCGTGGCCAGTTCGGCGCCCGACATGCCGGGCATTTCCCAATCAGTCAGAATCAGATCGAAATCCCGCGGCGCCTGCCGGAACCGGGCCAATGCTTCCTCCGATTGTTCGCAGCGGGTGACCGTGTAGCCCAGTCGCTTGAGAATTTCCTCGGTGGAGCGCGCAACAATCGGCTCGTCTTCCACAAACAAAATACGTTCGCCGCAGCCGCGGGGGATGACCGTTGCCGGCTGGGCAACCGACGGTTGATCGCTGCTTCGGGCCGGCAGGTACACTTCAAATGTTGTCCCCTGGCCCGGCTGGCTTTCCACCAGGATGGCGCCGCGATGGGCCTTGACAATTCCATGCACCACCGAAAGTCCCAGACCTGACCCCTGGCTGGGAGATTTGGTGGTGAAGAACGGCTCAAAAATCCGGGCCTGCGTGGCGGCGTCCATGCCGTGGCCATTGTCTGCCACCGCCAGCCGCACGTAAGTGCCGGGACGCAACGCCCCCTGCCGCATCGCCCGTTCCACGTTCACCTCCACCGCGCGCAGGCTGATGTCAATACGACCGCCCAATTCCGGCAGGGCGTGCCAGGCATTAGTGCAGAGGTTCATGATCACCTGATGCATCTGCGTCGGGTTGGCCAGTACCGGAGGGCAATCGGCCTCCACATGATGGGTGATTTTCACCATTGCCGGAATGGTGGACCGCAAAAGCTTGACGCATTCGGCCACAATGGGCTGGAGCGAAAGGATCCGTTTTTCACTCTCCTGTCGCCGGCTGAAAGTCAGGATTTGCTGCACCAATTCCCGGGCGCGTTGACCGGCGGTGAGGATGGCCTGCACGAACGGCTGGGAGGGATGATCCGGCGGCAGATCGCCGCGCACCAGTTCGGCACTGCCCAGAATCCCCGCCAGGGCATTGTTGAAATCATGAGCGATGCCGCCGGCCAGGGTGCCGATGGCCTCCATTTTCTGCGCCTGCAACAACTGCTCTTCCAAATTGCGACTGGCAGTAATGTCGCGCGCATTGAACACCAGGCGCGGGCCTTCCCCTGCGGGCGGCAGGCTGCGGCCGATGGCGGCGAAGAGATGCCAGTTGCCGTCCCGATGCCGCAGGCGGTATTCGATGGATACCGGCGCGTCGGGCCGGGCCAGCGCCCGATCAATCATCGCCCTCAGCCGCGGCAAATCCTCCGGATGAACAAATTCGGCCAGTGAACGCGACGTCATCTGCTCCGGTTTCCAATGCAAGACGCGCTGCACGGAAGGGCTTTGAAAGCGAATGACCCCTTCGGCATCCACTACGGTGATCAAATCTGACGAGTATTCGATGAGCGATCGGAAATACTCTTCACGCTGGCGCAACCGGCTTTTGACATTTGAGGTTCGGGAACGGGCGGTTTTAGGCTTGACGGATTTCATTGCTTGACGGTTCGCGTTCGGAATGTGTCGGACGGCCCTGTGCCTTATCATTTTCACTGCGAAAGAGCAATGCCAAAACGTTTCCAGGCAGCGAATTCCGCCGCCCGGCCGCCTTCTCGCATTGCTTCCGGCAAGACGTCGCCGTCCGGCAGGCGGGGCGGTGCATTTCGCAATTCAATTCGGCGTCCAGCTTTGGAATCATTCTGACGTGCGCGCCTGCGTCATCTTCAATCCCGCTGCCCGCGGCGACCGGGCCCGGCATTTTCGCCGTCACGTGGATAAACTCGGCAGGCAGGTGGTGCTCAAGGCCACCGCCGCGCCGGGTGACGCGCGCCGGCTCGCAGCGCAGGCGATTGCGGAGGGATTCGACTTGATCGTTGCCGCCGGCGGCGACGGCACGGTGAACGAAGTGCTCAACGGCATGGGCGATTCACCGGGTGCCTGGGAACGGGTCCGACTGGGCATTTTGCCGCTGGGCACAGCCAACGTGTTCGCGCGTGAATTGAAAATCCCCGCCGGACTCGAACAGGCCTGGAAAATTTTGCAACACGGACGTGAACGGAAAATGGATTTGCCGCGCGCGGAGTTTTCGGCAGATGGCAAACCGCAGCGGCGTTATTTCATCCAACTGGCCGGCGCCGGTCTCGACGCGCGAGCCATCGAACGGGTGAATTTTTCGACCAAGAAAAAAATTGGACCACCGGCCTATGTCCTTGCCGGCCTCAAGGCGCTGCGGGAACACAAACCGAAAATCAAAATTCTGGCGACGGACCAAACCTGCTCCGGCGAACTGGTGCTGATCGGCAACGGCAAACTCTACGGCGGGCCGTTTGAAGTTTTTCCGGCGGCTGAGACCGATGACGGCCTGCTGGACATTTGCGTTTTTCCGCGTGTGAATTGGGTAACCTTGTTTTGCGCCGCGACCACGCTGCTTTTACGCCGCCGACTGCCGGAGAGGCTCGTGAAACGCCTGCGCGCCGAAAGATTTGAATTGTCCGGCGCGGCGGCCTTTGAACTCGATGGCGAGCGGATTGGATATTTGCCGGCATCGTTTTCGGTGGAACGCGGGCGGCTGCGTGTGCTGACGCCGTAGTTTCCGCACTGGTGCCGCGTGGCTTGGTGGGTTGGCCGGGACTCGAACCCGGGACCAACGGCTTAAAAGGCCGCTGCTCTACCGACTGAGCTACCAACCCCAACCGGCCGGAAAGGAGGTGGATTTCAGGACCGACGCCGTCGAAATCACAAGACGGCCATTATGCCGCCTCTCGCAGGGGAAGCAAGCCGTTTCGGCTGTTCAAGCCGCAACAGGGTATTCAGACCTGTCCCGACGGCACAGGCGTGGACATGCGTTGGACCCGATGTTTTTGTGAAATTTTCGGCGGCGCGGCTGCATTGTCCTGCCGAAAAACCGCTGTTCCACCAGAGAAACACTCCGCCATACCGGCAAAAAACTGCTGCCTGTCAAAAAATTGGGGCCGGCGGGAGCACTCCGTGCCGCTGCCAGGGAATCGTTCCACAAACTCACCGAGCCGGCGGTGCATTGGTGAAATTAAAAAACTGGCCGGCGCCGGAAAAAAGTTCTTCCAGACTGCGGATGGGATGCAGCGGCATCAGCAGAAATTTTGGCACATACACCGGTTCGCGTCTGGGGTGTTGCAGCGTGCCGGTGATTTTGAACTCAAACAGCTTGGTGACCGGATAAAAGAGGGTGCTCAAGAGCGGGCCGACTCCCGGCACGTTATGCAGCAATTGCGCCGTGACGTGTGCATCCAGATTCCCCTGCAAATCCACCGTGCCGACATATTGCAGGCGCGTGGTGGCGGTGTTGATTTGCAGGGAATCGGAATGAATCACGCCATTGGTCATCGTAAAGTCCGCCGAGGCATCGGTTGCACGACTGTTGCCCAGCCCAGGCGAAATGGCGTTGAGCACCGGCGATAAAATGCCGAAGACCGGGATGTCCCACAACAAACCGTCCCGCAAATGCGCGTGTCCGTAACCCTCCACCATCCGCCAATCGCGTGTATCGCCGCGTGTTACCACCACCCGCCCCGACAGCGCGCCTTCGAGATGGTTGGCGGGTGAAGCCAGGTCGCTGGCCAGCACATGAAGGTTGACGTTGGTCATCGTCGCCTGGAATTGAAAATCGGCGCCCTGATGCGGCGCGCCAAAGTCGAAAACGGCAAAGCCGCTTCCGCGACCGCCGTAAAGGTCCGCAACCACGTTCGTTAAAACGAGCGTTTGTCCCAGCCAATGCACCGTGCCTGTCAGTCGCGGACTCCGAAATTTGAGACATTGAAACGGCACACCCTCCGCCAGCTCAAACCACAGGTCGGCGTCCCCAACATCTTCCACGCCATTCACATCACGCAGCGGCGCCTGGCCTTTCACAAACACGGGTGGGGGTATGGGGAACTGGTACGGCGCCAGGATTTCGCCGGTGCGCGGCCCGATGGCTCGCGCCACGGCCAGAGGATCGGCCGTGCTGAACCCGTTGGTGAAGCTGATCAGCCGCGTGTTGAAATCCACCCGGATGGCGTCGGCCGTCATCGTCTGCGCCCCGCGCCACAACCGCGGGTGGAAGAAAACCAGCACACGGTTGGTGTAGGCAAACTCGCCCGTCACGCTGTCCACCGCTTCGCCCCGAATGGTGAAATTCGTCAGCGCCGCGCGCCCGCAGGCGCCAATGCTGTCGTAGTCATACAAGCGTCCGGCGATTTCCGCATTCAGATGAAGCGGCTCGGCAAAGGTAAAATGGCTGAACACGCGCACAGCCTTGGGAGAGGTCAAAAGCGACTGCAACGTGGCGGCGGCGAGCCGGCCGCGGACGTGCCAGCGGTACCGGCGGCTGGCGTCGTTTTCCTCGCCGTCAGCGGCTAATTGTGTGCGGCCCTGGGCCAACTCCAGGTCGGGCAACCGCCACACCAGATGGGAATAGGAAAAATGCGTGTGCGCGAAATCAAAGGGCACACCGTTCATGGCGGCGTTGGTGAGAGCCAATGCGCCGCACAGGCGAATGGTCGGTTGCACCTCGGCACGGAGGTCGGGATGGCGATTCGTCCAGGCCGGCAGCACCAGCGAACCACCGGCCTGCAGCAAAGGCGGCACTCTCCAGGAAAATTCCGCCAGCCGCGCGCGGGTTTTCCGGGAGAGCAGCGCGGCGACGGCGTGAACATCACAGTGCGCCTGATTGGTGAAGCTGAATTCGCGCGTGGCCACGTTCAACGCGGCGCGGGCTTGAAGCGTGCCGCCGCCCAGCCGCGCCGACAGGTTGGTCAAGAGCAGTTCGGGGGCGCGCCAGACGCCGGCGCAGGCGACAAAATCGGCGTTTAATTTTTCGGATTTTAATTGCGCCAACTGCACCGACCACACCACGCGGAACGGCTGCAAATAATTCCACCACGCCCACGAAGGCTCCCGGTTCGTCGGCGCGTCGGCGGGCGCGGTCAGACTGGCCGCGAGCTGAAGGTTGCGGGCGCCACCCCAGGGCGTGTGGATGCCGGGCGCGTTCACGCGCAGTCGGGCGGAAAAGGAATGCACGTCGCGACCGTCGCCCAACACTTTGAGATTCAGCTCCGGCTGACCTTCCAATTGAATTTGTTGGAGCCATTCGGAGGCCCATTTCAACGGTTCACGCGCCGCACTGGCTCCGGCGTGAGGCTGGTGGAACAGTTCCCAGCGGCGCAGTTCCGGGGCATGGGCAATTTCTCCGGCCAACTGAAGTTGCAGACCGGCCAGGCTGGCCTGAAAGCGGTCGAAGGACCAGGTGTCGTTCGACAGAAAATGCAGCTCCATTTCCACATTCTGCAGCGCGAGGAGGTTGGTGGAAGACAGTGGCAGCGTGAAGCGGCCCCGACGCACCATCACGCCATCCAGTTGCAGCCGCCGATGCAACAACGCCGGATAATTCAAGTCCAGCCGCACCCGGTCCGCAAAAAACGCGGCGCGGTCACCGGCACCCGCCGGGCCCACCCGGACGTGGTCGGCCAGCAATCCGCGGGTGAAACTCAAGCGCAGGCGGTCAAATTGGAGTTCCACGCCGCGTTCGCGCAGGGCGGCCACCAGTTGCAGCTTCAAAAAATCCGGCAGGCCGACGCGATTGAGCCACGCCAGCGCGCCCAGCACCATCAGAATCAAAACCAATGCCACGCGGCGGAGCCAGCGGCAGCCGACGCGGCAGCAACGCCAAAAACCCCGTTGCATCGCCGCACCTTCGCCGGAAAAAGGAGCCAACTCAAGATTTTCCGACCGGGGGCAATCGAAGAGCACCCGGCGGCTGGTTCCAGCGGCGGGAATCCAGGCGGCTCAATCGGCGCAGTATTTGAACGCGCCGCCGACCGACCGCAAAACCTTTTCCGGCGGGGTCACGCCGTGAAACATGGGCCACTGCAAAATGACTTGTCGTCCGGGACAACCGGAAGTATTTTTCATGCAAACCACATGACAAGGCTGTCCAGAATTTTTTGGATCAGCGGGGGCGTGTTGTTTGCAGCCGCGACGGTGGCGATTCACTACCAGGTGAAATATGTCATGCACCACCGGGAAACGGGCTCCGTCCAGACGATGGGACGCATTGCGGTAGGTCAACCGGCGCCGGATTTCACCCTCACAGACCTGTCAAATCACACCGTCACCCTGAGCGATTATCGCGGACATCGTGTCGTGTTGCTGGATTTTTGGGCGACGTGGTGCGGGCCGTGCCGGATGGCCATGCCGGATTTGCAGGATTTGGCGGACCAATACGGCAAACAGGGCTTGGAGATTCTCAGCGTCAATCAAGGCGAGCCGGCGGACCAGGTCCGTGATTTTATTGAGCGCAGAAAATACACCTTCCACGTCGTTTTGGATGGCGACCAAACCGCCGGCAACGAATACGGCGTACAGGCCATCCCCACCTTGGTATTGGTGGACAAAAAGGGAATTGTGCAATGGATTCGCGTGGGTTATTCGCCGGACGAACATGACTTGAAACAACGGGTTGAGAAATTGACCCAGGAGTGACTGCCATGAGCGCCATCCGCACCGAAAATCTTTGCAAGACCTACCGTAGCGGATGGAAAAGGGAGGAAACTTTCGCCGTCCGAATGCTGAACCTGGAGGTGAAGGAAGGCGAGATTTTTGGGTTTCTGGGACCAAATGGTGCGGGCAAGACGAGCACCATTCATTTGCTGCTCAATTTGATCCGCCCCACCAGCGGGATGGCTTATTTGTTTGATCGGCCGGTGCCTGAGACGGCGGTTCACCGGCGGCTGGGATATCTGCCCGAATCGGTCAATCTTCATACCTACTATCGCGGCCGGGAATTGTTGAATTTCTACGCCGCCCTTTGCGGCGTACCGGTTGAAACGCGCTCCAGCCGGGTCAGCGAGCTTTTGCAACGGCTGCAACTGGAGGAAGCGGCCGAGAAATCGGTGGCCAAATATTCGAAGGGCATGGCCCAGCGCATTGGGTTTGCCCAGGCCATGATCCACGACCCGGATCTGCTGATCCTGGATGAGCCGACGGCCAGTCTGGACCCGGTCGGGCGCAAGGAATTCCGCGATATTCTGCTGGAGTTGAAGCGCCGCGGCAAAACGGTGTTCATCAGCTCGCACATTTTGTCAGAGGTCGAAACAATCTGTGATCGCGTAGCCATCCTGCAAAACGGCGAACTGAAACGGATGGGAACCTTGCAGGAACTGTCGGCCGACAAAAGCACCCGGCTGGTCGTCGGCAGCCTGCCCGCGCCGGTGCTGGAGGCGCTGGCGGCCACCAGGGCGGAAGTGACCATGACGCAGGCAAAGATCGTTATCCGCTGCCCGGATGAAACACTCCGGCAAACCGTCGAAGAACTGCTGCACCAGCATCACGTCGGGATTTTGCAGCGGGAAACCGAGACGCAATCGCTGGAGGAAATTTTCTTTTCCTCCATCACGCCGCCGCCAAAGTTATGAAAACAATTTTTCTCATTGCCACGGACAGCATTCGCGCGCTGCTGTATCAACGCCTGCTGCTGGGGCTGATGGTGGCTTCACTGGCCTTGACGATCGTTTTTTCGATCCTGATGTCGTCCGCCCGCAAAAACATCACCGCAGCCTACAGCTCTGAAGCCACTCATTCCGCCACCGCAACCACGGCGGCCACCAACGGGATGAGCGCGACCGAACAAAAGCGCTTTCGCGCTTCGATGGAGCAGGCATCCTCCTTCCTGCAGGCCGAGTTTTATGCAATGGCCTCCGGGGGAGGTGAGGTGGTCAGCCTGTTCATTTTCAGTCTGGCTGTGACATCGGAAATCCGCCGAGGCACCATCCGGCTGACGCTCTCAAAACCGGTTTCCCGCCTCCAATTCCTCCTGGGCAAATACCTGGGAGGCGTGGTGGTGATGGCGGGTTATGCCATGCTCACCTGCCTGGCCATTTTCATTTTCGCCCAATCGCAAGGCCTGGAATTAAACCCCGCCGTCAAATGGGCGCCGTGGTTGATGTTTTGTGATGAACTCATCCTGGGATCGGTGGCCATGCTGCTTTCGTTGTTCGTCCATCCCCTGGTCGCGTCCGTCCTGGCCCTTTTCGGCGGCAATGGCCTTTGCTCACTCCACAATCCTCTTTACTACCTCCTGCCTAGCTACCAGGATTTCAGTGTGTTTTCCCAGGTGCTCCAGGGCAGTCTCCTCAGTTGGAAAGATGTCCTCTTTTTGAGTCTGTATGCCCTGGACTTTGTGATTATTATGCTGTTGCTGGCTCTCTGGCGGTTCCGTGCGAAGGAACTAATTTGAGCAATCTCTGAACGGCCATTCTGATGATCTCCCTGGACAAGCTCAGCAAACGTTTCGGCGACCGGACCGCGGTGGATGCGCTTTCCTTCGAGGTGCCTCCTGGACAAATCGTCGGTTTTCTCGGCCCCAATGGCGCCGGCAAATCCACCACCCTGAAAATGCTGACGGGGATGATTGAACCCAGCGGCGGCCGGGCCACCGTGTGCGGATTCGATTTGCAGACCCAACCCGTCGAAGTGAAACGCAACGTCGGGTTTGTACCCGAATCCGGCGCGGTCTTTGAATCGCTGACGGGTCTGGAATATCTGGAGATGGTCGGGGCACTTTACGGCATCCCGCAAAATGCCGCCCGGGCCCGCATAAAGCAGTTCATCGCCTTTTTTGATCTGAGCTTCGAGACGCTCACGGACAAGCTGCTGGGTGCCTATTCCAAGGGCATGCGGCGCAAAGTCGTCATCACCTCGGCGCTTCTGCACAACCCGCCGGTGGTCTTTTTCGACGAACCACTCGATGGCCTCGATGCCAACGCCGCGGTCGGTTTCAAGGCACTCATCCAGATGCTGGCACGCGAGGGGAAAACCATTGTTTACAGCTCGCATATTCTGGATGTGGTCGAGCGCGTCTGTCATCGGGTCATCATCATTGACAAGGGCAAGTTGCTGTTGGACGGCAAACCGGATGAATTGGTGGCTGCTCATAATTCCGGTACCTTGGAAAAATTGTTTACCCAACTGACCGGCGGCACCGAACTCGAACGCCGCGCTGAGGATTTTGCCAGGACGTTTCGGCCATGAACGGGACTGAAATTACAGTACCGTCCTTTTTCCCGGAGGCGCCTCCGACCCCGGAAAAAACTCTGCGTCGTCTGTTCCTGACTTTGTTCCTGCGCGGGCGCAGCCTGCGGGGTCTGAGCCGGCAAGGCGCGTCCGGCGCCCCCAAATCCATCGCTGAAAAACTGGCGTGGGTGCTGGTGTCTTATTTGGCGTTTGGCTGCTTCGCGCTGTTCTTCCTGCGCCAGCCGGTGTTCGCGCTGGCGGTTTATCTCCACGCCATGACGTTTGTTTTTCTGGGCATGTTCGTGGCGGCTTCAGCGGGCGAAATTCTTTTTAACAGGGAGGAGGCCGACATTCTGCTGCACCGGCCCGTCAGTCCCCGGGCGGTGTTGTGGGCCAAAGTCCGCGTGCTGGTCGAAATCTCGCTGTGGCTGGCTGGCGCCTTCAATTTGGTCGGCTTGTTCGTCGGATTCGGTTCCGGCGGCAACTGGCGTTTTCCGGTCGTCCACATTTTTTCCACCACCCTGGAGGCGCTCTTTTGCACGGGTTGCGTCGTGCTGGTCTATCAGTTGTGCCTGCGCTGGTTTGGGCGGGAGCGGCTGGAAAATTTGATGACCGTCTCGCAGGTGATTGTTTCGATTGCCGCAGTCATGGCCAGCCAAATCCTGCCACAGATAGTGATGCACGTTGACCGCATTCTCAACGTCAGTGAACTCTCCTGGCGGGTAAATCTATTGCCGCCGGCGTGGTTCGCCGGTCTGGATGATGCATTCTCCGGCAGCGGCCTGTTGGGGTCCTGGATTCTGGCGGCCATTGGATTGGGGGCTACTGCCCTGGTCCTCTGGATCGCCTTTGACAAACTGGCGCGCGATTATGAGATCGGATTGCAAGCGCTCAACGAAACGGTTTCCACACCGATCAAACGAGGAAGCCGCCGCCTGATCGTTAGGCTGGTCAATCTGCCGCCTTTGAGCTGGTGGCTGCGCGAGCCGGTGACGCGCGCATCGTTTCTGCTCACCACGGCATATCTCATCCGGGACCGCGATGTGAAGTTGCGGGTTTATCCCGGTATTGCGCCCATGCTCATCATCCCGTTCATTTTCCTTGTCCAGAATCACGGACGCGGCGGCTCCAATGATCCTGGTTTCATCGTTACGTTCTCGGGCATTTATCTGGGAATGGTGCCGCTGCTGGGATTGCAAATGCTGCAATTCTCCCAACAATGGCAGGCATCGGACATTTTCCGCCTCGCGCCGCTGCGCGGGCCCGCCGCCATCTGCCACGGTGCGCGGCGTGCCGTGCTTTGCCTGCTGGCCCTGCCAACGATATTGCTCGTAGCCCTGATTGTCTGGCTGATGCGTGGAAATCTTTCGCAACTGGCTCTGTTTCTGCCGGGCATCATTGCGCTGCCGGTTTTCGCCCTGGTGCCCAACCTGGGCGGTCACGGTGTGCCGCTTTCACAACCGCCGGACGCCGCGAAGTCCGCCACTCGCGGCCTGAATATGATTGTGGTGATGATCATCGCCTTGGCGCTTGCGGGGGTGGCGTCACTCTCCTGGAAGCAAGGATGGTTCTGGTGGCTGGTGCCGGGCGAAGCCGTCGTTGCCATCAGTCTGTATTCGGTTATGCGTTTGGCGCTCGCCAAAGCAAACTGGCCATCAAACGAATGAGTTGCGCATTTGTCGTGGACTTCCGTTCCTTGGCAGCCCGTTAAAAAAAGTCGTTCAACCGATTTTAAGAACAGAGGCGCAGGCGTCTTTCATCCGGTCGCGCCTTGCCCCGATGAAAGACGCCTGCGCCACCGATTCGGGAAACGAAGACCATTGTTTTGCGAATGGACATCGGCAGGTTAAAAGACCAGGCTGGGGCCGATGGATAATTTCCAATGTTTTGTCCTGTGACGCGGCCGGTTCTGTTAATCACCGTGTGGCTGGCTGTGACGTGCAGCCTGGCAGCGGAAAGCAACGCTCCAGCGGTTGGCGACGAGGCAGTCACGAGGTTATCGGCTTCGGCAGGCCGACGGATTCCGAACTTGCTTTCTTTGGAAGCATTGGAGGCGCCGGATTTGGCGCAGCAAGCGGTTCCCCTGCCTCAGGCTGATACGTCTGGCCGAAGCCTTCCGCCGACTGAACGGCTGGGGCGAGGGGCGGCGTCAGGCCCGGTGCGTTGGTTCAATTCGCAGTTGGTGCTGGTAAAATTCAAAGGTGCGCGCCACGTGGCTGCCATTCGCGTCGAATCAGGACAGGAAATGGCAGCGCAACGACGACTGGCCGCGCGACCGGACGTGGCCTTTGCGGAACTGGACTGGTTCCAGACGCCTCAGTCGTTTCCCAACGACCCGCAATACACCAATCAATGGTATCACGCCGTCCTCGGCAGCCGGCAAGCCTGGTCGCTGAGTCAAGGGCAACCCTTCATTCGCATCGCCATGGTGGATGCGCCGTTTCAAATGAATCATCCCGACCTGGCCGATCATGTGGCAGCAGGCTGGGACGCGGACCAAAACGTGGCGGTGACCAACAGCAGCGGCACGGATCACTCGACGCTGGGCGCGGGTTTGGCGGCCGCAGTCATCAACAACGGCCTGGGCGTGGCCGGTATGGGCAATTGCACAATTCTGCCCATTAACATCAACGGTTCAATCAGTGAGATGTATGACGCCGTGATTTGGGCCGCGGATCACGGAGTGCGAGTGGTCAACATCAGTTGGACCGGCGGAGACAGCGACACGTTAAACGCGGCCGGAGCATATTTGAAGGCCACGGCACGCGGGATACTGATCATGGCCGGCGGCAACGCCGACGCCGCGCCTTACACGACCAATGAGCCGGATATTTATTGCATTGCCATGACCGATGCGGCCGACAACATGCGCTCGCTGGCCGGGCCGCAAGTGGATTTTGCCGCGCCAGGCTGGAACATTTTTTCCACCACCACCGGCGGCGGTTACGGATTTGCCAGCGGCACCAGTTACGCCGCACCGGTGTTTGCCGGCGTCGTGGCGGTGCTCCTGAGCATCAATCCCACTCTCGGACCGGACGACGTTGTTGAGATTTTGAAGGCGACGGCCCATCAACCCAACGGCTGGCCGGCGGGGCAATGGAACCCATTTTACGGCTGGGGCCGGATTGATTTTGCCGCCGCCGCCGCCGCCGCTCAAGCCACCCTGCCCTTCATCACCGGCCTGACGTTGACCCATCAGCAGGCGCACATCACGGCGAATTACCGACCGGGCTCCACGTACACGCTTTGGCGGAGCGCCACGTTGACGGGTAAAAGCTGGTCTCCGGTGACCAATGCGATGGTCATGATTC
>DASRCU010000138.1:0-2791 GCA_035652955.1 Verrucomicrobiia bacterium | reverse complement strand
ACCGCCGTCCTGACGCTGGAGCATTTCAACGCCGTCCTGGCCTCGGTCGTGGGGCTCCTCACCATCGCCGGCCTCATCCCCTCCGCCCTGCAACGCTGGAAACGCTTTTTGCGTGAATGCCGTGAAAAAGACACTCCTCCCTCAAAGTAACGTCTGGCTGTCCTTCCTGCTTATTTTCTGGCTGGCGGGATGCTCCACGCTGAAATTTCCCGCCTTCGTTCACAAATCGGCCTCGGGCACCGTGACCAAGCAGGCCGGCCCGGCGGAAGTGCCGGTTGACGTGTCGTCTTTCGACTCGGCCACGCAAATCCCTCTTGTGCCGGGCTCGAGAATTACCATTGACGTTCCGCCGGCAACTAGCGCCGGAAATGGCGCGCAGGATCTAGCAGCACCCAAAACGGCGCTGCCTGCGATCGTGCTTAAGACTCACTCCGAGCACGTCCAAGGTCCGCGCGCGTTCACTCCGCCAAAGCCCCCTACCCTCAAGGAACAAGCCGACGCGAACGGCCTCGCCAATTACTGGAAGCTTTCGGCCGTGGCCGCCGTGCTCGGCGTCTGGCTACTCTATCGCGCGCACGGCAAGGCCGCGCTATGCTGCTTTGCCGGCGCCGTGGCCTTCCCGCTTGTCGGCCGGCTGGTTGACGCGATAACGGCCAATTACGTGCTTCTGGGGTGCCTCTGCGTCGCTGGTGGCCTCTTTGCCGCGTGGCATTTCATGACCGACGCCAAAAAGGCCGAACTGGAACAGGCCGCCAAGGATCAACTCTCCAAAATCGGAGGTCCGCTCAGTGTTTCCCCGTCTCCCTAACCTCGACTGCGTCCCGACGCCCGAAACCATCGGTTTCCCCGGAAGCTTTCTTTTGCGGGAGGATGGGACGCCCTATTTGCGCGAAGACGGAAGCTTTCTCATGCGCGAAATATGAGCGGCAAAATTTCAGCTGACCCTCACGTCACCAGCCTCTCCGGCACGGAGAAAATCGCCTGCGTCCAAAGCGGAGCGAACAAGCAGCTGACGCCGGCGGACATCCTGTCTTATGTCGTCGCGCAAAATAACACCTTCACCGGGCTGCAGATTTTAAACGGAAAGCTTGGTCTAGGGGCCGATCCTTCGACCTCGGCGCAGGACGCTACCGTCTTGTGCTACATGACGCGCACAACGGCCGTTTCCACCGGCCGGGGTATCCTGCAGCACAATTATTACGAGCTGACGCCGGCGAACAATGGCACGGTGCAAACGGCGATGCTCGGCGAAATCAAAATCGACGGGACGGGCACCGCCGGCGCCGGGCACAGTATCGGCGGAATTTTCCTCGCGACGGACAGCGTCGGCACCGCCGGTCAATTCAGCGGACTTGAGGGCAAGCGCGTCTGTTTGGGCACCTCGGACGCCGGCGCGGCCATTTTCGGCATCACGGATTACAACATGGCGTCCGCCACCGGCCGGACCGCCGTTTGTTTCAATGCCTGGGCGGAATTTTACAACGGCACGCCGGCAACGCCTATCACGACGGGCGGGTTTGTCGCGTACCTCGTCACGACTCCGACCGGTGGCGACCCCACCAAGTTTGTCGCGCTCTCCGCTCCCGCCAATTTTGTCATTCAGACGGGCGGGATTATCAAATCTTACGACGCCGCGAGCTATACGAAATACTGCGGATTCAGCCACAACGGCACAGATGGCATTGTCACGACGAACGCCGGCAACCTGGAACTTGGCGCGGCGGGCGGGTTTGTCATCACGCAAAGCGGCGTTGGCTTCGTTCCGCTCGCGAGCGGGGCCGCCTGCGGCCTCACGTCGAACTATTGGGCCTTTATCGGCACGCATGCGGCCCATGACGGCACCGCCGGACAAACGGCCACGATTACCACTTTCACGTCCCTCACGTTTAAGGACGGTCTGCTCACTGCTCACGCTTGACCATGCCCACTACAAAAAAAATGCGGAAACTGGAGTTCCGCCCGCTCAAAAACACGATCAATCCGGAGATGACCTATCTCGACGCGCTCAAGCTGGTTCTTGAGGGCCGGGCCTCTTCGGACGAGGTCGTTGCCATCTGTCACTTGCGCATGCAGCTAAAGCCGTCTGCCGGCTACGTCATGCTTTCCGCCGACGAGTACGCCTTGGTGTTGCGCCGGGTCAACGGCTACACTTGGAACGCCGTCGAGGAAAACATCGAGGGCGAGTGTGCCTTTATCGAATACGTCCGGACCCTTCCGGAAATCGACGTTGACGTTTCGCCGGCCGACAGCGCCTAAAATGGCGCTGGCGGGCCTCCATCTGCAAATTTGAACGTAAAGTTTCCGGTTTCGTCGGGCCAAAAAATGCATAGTCGGCCATCGGTCTTCTGCCTCGCTACTATGCCTCGGTTTTTTTGAACCAGAAGCTGATTGTCTCTCACAAAGTCAGCCTCCGCTGGGTTTGCTGGAATCCCTTCGGTGAAACGTGCAAAAAATTGATGCATCTCATCCTCTGTTGGGGGTTGATATTTTTCGGCACGGTTCGCCCACTTCTCTCGCGATTTCCTGCCCATGGTGTCACCCTTTTCGGCGGATTTCTTTTTCCGCCAATTTGGATAACCGCACCATGGATTCGTCGATGGGGTGGACTGGTGGGGCTCCGTCGTTAAGCCATTTTTCCAGAATGAGCGCCGTGAATTTGCTCGGCGTCCAATTCAACGGTGCGGCACGATTTCGGATCGTGACGATGATTTCATTGCTTACATGCGCGCTGAGGGTTCCAGCGTTTTTGGCTCTGCACATGCCGTAGAAGACACTGTTTTAGATTCTCCGC
>DASRCU010000137.1:0-20335 GCA_035652955.1 Verrucomicrobiia bacterium | reverse complement strand
ACGCTGGCCCGGGAACATCCGCGCCTGGGCGTCGGATTGCACCTGACCCTGCTGTGCGGTCATTCGACGTTGCCGCCCGAAAAAATTCCCGGTCTGGTGAATGCCCGCGGCGAATTTTCATCCCGCCCCGTCGGCGCGGGGATGAAATATTTCTTCCGCCGCCATTTGCGCGAATTGCTGCGCGCCGAAATCCGCGCCCAATTTGAAAAATTCCACTCGACCGGCCTGCCGCTCGATCACGTCAATGGCCACCTGCATCTGCACCTGCACCCGGTGATTTTCGCCATCCTGATGGACGAGGCGGAATCGCTGGGCATCCGGCATTTTCGGCTGACGCGCGATTGCCTGAGCCGCAGCCGGCGGATGGCGCGCGGACACTGGTTTTATCGCCTCTCGCATGCGGCGATTTACGCCTGGCTTTCCGCGCGCGCGCGGCAAACGCTGGCCGCCAGGAAAATCCGCTGCGCACCGATCACCTTTGGTCTTCTGCAGGACGGTCGCGTGGATGAAGATTACCTGTTGAAGCTGCTGCCCGAACTGCCGCCGGGAGATGCGGAGCTTTATGCGCATCCGTCGCTGGACCAATTCAAGCACGAGTTCGATGCCCTCGTCAGTCCGCGCGTAAAAGCCCGCGTGGAACAACTCGGCATTGAGCTGATTCGTTATCGGGATTTGTGAAGTGGCCTCTCCTGCGCCGCCCGACGCCTCCAGACGGGATGCGGCCGGTGTGACGGAGGGATTTTATTTTCGTGTGTTTTGCGGCGTTCACAGTTAAAAAGGAGCGTTATGACAAAAATTTTGATCATCCTCCTGGTGGCCTTCGCGTTTGAGGCGTTTGGCGTTATTGCCTTGAAGGAAGGCATCAATGAAATTGGCGCCCAATACACCACGCGCAAAACGGACGGCATTCCGGTGTGGAAAAACGTTGCCGCACTCGTCGGCAATTGGTTCACGAACAAGAATGTGCTGCTGGGGCTGTTGCTCGAAACGATTTTCTTCATCCTGCTGCAATACCTGTTGGCTCAATGCGAGGTGAGCTTTGTCTGGCCGCTGACGGCGGTGAGTTTCATCATGACCACGCTGGCGGCGCAATTCATTCTTCACGAACGGGTCAATGCGCTGCGCTGGAGTGGAATCATCGTCATCGTCATCGGCGCGGCGCTGATCAGTTACGGCGAGCATGTGCAGGAAAAAACGGCGCCGGCGGAGACGGAGCCGCACGCGATTCAACGCTAGGCCCGCGTCCGGCGCCGGCGGCGCGTGTGCGCCCTTATCCTGTTACCTGCTGGAGGACTTTGGCCAATTGCTCGGCGGCGAATTTGCTTTTTTTTCGCAACGTCAGCAGCGCACCGACCTTCCGCGGCGAGGCGGCGGCGGTGAGGAATAGTTTCCCAAAATCCAGATTTCCGTTCGGCCGCATCAAGGCGTTGAAATCCAGTGGCAAATCCTCCTCCGCAGCGTCGGAAATCACCCGGAGTGTGGCGCAGGCGAGGCCGCGCGCAGCGCACATCGCGTGGATCGCCGCCGATTCCATTTCCACGGCGTCGGCTCCGGTTTGAGCGCGCAGCGCTTGTTTTTCGGCGGCCGTGGTGGCAATGCGATCGGCGCAAAAAAATTTCGCCGGTCTGGCTCCGGCGGCCAGCAGCATTCCGTGGAGGGCCGAGGTCGGATGCGGAAGTTCAAAAAGGACCTCGCCGGTTTTCAAAGCGGGATTCAACCCGCCGGCAAAGCCACAGGTAAAAACCTGCTGCGGCAAATGAGCGGAGAGAAATTCCCGCACGGCAATCCCGGCCCTGGCCCGACCGATGCCCGTGATCAAAATGGAAACGGAGGCGCCGCGGGATTGGTCGGCAGCCAGGATTTTCTGAAACGGCGCAGCCTCCTCCCGCACGGCAAAGCAAACCAGAGTGCGGAGCACCGCCGATGAGGGGCTGGAGTGCACGGAAGGGCGTCGGTGGCAATGAGCAAAGGCCGAACACGCACGAATCGAATTGGCGGCGGCGACCGGGCGATCTTCCGGACGGCCGCCAGGGGCGGTCATCGCAGCCGGGCGGCCAGAAGCTGCTGCAGTTTCTGCGCGTCGGCGTGAAACAGTCGAATACCTTCGGCCGTTTTTTCCACCGCCATCGGGTTATCGTTGAAAAGCCAGCGGAACTTTTTTTCGTCCAGCGAGATTTTTTCCAGCCTGGCTTGCCGGGCCTGTTCGGGGCTTAATTTTCTGACCACCGGCGCGGTGCTGCGCTGCAATTCGGCCAGCAACGGCGGGCTGATGGTGAGCAGGTCACAGCCGGCCAGTTCCAGAATCTCGCCGACGTTGCGGAAACTGGCGCCCATCACTTCGGTGGCGTAGCCGAATTTTTTGTAGTAGGCGTAAATCTCCCGGACCGATTGCACGCCGGGGTCTTCGGCGGGCGCAAAGTCTTTGCCGGTGTTTTTCCTGTGCCAGTCCAGAATCCGCCCCACAAACGGCGAAATCAACCGCACCTTCGCCTCGGCGCAGGCCACCGCCTGCGGGAAGGAAAACAGCAGCGTCAGATTGCAGTGAATGCCTTCGCGCTCCAGAATTTCCGCCGCGCGAATGCCCTCCCAGGTGGAGGCGATCTTGATGAGCACCCGTTCGCGTTCAATGCCGTGGCGCGAGTAAAGTTCGATGAATTTTCTCGCTTTGGCGACCAGTCCCTCGGTGTCGAACGACAAATCCGCGTCGGTCTCGGTCGAAACACGCCCCGGCACGATTTTCAAAATTTCCACGCCGAACAACACCAACAGGTCGTCCTGGATGCGGCGAACCAACGCCTCGCCACCGGCGGCGTTTTTGTTTTCGGCCACGGCTTTGTCCAGGAGCCACTGGTATTCGGGCTTCTGGGCCGCTTTGAGAATGAGGGAGGGGTTGGTCGTGGCGTCGCGCGGCCCATATTGTCGGATGGCTTCGAAGTCGCCGGTGTCAGCCACCACCACGGTGAATTGTTTGAGCTGGTCCAACTGGCTCAGCGCGGAGGCCGGTCGGGACGATGCGGTTACGGTCGAATTCATAATTTTCGCGATGAGAAAAAATTTATTTCAGCTTGTTCCCTCAAAATACGCCGACGCCGACGATTGGCAAACGAATTTGTGACTGGTTCGTCAGGCGGCGAAGAAAACGGGAGCGGCTCGCGGCGCTGGTCTGGACCGTTTCACCCAGCGCTTCCCGTTGACACGGCCTGCGCACGCGGCATAATGCCTCCCTCATCATGCCCACGCATTATCTGGCTTGCGACCTCGGCGCCGACAGCGGCCGGCTCATGCTCGGCACGCTGGCCGACGACAAAATTTCCGTCGAAGAAATTCACCGCTTCCCCAACGGCCCGGTGAAATCCGCGGGCGCACTGCACTGGAATCTTCCAGGTCTGCTCGCCGAACTGAAGACCGGACTCAAAAAAGCGGCGGCCCGGAACCTGCCGGTTTCCAGCCTCAGCGCCGATTCCTGGGGCGTAGACTACGTGCTTTACGACGAGCACGGCGGGATGATACCGCCAGTCTGGTGCTACCGCGATGCCCGCACCGCGGCCGGCGTTTCAACGGTGCGCGCGCGAGTGGACTGGCCGACGATTTACAGCGAGACGGGCATTCAATTCATGCCCATCAACACGATTTATCAGCTTGCGACCGAGCCGTCTGAACGTCTCGCCCGCGCGCGACGGCTGCTGCTGATCGGCGACGCGTTCAATTACTTTTGCTCCGGCGTGGCGTGCAACGAAGTTTCGCTGGCCAGCACCACGCAACTCTACAATCCGCTGACCCGCGCCTGGTCGAAGAAACTGCTCACGGCCCTGAACCTTCGCGAAGATTTGTTCGCCCCGCTGTGCCCTTCCGGCACGCGGCTGGGTCCGTTGAAAAAAAATCTCGCGGCCGAAACCGGCCTGCCGCAAATCGAAGTGGTCGCCGGCTGCTCGCACGACACCGCCGCGGCAGTGGCCGCCGTGCCGGCCCGCGACGGCCACTGGGCGTACCTGAGCTCCGGCACCTGGTCGCTCGTCGGCGTCGAATGGCCCGCGCCCATCATCAACGACCAGGCGCGCACATTCTCCTTCACCAACGAAATCGGCTATGGCCATTCTGTCCGGCTGCTGAAAAACATCGTCGGCCTCTGGCTGGTGCAGGAATGCCGCCGGCACTGGGCCAGGGAAGAGAAAGCATACGATTTCGCCACGCTCGAAAAACTGGCCGCCGGCGCGCCGCCGTTCGTCTCGCTGATCAATCCCAACGACTCGCGGTTTTTGAGCCCCGACGACATGCCTCAAAAAATTGCCGCGTTTTGTTCGGAGACCCGGCAGCCCGTGCCGGCGGAGCCTGGCGCGTATGTGCGCTGCATTTACGAAAGTCTCGCCCTGTCCTACCGCGCCGTGCTGCGCCGCCTGGAACAGCTCATCGGCAAAAAAATCGAGCGCCTGCACGTCGTCGGCGGGGGGAGCCGGGACGCCACGTTAAACCAATTCACCGCCAACGCGCTGAACATTCCCGTCGTGGCCGGTCCAACCGAATGCACCGCGTTGGGGAACATTTTGGTTCAAGCCATTACCCTGGGCCATTTACCTTCGCTGGAGGCGGCGCGCGAAGTGGTTCGCCGCTCCTTTGAAATGAAAACGTTCACCCCGCAGGACACTGCGCAATGGGATGCCGCCGCGGCGCGGTTTGAAAAGCTGCTGAACTAAATCTGGTGCTGCAACCTTCTGGACAGCACCTCACGCTTCCTTCAGCGCGCGGTTGATGCGCTCGATGGCCTCGTCAATTTCGGCGCGGCTTTTGAAGCCGATAACCACCGCGTCAATCTCCGGCCGGCTCATGGCGAAGCGGATGGATTTCTCGCGGTCGGCCGGATCGGTGAAAGTGCCGTTGCCGCAGATTTTCATGCCAATGACGCCGCGGCCCTTGGCGCGCATCTGTTGGATCTGTTCGATCACCGGCGCGATGTCGTGCCGCGATCGGCCCCAGCCGTCGGCTTCAGCATCGGTGTAAGCCCCTTGCGGATTGACGCGCACCAGGTGGACTTCCGTCCAGTCGCTGGCCACCGCCGCGCGCAATGCCGGCAGGGTATGGCACGAGACGCCTTTGGCGCGAATCCATTTTCGCGCCTTCGCCTCGTCAAAAGCGTCCATCACTCGCCGCCAATCGTCCGTCCAGTTGCCGCGCGTCATGCAGTGCACCAGCAGGCTGTCAATGTAATCCGTACCCAGCGTTTTGCGTTGACGATCAATCTCCGCCAGCACGTCGGCAGGCCGGCCGTCCATCTTGGATTGAATGAACAATTTTTCGCGCGGCAACCCTTTGATGGCGTCACTCATCCAATCAAAAGTGGCGTAAGCCTGCGCCGTGTCGAGGTAAGTGATGCCGCGGTCATAAGCGTAATGAATCAGATCAATAAAAGCGCTTTTGCCGTTGGCGGTTTGTACATAACCGTTAGCGCTGCCGGTGCCGAAACCGAGCCGGCTCAATTTAAGACCGGTCTGGCCAAGCGTGACCTGGTCGGTCGCCGTGCGGGCCGGCGGCGAGGCTTCGGCAAAAGTCAGCGACGGCAGCAAAGCCGCCCCCGCCAGCGCAGCGGACGAAGTGTGGATAAATTGACGGCGGGTGACGCGGCTGGCGGAGGAAACGGCGTTGGGCTTGCGCATGCAGTAATCTTTAACATGAATCGGCGGAACTGCAACCACGAACCGCCGGGCGCCAATGGCCGAGCGCCCGTTTCAATAAAAGACCGCATAGGAAACGCGGTTGCTGTCGCTCAGCGCCCACAAATTCAGCGGGTCCAATGCCTGGGGGAATTTGAGGAAGCGCGCGCTGCCGTCGGCAAAGGCGTAGTTGGCGCCTGTTTTTTCTTCGTGCTTGGTCTGGTCCAAAACACCGGTAAAATCGTTCCCGCCGTTCTCCAGCAAGTCCATGTAGAAATCGCCGCGTTCAGAAATTTTTTCTCCGAAAAGGCAGGTATCGCTGGGATGAACGATGGCTGTTTCTTTCATGCCTTGCTCCACGGGTGGCGGGAATCCGGCGCCGATGGACTCGAAATAATCGTTCCAGCCGTTGATGAAATAGGTGCGCGGGGAGGCGTCGGCGGCGTTGTCGGCGTTGGTGGTGCCGTAGGTGGCCGGCTGGGTGACGCCGTTGACCACCCTGACGACGTCGTCGGGGCAAAGCAGCACCTTCAATGACCGTCCATAATTGCTGTAGAGCCGGGTGGGCCAGCGTTGTGTATCCGAGCGTGGCGGGAAGGTGTCCTGGTTGTCATTGAGATACATTTCGGACGCCAGTCCCAATTGCCGGAGGTTGTTGAGGCAGGCAATGCGCTTGCCGGATTCCTTGGCGCGCGCCAACGCCGGCAGCAACATCGCCGCCAAAATGGCGATGATGGCGATCACCACCAAAAGTTCAATGAGGGTGAAGGCCACTCCGCCGCGGGAAGCGGAGAGCAGACGGTGTGAACGAGTCGCCGTTTCTGCAAGGGCGAATTTCCCTCCGCTGGCCCGGCCTTTCTCATCTCGTTTCCCACTGGTCAACGGTCGCTGTTTTGATAAGTTCATAACCATTCCCTTCTTTGGGACGTCTGATTGAAGTGTTTGACGCGTGCGGTAATCGCGCGGTTCATTTCTTTGTTTCGTTTATGAATAAAAAAACCATTGCGCTCTTCGGCTTGTTGCTGCTGCTGGCGGCCATTTATGTTGTCGGCTTCACCGACTGGTTCCGGCCCCGGACCATTCACATTGCCTTTGCGCGCCGCCCGGTTCGGTTTCATGCGCCGGGCCGGGCGCCGGCGGAGCTGCTGATGTTCGGCCTGGGCAAAGATTACCAGTTGACCGAAATCAAAGTTGTGCCGCTGGCCGCGTGGCAAACCAACCAACTCGTCCTGCCCGTCTGGCATCTGGTGGGCCATCCCCGATCCCGGCCCATCAACTATTTCATTTACGGCCAGCGCATCGAGGGACTCGTGCCGGCCGTGAAAGGCGCCCGAGCGCAACCCCTGCAGCCGGGAGTCACCTACCGGCTGTTTGTCACGGCGGGCCCGGTAAAAGGCTGGCGCGACTTTCAGAGTCAGGGCGCGCCGGCCGGCAGGGCCGCACCGCGATAAGCCGGCGGGTTAGACGTTCGCGGCCGGGAGCGGGTTACGCGCGTTTTCGATGGGCGTTCCGGCAAAGTGGCAGGATGCCCAATGATCTTTTTTGACTTCGCGAAATTCCGGAAATTCATCCCGGCACTTGGGAAATTGGGCGATGGGACAGCGCGGATGAAACGGGCAACCGCCCGGCGGATGAATCGGTGAAGGCACGTCGCCCGGCAAAACAATTCGCTGACGCTTGGTCTCCGGCTCGATTTCCGGCACGGCGGAAATGAGCGCCTGGGTGTAGGGATGCTGCGGGTCGCGAATCACCGTCTTCGCCTCCGCCGCCTCCACAATCCGGCCCAAATACATCACCAGGACGCGGTGGCTGATGTGTTCAACCACCGCCAGATCGTGAGCGATGAACAAGTAGGCAATGCCGCGCTGGCGCTGCAAATCGCGGAGCAAATTGATGATTTGCGCCTGCACCGAAACATCCAGCGCGCTCACCGGCTCGTCGCAAATGATCAATTTAGGCTCCACCGCCAGGGCGCGGGCGATGCCAATGCGCTGACGCTGGCCGCCGGAAAATTCGTGCGGATAACGCTGCGCATAAATCGGGTCCAGCCCCACAGCCTGAAGCAATTCGGCGATGCGCCGCCGCCGCGCCGCCCGGTCAGCGGCCAGTCGGTGGATGTCCAGCGCCTCGCCGACAATCTGTTCCACCGTCATCCGGGGATTGAGCGAACTGTACGGGTCCTGGAAAATAATCTGGAACTTGCGCCGGCGCGCCCGCAATTCGGCGCCGCGCATCCGCGTGATGTTTTCGCCGTCCAGAAAAATCTCGCCGGATGTCGGCTCAATCAGCCGGACAATGGCGCGGCCCAGCGTCGTCTTGCCGCAGCCGCTCTCGCCCACCAGACCCAGCGTTTCGCCCGGAGCCAGGCGGAAACTGACATCGTCCACCGCCTTGACCGTTTCCCTGGCGCGGCGGAACAGCCCGTGCCGGACGGGAAAATGCACTTTCAGATTTTTGACTTCCAGCAACGCGCTCATGTCGGCGCAGATTCAAAAGGAAGCTTTGCGGTGACGCAATCTTTATGCGCCGGACGCCCTTCGCCAAAAACGATTCAAATGCCCGCCGGTGTGGGACGCCCCCGCGGTCTCGCTCACACTTCCTGGACCACGCCCCAATGGACATCCAGCCGCCTGCCCAGATACAGTTTTACGGCCTTGACGAGCACCGCGGCCTCGAGCTGCCGGCCGCGGGCGATGATTTCCTTCAGCCCCATGCCAGGCCGGATGGCAAACGCCCCCTGCGCGATGATCGGGCCTTCGTCCAATCGCATCGAGACAAAATGTGCCGTGACGCCGGCAATTTTCACGCCCTGCTCGTACGCCTGCCGATAGGCCTGCGGGCCGGGGAAACTGGGCAGCAGGGAGGGATGGATGTTGATGATTTTGTTTTTGTAGCGCCAGACAAAGTTGGGCGAGAGAATTTTCATGAACCGGGCCAGCACGATGAAATCAATTTCGTTTTCCTCCAGCAATTGCAACGCCCGCGCCTCGGCTGCGGCGCGGTCGTTCCAGGAGAGGTATGTGAATGGCAGCTTGAATTTTTCCGCCAGCGGCGCAAATTCGGCGTGATTGCCAATCACCAGCGCGGCCTCGGCTTTCAGTTTGGCTTTCATCAGCGCCTCGAAGCAATGCGGCTCTTTGGTGACGAAAATCGCGAATTTCTGCCGCCGTTGCGGATCGGTGAATCGCAATTTGATCTCCATACCCAGTTGCCGGGCGAGGGCGTCGAGGCCGGTGCGGAGCGCCTCGACATCCAGTTGGTTTTTTTTCCAGGACGCCTGGAGCGTCATACTGAACTGGCCGCGCGTAACCTGCTCTTCCAGGGCCTCAATGTTGGCCTTTTGCTCGAACAGAAAGGACGTGACGCGGGCGATGACGCCGGTCTTGTCACGCCCGATGACCGTGAGGGTGGCAAAATGCTTCATGCGGGTTGAATCGTTAACCGTTTCTTCGCCGCGCGGCAACTCCGGGCTTTCCACCGTTCCACAGCCCGGCGAATTCCGGGAGATTGAGTTTTTTTCCGAATTTTGCAACTTTTCCCGACTTTGGCTGTTGAACCAGTAAAAAACGAATGGGTTTCAGTCCGGCAAAGAATCTGCTGGCGACGGCCGCCGGCGCAACGTTGGCGCAGGTGGACGATCTGCACCGGTCGTGGCGCGCGGCCACCAACGGCGGAGCATCCGAACCGTGGTTGACGTTTGTGGCGCGCGAACGCGGCCTGGCCGAGGACGTATTTTTACAGAAGCTGGCCGCGGTCATGGGTTGGCCGTATGTGGATTTGCCCCGGCTGACGGTGCCCGCGGAGGTGCGCAACAAGATTTCCACCAAGGTGGCCTTCCAATATTCCGTCCTCCCGGTGGCGCTGGAAGACGGCGTGTTGCGCGTGGCGGTGGGTGATCCGTTTGATGCCGCGATGGCCGGCGCCGTGCGTTTTGACGCCCGCATGCCGGTGGAGTTCGCGCTGGCGCCCAAAACCGAAATTGAAAAGGCCCTCAAAAAATACTACGGCGTCGGCGCCGAAACCCTCGAAGAACTCGGCGAAGGCGAAACGATGGATCTGGATTTGCCCGCCGACAAGGAAATCACCGAGGACGACCAGGAAGCCAGCGTCATCAAATTCGTCAACCAGATCATCTGGGAAGCCTACAAGGATCGCGCCACTGACATTCACTTTGAACCTCAGGAGGACGAACTGCGCATTCGTTACCGCATTGACGGCATTTTGCATCAGGCGCCGATGCCGCCGCAATTGAAGCGGTTCCAGGCGGCGCTCATCTCGCGCATCAAGGTGATGAGCGGCATGAATATCGCCGAAAAACGCCTGCCGCAGGACGGCCGCATCAACGTGCGCATCAAAGGCGAGGAAATTGACATTCGTGTCTCCACCGTGCCCACGGTTTATGGCGAGAGCGTTTCCCTGCGTCTGCTCACCCGCGGAAAGATTTTTCTCTCGCTGGACAAACTTGGTTTTGCCCCCAAGGACGAGGCGATGATCCGCGAGATCATTGTCAAGCCGCACGGGATTTTCCTGGTGACCGGGCCGACCGGTTCGGGCAAATCCACTTCGCTCTATGCCTTTCTGGCGGCCATCAACTCAGTCCACAAACGCATCATCACCATCGAGGAACCGGTGGAATACGAGTTGAAAGGCGTCAACCAGATTGCCGTGCGACCGGAAATCGGCCTGACGTTTGCGGTGGGCTTGCGCCACATTTTGCGGCAGGACCCCAACGTGGTAATGGTGGGCGAAATTCGGGATTCGGAGACGGCGGAAATCGCCATCCGCGCCTCGCTGACGGGCCATCTGGTGTTCAGCACGCTGCACACCAACGACGCGCCCAGCGCCTTCACCCGCTTGATTGACATGGGCATCGAACCCTTCCTGGTGGCTTCCTCCGTCGAAGCCGTTATGGCCCAGCGCCTGGTGCGCACGATCTGCCCGCACTGCAAAACCGAGCAAAAAGTGGAAAAGGATTATTTGTTGAAAATCGGCTTTCCCGCCGAGGAGATTGCCACGGCGAAATTCTGGCACGGCGCCGGTTGCGAGGAGTGTCGCCAATTGGGTTACCAGGGCCGCAAAGGCATCTACGAACTGCTCATCGTCAACGAGGCCATCCGCCCGCTAATCCTGAGCCGCGCCCCGGCCACGACGATCGCGCAACGCGCCATCGAAAACGGCATGCGCACCCTGCGCGCCGACGGCTGGAACAAGGTCAAAAACGGCGAAACCACCATCGAAGAAGTGTTGCGCGTGACGCAGATCGAGGAACACATGGATACGCTGGTGGGCGATTCCAAAATCGAAATGCAGGCCATTCCGTGAGCCGGCATGACCCGTTTGACGCAACTCCCCGCCATCCCAACCACGCTGACATGAAAAATCCGTCCCGCTTCACGTCTGATTGGGCGAAACGGCTGCTCCCGGGTGTCGGCCTGCTGTTTATTGCCGGCGCGCTGGCGGCGATGGTTTGGACAGTTTTTCTCTTTAAGGGAGCGATTCAGGAATTTCGCGGCCCCCAGGGACACGCCCTGTCCAATCAACAATGGGTCAACCGATTCGGCGGGTTGGGCGGCCAACTGGCCGGAGAAATTTTGCTGCTCCTGTTGGGCCTCCGGCTGGCGCGTCCGCTGCGCGAAAAATCGCCGGCAACGACACCGTTGGAAACATCCGCCCCGGCGGCAGCCCCGGCGCCACCAGCCGGCGCGCCTGAATCCGCCCCCGGCAGCGCCGGACCGGCGCCCGAAGCCGCCGTTCCCGACGAAGCCACCGTAAAAATTCCGACCCTTTCCCTGCCCGCGGCGCCGGCACGCGCCCGCCGCAGACGCTGGTCGGCGTGCAACATTCTGCACACCGCCGAGGAAGCGCACCGGCTCTGGCACTTCAACGTCCGGAGCGGAGGCATGGCGCTGGATCGCGAACATCATTTCACTGCCGGTCAGCCGTTGCCGCCGCGGTTTATCGCCAAATCCTGGAGTTCACTCTGGCAACCGCGGCTGAATATCGCCTGGCTGCCGCCGCAACACGTCTTCCTGCGCGTCATCCAACTGCCCCAAAGCCCATTGGAAGAAACCCAGGCGATGGTCGAACTGCAGTTGGAAAAACTCTCGCCGCTGCCGGTCGCGCAAACGGTCTGGACGTTTCACGCTTTGCCGGGAGCTTCAACCGACGGCAGCCTGCAAAGCGTCGTCGTCATCCTGGTGGAGCGCAAAATCGTGGAAGAATTTTTGGGCAAACTGGAAGGCCACGGTTACCTGCCCGACCGGCTGGAAGCGGCGTTTTTGGATCAACTGGAGGCCCAGGCGGCGCGCCCGGCCTCCGAGGGCGCCGCCACGTGGATTTACGCCGGCACACACGGCAAAGACACCGCGCTGACCGCCTGGTGGAGCGGCGGCGCGCTGCGCCATTTGAGTTTGATCACGCTGCCGGCCGAGGGCGACCGAATCAAAAGTCTGCGCGACCAGCTGGCGCAACTCTGCTGGGCCGGAGAAATGGAAGGGTGGCTGACCCAATCGCCGCGATGGTATCTGGTGGCCGACCCGGTCAATGCCGCCGATTGGGAAAATTGGCTGGGCGCGGCACTGAACGAGCCGGTGACCGTGACCGCGCCGCTGCCGCCCGTCGAACTGGCCGCGCGCACCGCCGCGCGCGCCGCCGGAACCACACCGGGCGCGACGCTGTTGCCGTCGGAGTTTGCCAGGCGCTACCACCAGCAATTCGTGGACCGGCTCTGGCTGCACGGCTTGCTGACGGCGGGCGTGGTGTACGCCGTGGCCGTGGCGATTTATTTTGGCGCCACCCAGGTTCTGGCCTACCAGGCCCGCGCCGTGGAACAACAGGTCGCGCAACTGGGTCCCACCTACACCAACGTGCTGGAACTCAAAGGCCGGTACGCGGTTCTCAAGGAACGGGAAAACCTGAAGTTTGCGGCCCTGGATTGCTGGAAGATCGTTGCTGAAAATCTGCCGGAGGGCCTGGTGCTGCAACGGAGCAGCTTTGCCGACGGCCAGCGGCTGACCCTCAGCGGCGTGTGTTCGCCGGACCAGATCGGATTGATTTCCGATCCGGGCAAGTTTTACGACTCGGTTCGCAAAGCGAAAGTCAACGGCCAGGAACTGTTCGATCCCGAACCGGTGGAACCGTTGATCTGGAATCAAAACGGCAATAGCGTGGCCTGGCATTTCACCCTGCAACTCAAACACGGCGAATCTCCGGAGGCCCGGCGATGAAAAAATACTTTGCCCAATTGCGTCCCATGGAACGCCGCCTGGCGGTGGGTGTGCTGGTGGCTTTCGTGATCGTGTTGAATGGCCTCTACATCTGGCCGCATTTCGCCGATTGGAGCAATTGGCGCCGCCGTCTGGACGATGCCCGGCACAAACTCGCCCTCTACCAGTCCGTCATTTCGGAAAAGTCCAAATACGAAGCGCTGGTGCGCGGTTACGAAGCCAACGGCGATTACGTCGCTCCCGAAGATCAGGCCATCAACCTGCTCCGCACCATCCAGTCACAGGCCGCTGCCAGCCACGTCAACATCATTTCCATGTCCCGCCAGACCACCCGCACCAACGATGCCTTTTTTGTGGAGCAGATGCAAAACGTCAACGTTTCGGGCAACGACGAACAACTGGTGGACTTTCTTTACAAGCTGGGTTCGTCCGCCTCCATGATCCGCGTGCGCGATCTGGAATTGCAGCCCGATCCGCCGCGTCTGCACCTGAACGCCAACATACGGCTGGTGGCCAGTTACCAGCGCAAATCCTCCAGCCCGCCGGCGCCGGTCAAAACCGGAACCGCCACCGCCAAGGTCGAATAAAAAATGGACCCCATGCAACCTGCCCCATCCAACCGCAAGTTCTACCTGGATTTCCCACCGGAGATTGGTGAAAAACAGAACGCCGCCCGCCGGAGACGGCCTGCCCTCTTTGCCCTGGAACGCCATTTCACCCCGCCCACAAAATGAAAACGATCCACCTGCCTGTTATTTTGTTTCTGACTGCGCTGACCCTGGCGGCACAAACGCCGCCGCCCGTTCCGCCGGCGAATCGCCCGCCGTCGCGCCGCCCGGCAAACATTCCCTTCCTGCCGCCCGCCGCAGCAGCGGTGCCGGCGGTCAACTCTCCCGGCGCCTCGCCCGGCTCTGCCGCCGCAAACGATCAGGCGGCAAATGAAAAACCCGGTTACACCTACAATTTCCCCGGCGTGGACGTGGACCAGGTGTTGGACGTGTATGCGGACCTGGTCGGGCGGACGTTGTTGATCAGCCAGGGCCTCCCCAAGGTGTCCATCACCCTCAAAACTCAGTCGCCGTTGACCCGCAGCGAGGCCATCGAGGCGTTGCAGGCCGTGCTGGCCATGAATGGCATCTCGGTGATCAACATCGGCGATAAATTTGTGAAAGTGGTGCCCTCGGCCCAGGCCAATCAAGAAGCGGCCCCGTTCAACGAAGCGCCGGCGAGTCAACTGCCGGAATTGGGCACTTACGTGACCCACATCGTGCAGTTGCACTACGTGACCCCCTCGAAGGTGGCGCCGATTCTCCAGCAGTTCGGCAAGTTGCCGAACGCCGTTTTTCCGATTGACGACAACGGCATTCTGGTCATTCGTGACTACGCCGAAAACGTCAAGCGGATGTTGGAAATGCTCAAGCAAATTGATGTGAGCGTGCCGGCAGTTTACATCTCCAAGGTCATCCCCATCCGTTACGCCCAGGCGGCCGATATTGCCAACGCGTTGAACAGCCTGGGCGGCCAGGGCAGCGCCACGGTGAGTTTCGGCACATCCAGCGCGCCGTCACCCATCAGCGGTTTTTCCTCCCCGCGCTCCAGCGGTTTGGGCATGGGCGCCGGCGGCATCAACCAGCCGGGCACCACGCCGTTTGGCCAGCAGACCACGCCCTTTGGCGCTCAAGCCAACGCCAACGGCACCGCCCGGCCGGGCACAACCCCCTTGCAACAGCGCCTGTTGAACATCATCAACCGCGCTTCCTCGCCCACCGGCGGCGGAGAACAAGCGCCCATCCAGGTCTTCGGCCAGGCCAAAATCATCGCCGATGAACGCAGCAATTCGTTGCTGGTCTTTGCCACCAAGGACGACATGGAGCGGATCGAATCGGTTGTCAAAGACCTGGACGTTCTCCTGCCGCAAGTGCTCATTGAATCGGCAATCATTGATTATTCACTGGGGCCGAACTCGTTCAATTTTGCGCTGTCAGCGGCGCAAAACCCGCAACAGTATTCCTCCAATCCGCAATCGGCGGGCGCCGGAGGCATCAACAACAGTTCCTCCGGATCGCCCTTCCTGAACCTGTTCAACCTGCTCAATGGCGGCAGTCTGTCCAACAGCGTTTTCGGCAACAACCTGGCTGGCGGCTTGAGTTACTTCGGCAACATCGGTCCGCATTGGGACCTGGCGCTGACGGCGGCGGCGGCCGACAGCCACGCCACCATCGTCCAACGCCCGAGCGTGATGACCTCGCAAGCCAAGCCCGCTCAATTCTTCGTCGGCAACACCGTGCCTTACATCACCGGCTATGGCAATTACGGCTACGGCAACCAGTCCACCTATTCCCAATTGTCCGTCGGCGTGGAAATGGACGTCACCCCCTTCATCAATCCCGAAGGCCTGGTGGTCATGGACATCAACCAGGAAATTGACGCCTTGAACGGGTTCACCACCATTCAAAACGTCGGCGACGTGCCCAACACCATCAAACGCACGCTCTCTTCCGAAGTCGCCGTGCACGACAAAGACACCATCATGCTGGGCGGCTTCATTGAAAATGACAAATCCACCAGTCGCGCCGGCGTGCCGCTGCTGATGGATATTCCCGTCCTGGGCAACCTCTTTGCCAGCCGCAGCGACAAGAAAACGCGGCAGGAATTGATCGTGCTCATGCGCCCCACCGTTCTGAAAACACCCGAACTGGCCGCCGCTCAAACTGCCGTCGAAGAAAAACGGCTGCCGGGCGTTACCGCCGCAGAAGCCGATGAAGCCGCCACCTTGCGCAAAGCCGCCGAAAGCGAGCGAAAACGCGAACGAAAGGAATCCTTCGGTCACAACCGCACCGACCTTTTATTCGCGCCACCACCACCGGCCAATCCGTCGCCCGGCAGGGCATTGCCGGCCAGCTCGGAAAACAATCTCCCCGCTCCACCGCCGGAAATGACGTTCACCAACCAGTTGGAACTGCATTGAGTCCGACGCCCACAACGGAGCTTTCCAGGAACTACCCGGCACGGTAAGCTCCCGGCGTCAAATCCATGCCGGAACCGACGCCCATCTTGACCGGAATTGTTTATTGGAAAAATCTCCGCGATGCTTCGCGACCCCCGGCGACGTCTATCCAAACGCCCGGAAGCGGTTTTTTTTCGCGCCGGGGGTGGAAAGAGAGCGTGTTTCTGGTCGCCGCGTTGCTGACCACAACGTTCAACTGTTTGGCAGCGGCCCATCGGGACTTCCCACCGCTTGCCGCGTTGCGCCCCGCGCACAAGGACGCAGCCTTCACGGAATTTTTCCGTCAAACCAACGGCTGGGCTGCCGGCGACGGCGCCATTTCCGTTCCATTGTCTGATGGGCGCGTGCTCTGGCTCTTCGGCGACAGCTACGTAGATCAATTCGATCCGCACACCGGCACCCTGCCGTGCCTGTTCGACGCCCGCAACGCCGTGCTGGTGCAAAACCCCAACGACCTCTGGCATCCACAAACCTTGCGCCACCGCCGCACCGGAAATCGTTCCTTCTTTTATCCGCCGGATGCCAAACCCGGCGCCTCCTGGCCGTGTTTCTGGCCCGGCGCCGGTTTTCAGGACGGCGACACGATTTACCTGTATCTCACCGAGATTCAGCAAACGCCGGCGGGCGGCATGTGGGGATTCAAAGCTATCGGCCAGTATTGGGCGAAACTCTCGTTTCCCGATTTGAAAATTATCGGCTACGTAAAACTCCCATCCTTCAACGGCATTTCCTTCTCCTGCGGTTTTGTGAAGGACGCCACGAGCGGCTTCATCTACGCCTTCGGCAACAAACAACGCGGCCTGGGCAGCGACGTTTACGTGGCGCGCTTCCCAATGAAGGAACCGGAAAGCCACTGGCGGTTTTGGGATGGCAAAGGCTGGACTGCCCACGTGACCAACGCCGCGGTCATCGCCCAGGGCGCTTCCACCTCCGTGAACGTGTGCCGGGTGAACAATCGGTTTCTGCTGCTTTCCACCGAATTCAGCGTGGCCTGCGATCAGGGACGGGAAATTTACCTGGCCGTGAGCGACCGGCCCACCGGCCCCTTCTCGCCGCGGAAAAAAATTTTCACCGTGGATGATGTCGTCCAGGGACATCACCCGTTTTTTTACCTGGCAGTGGCACACCCGGAATTGATCAACACCAACGGTTTGCTCATCACGTATTGCATCAACGGCTACGAACCTTGCGTGCCGACCTGCGTGAAAGGCCGCATGAACCCGGATGACTACCGCCCGCGAGCAATTCGCCTGCCGTTGAATTGAATTAACCGGAAACCCCAAAATGAGATGAACCATAAAATCCGCGCCGACTGGCGCGCCCGCAGCTTCCGCCTCCTGTCCATCGCCCTGCTTGCGTCCATCGTTCTGGCCGGGAATCGGCCGTTTGCCGCCGGAATTCTGCCAACTGCCGATTCCGGTTCGCGGCTCGACCGTTCAACGCTTCCTCCGGCTGATGCTGCCGACGCCGCCCGCGCCTTGATCGCCCGCCTTTTACCCCATCAGGCGACGCGCTTCGTCGTCGAAATCATTCCGCCCGACCACGGCCGCGACGTGTTTGAAATCCAGAGCCGCGCCGGCAAAATCGTTTTGCGCGGCAACAATGCGGTGTCCGTCGCCTCGGCGCTGAACTGGTATTTGCAAAACGAGTGCCATTGCGACCTTTCCTGGAACTGCGGCGATCAGATGAATCTGCCAAAACCTTTGCCGGCGGTTCCTGAAAAAATCCGTCGCGTCAGCCCCTATCTCTTCCGTTACGCCTACAATTTTTGCACCTATGGTTACACGACGGTGTGGTGGGACTGGCCGCAATGGGAGCATGAACTGGATTTTCTGGCGCTCCACGGTTTCAACCTCGCCCTCGCCATCGAAGGCCAGGAAGCCGTCTGGGTCAACACCTTCACCCGCTTTGGCTATTCCGCCGCGGACATTCGCCAGTGGGTCGTGGACCCGGCGCATCTGCCGTGGTTTGAAATGGACAACATGGAAAGCTACGGCGGGCCGCTTTCGTCCCGGCTTGTCGCCCGCCGGCTGGCCTTGGGCCAAAAAATCATCGCCCGAATGCGCGAACTCGGCATCGCGCCGGTGCTGCCCGGTTACTACGGCATGGTGCCGCCGGATTTTCGGGAAAAATTCCCCGGCGCGAACGTCCATTTGCAAGGCAACTGGGCCGGATTGAAACGACCGGACATTCTGGATCCGACCGATCCGTTGTTTGGCCGAGTCGCCGCAGCGTATTACGCGACGGAAAATGATTTGTTTGGCGGCGCAAATTTTTATGACGCCGACCCGTTTCACGAAGGCGGCACGACCCAAAACATTGATGTGCCCGCCGCCGGCCGTGCCATCCAGCGAGCGATGGGCAACGCCACCTGGGTTTTGCAATCGTGGCAGAAAAATCCGCGCCCGGAAATGCTCGACGCCCTCCAGAAAGACAAAACACTGGTGCTGGATTTGTATTGCGAAGATCACGAGAACTGGCGGCTCCGGGACAATTTCCACGGCGCGCCGTGGCTCTGGTGCGCCATCAACTGCTTCGGCGGCAACCTCCGCCTGGGCGGCCGGCTGGCGTGGATGGCCGAAGGCCCGGACCGCGCCCTGCGCGACCCGCGCCGCGGCCGTTTCTCCGGCATTGGCGCCCTCATGGAAGCCACCGGCGTCAATCCCGTCCTCTGGGAAATGCTGCTCGGCGATGCCTGGCGGACCAATACGCCGGATTTGCAAAGCTGGCTTGCCGATTACACCCGGCGCCGTTACGGCGCAAAAATCCCCGCCGCCGAACAAGCCTGGAACATTCTTGCCAAATCCGTCTATGCCGAGCCGCCGCCTTCCCGGGAATACGTTGTCAATCCCGCCGTTTGTTCGCCGCCAACCCTCGTTCAATCTCAATTGCCGGCCGAATTCATTGATCATCAGGCGCGCCTCGTCCAAGCCTGGAAGTTGCTCCTGACCGCCGCGCCGCAGGGGAAAAATTCCGACGGCTACCGCTTCGATCTGGCCGACGTAACCCGCCAGGCGCTCGCCGATTTGAGCACGCGCTATAACGAGGAAATCGTCGCCGCCTTCAAACGGCGCGACGCGAAACAACTGCGCGCCTTGAGCGATAAAATGCTCCGGCTCATCCGCGACATGGACGAACTGGCCGGCACACGACGCGAATGGTTGCTGGGCGTCTGGCTGCGCGAAGCGCGCTCCTGGGGCACCACACCCGCCGAAAAGAATCGGCTCGAGCGCAACGCCCGCGAACTGCTCACCACCTGGACCCGTTACGACAACATCCCCGACTACGCCAACCGCCAGTGGAACGGCCTGCTCGGCAATTTTTATTTTCACCGCTGGCAATTGTGGCTGGACGCATTGAACGCCTCGCTCCAAAACAAGACGCCGTTCGACGAAACCGCGGTGCGGAAAAAAATCCGTGAATGGGAAATAAACTGGACACAGGAAACCGGCAGCCAATTTTTAACTCAACCGCACGGGGACGTTGTTGCCATCTCACAGAATCTGTTCGCAAAATACGCCATCGAGATTTCGGAATCAATGACGAAGGACGCCGACTTGTAAAAGCGGACGTGCCAGACACCGGTGCGGCCAATTCCGCCTTCGGCGCGGGCAAATCGGATTCTGCGGCGCGCACGGCGATGGCGGCGGCCAGCAGCAAGAACATGAACGACGCGAAACCGATGGTCGGCGGAGTTCGAAACAGACGAGTTCCGCATGACGACAGAAATCCGCGCCTTTCTGCAGCAAGCAGCCGCAAGTTGTCAATCATTCACCAATGTGCGGCGTGACTTGTTCGACCAGCCGGCTGGCCTGGGCCGGTTTGCATCTGCGCCCATCCGTGAAAATCCGTGACGCAAATCCGCTTTTCCGGCGTCAAAGTTCCATGCGTTTGACCAGCACGGAAATCTGGCCGCTCTCGTCGTTTTGGATGACGGCGGGCTTGCCGAATTTGACGAGGAAGGTCGAGTCCAGGCCGACGCTCAACTGCGAGTAGGAGGACGAGACCGACGGCCCGGCGCTGTAGGTGCCGGTGGCGTAGGGCACGGTGCGGCCGAGGAACAATTGGAGCCGGGCCTTTTTGTTGTCGAGGGCGGTGAGCGTGCCTTCAAATTTGAGCGTGGTTGGGATGTCCGAGCCGTTGATTTTCACCGACGTTTTTTGGATGGTGTTGAGGCTGAAATGGCCTTCGGTGGTCAGCACTTCCAGGGACTGCGGATCGCCCTTCGGCTCCTTCCACTCGACGCGGATGAGGTAGTTGAGCGGCTCCTTGACGGGCGCGGCGGCTGGCGGCGGCAAACCGGCAGGCAGCCCTCGCGGCGACATACCGGGGGGCGACGGCAAGGGTTGGAGGCGTGGCTGGAAGGTCGGTTGGGACTGGCCCGCGAGGGCCGCCAGCAGGATTGCGAGAACGAGCGGGAATGATTTCATAATTGGCATCGGTTTGATTGGTTGAGG
>DASRCU010000136.1:0-13160 GCA_035652955.1 Verrucomicrobiia bacterium | reverse complement strand
CGGCTCGTCGGCATGCTTGAGGATTAGGCGGTGCTCAGTCGGCATGGCTATGGTCGGTCCTTGACTCCACCCCTGAAAAATCTACCTTAGAAGCGCTCGTTTGCCCGATGGTGTAACGGTAGCACAGCAGACTCTGGATCTGTTTGTCCTGGTTCAAATCCAGGTCGGGCAGCCAATTCCCCTTTGCGGCTTCAGATTTGCGATTGACGATTTTCACTTTGCGCTTCTCCGCAACAAGCGGAGCGTTTGTTCAATGTAATGAATGTGTGCCTCGTCTTTTGGACGCATCACCATGGCCTTGCTTCTGCGGATGGATTCCAGCGGCATCACCGGAATCCTGCATCCGTGAAATTTCAACTTGCGCGCTTTCTTCAGTTCTGCCGAAAAACCGCCGAGGCCAGTGACCTCGTAGATAAAGTTCACCAGCATCCCGTCGCTTAACTCAACGACCGTCTTGCGGACCATTTTTGCCCCGTGGCGCAACGCGAGATTCACGGCTCGCATATATTGCCGCGCCGGCAAGTCAATCCACAGGTCAACGTCGTGCGTGACCACCGGAACGCCCTGTAAAACAGCCGCCGACATGCCGATCAGTTGGAAACGAATTTTTTCAGCGCGGAGCGCCCCCATAAGCCGAACGAGCGGAGAAATGTTTCGTTCATGCGCCACCGTTCGTCCGGCGTGGCCGCGAGACTGCGGGCGAACAGGATTTTTTCGTGCTCGTCCAGCCCGCGCACGCGCTTTATCTTTTGATAAACCTTTGGCCAGTCTTTGAGGCTTGTTTTCATGTTTGCGTTTTTGGGGCATGCGCCAGTTTATTTACAGCCGGCAACGATCTCATCCGCTTTCCGGAGCGAAACGCCCTCGTAAAAGGCGTCGTTGACCATCATCACCGGCGCCGTGCCGCAACTGGCCAGGCATTCGACGAATTCGACCGTGAACTTTCCGTCCTTCGTCGTCTGCGGTCCGTGCTTGTGTGCGTCCAGACCCAGCCGCTCGCAAAAATGCCTGTGCAGTTCGTAACTGCCGCCCAGCGCGCAACTCAACGTGCGGCAGACTTTGATCTGGTACCTGCCCATCGGCCGCAAACGGAGCATCGGGTAAAAGGTCACCAGCTCGTAAATGTTGATGGGCTGCACCTCTAGCTTGCGAGCCGTCCACTCGACCGCTTCCTGCGAAATCCAGCCGAACCGTTCCTGAATGGCATGCAGCACCATCAGCGAAGCGGCGCGCTTGACCGGATAATGTGTGAGGAGTTCATCCACTTCGGCTTCCAGTGCCGGCGAAACGGCGAAATCCGGCTGGCGCTGCAGCGGGTTGGGAATCGGTTCCAGGTGCGTCGTGTTCATCGGTCGCATTCACCCATTACAAAATCGAGCGAGCCCAGAATGGCCACCACATCGCTGATCAGGCAGCCGGGCAGGATCTTGGGCAGGATGCTCAGGTTCACAAAACTCGGCGAGCGGATTTTGAGGCGATACGGCACGCCGCCGCCCTTGCTGTAAATGTAAAAGCCCAGCTCGCCTTTGGGATTTTCGTGGCCGAAATAAATTTCCCCCGGCGGACAATTCATGCCCTCGGTCACCAGCATGAACTGGTGAATCAACTCCTCCATGCTCGTCAAAACCTTTTGCTTGGGCGGCAGCACAATCTTGCCGTCCGGCACGCAGACCGGCTCCCGGGACTTATTCTCCGCGCCGCCGGGAATTTTTTTGATGCACTGCCGCAGGATGCGCACGCTTTGGCGCATCTCCTCCATGCGCACCAGATAGCGGTCGTAACAATCGCCCACGCTGCCGACAGGAACGTCAAACTCCAAGTCCGGGTAACAGAGATACGGCTGGTTTTTGCGCAAATCCCATTCGACGCCGCTGCCGCGCAGATTCGGGCCGCTTAAACCGTAGTCCACCGCGTGCTCCCTGGAGATCACCGCCAGGTCCCGCACGCGGTCCACCCAGATGCGGTTGCGCGTGAGCAGGGTTTCAATTTCGTTGAGCGCAGGGATGAATTCATCGCAGAATTTTTGAACCTGATCCAGCCAGGTCGGCGGCAGGTCGCGCATCACGCCGCCAATGCGGGTGTAACTGGTCGTGAACCGCGCGCCGGAAACCGCCTCCGCCAGATTATAAATTTTCTCCCGCTCGGTGAAAATCAACAGAAACACCGTAACCGCGCCCATGTCCATGGCGAATGCGCCCAGGCCGAGCAGGTGCGCCGAAATGCGCGCCAGTTCCGCACACATCACGCGGATGTACTGGCAGCGCGGCGGCAGGTCCTTTTCGATGCCCAGCAATTTTTCCACCGCCAGCGCGTAGGCCACATTGTTGGCCAGCGGCGCCAGGTAATCCAGCCGGTCGGTGTAGGGAATGAACTGGGTGTAAGTCATGTTCTCGGCGATTTTCTCATCGCCGCGATGCAGATACCCCACGTCCGGATCGGCCCTGGTGATGACTTCGCCATCCAGTTCCAGCACAATGCGCAATACGCCGTGCGTGGCCGGATGCGACGGCCCCATGTTCAGGACCATGCGCTCAGCCGGAATGTCCGGCAATGCTTCAACCGCCTGCGCGGCGCGCGCGGCGGCATCGCGAATCTCCATGTCTTGAACGGTGGCCATTATTCGACGGTGTTGTTGGCAACTTTCAATGCGGTGACCCCGGCAATGACTAAAACCAGACCGACGATTTTCAGTGTGTTGACGGATTCTTTAAAAAAGACGCAACCGATGATGGCGATCAAGGCCGCCCCCAGGGCGCACCAAATCGCGTAAGCTGTGCTCACTTCAATGGTTTTGACGGCATAGGTAAAAACAGTGAAGCAGCCCGCATAAAATATAAACATCAGAACCGACGGCAGCCCTCGCGTGAAGCCATGGGAGAGCTTCATGCAGGTCGTGCCGCACACCTCCAGCAAAATCGCGATAATGAGTAAAATCCAAGCCATGAGTTGGTTCCTCATTTAATCTTCCGGCGTTCTGACGCGCGGTTCCCGCTCAATGGCATCCTTGCCGCCCGGCATGGTCACAAACGGTCCGCCTTCCAGCGGCGCCGGCCGGGTGAACGCCACCCCCGGCAGGTCGGTGGGCTTGCCGGCCAGCGGGAAATCCTTGCGCAGCGGAAAATAGGGATAACCTTCCCACATCAAAATCCGGCGCAAATCCGGGTGGCCGCGGAAGCGGATGCCCATCATGTCGTAAATTTCGCGTTCGTGCCAGTTGGCGGTGGCCCAGACGCCGACCACGCTGGGCAGTTCGGACTTTTCCTCGCTGACATCGGTTTTGAGCCGCAATTCCACGCCGCGCGGCAGACAGCGCAAGTGATAGACCACCGTCCAGCGCGGGTCCTCGCCGTAATGATCCACGCTGCTGATGTCCACCAGATAATTGAATCCCAAATCGTTCTTGGCGCAGCGGCAGACCTCGGCAATCCGCTCCGCGTCGGCCACCCGCAGCGTCACGTCCCCGCGAAAGACCGCCGGTTCGGAGAGGAGGTCTCCGAATTTCGCCTTCAACTGATTCGCTGTTTCCAAAGCGGTCGCCATTTCAACAGGGGTGTTCATCGTGGAGGAACACCCAGGAACGGGATTTAACAACTTTTGGCTCCTAAAAATCCGCGCATCGGTGTTTCTCCGGGGTTGAATATCAAGCTGCTTCCTTTTTCAAATTGGCAATGGTGAGTTTTTTGAGCACCGGCTCCCGGCTGATTTTGTTTTGCAATTTGATCAGCGCGTCCAGCAGGGCTTCGGGACGCGGCGGACACCCGCTGACGTAGATGTCCACCGGAAGGATGTTGTCCACGCCCTGCAGCACGGCGTAACTGCGATACATGCCGCCGGTGGAGGCGCAGGCGCCCATGGCAATGCACCATTTGGGTTCGGGCATCTGGTCCCAGATGCGCCGGACGGCCAGCGCCATTTTGTAGGTGACGGTGCCGGCGACGATCATGCAGTCGGCCTGGCGGGGCGAAAAACGCATGACTTCCGAGCCGAACCGGGAGATGTCGAACCGGCTGGCGCCCGCGGCCATCAATTCAATCGCGCAGCAGGCCAGCCCCATAGGCATGGGCCAGACGGAATTTTTCCGGAACCAGTTGAGCGCGGCGTCCACGGTGGTGACCACGACGTCGCCCTCGATTTTCGTGTTGTAACCGATTTCCGTTTCGGTGCGCATAAAGCAAAAAACAGGCGCGCCCGGAAGGGGCGCAGGCCACAACCTAACCGGCGGCAGCGCCTCCGGCAAGTTGAATTTGTGATTTTTTTCACAAGAACGGTGAATCCACGCCGAATTCACCAAAACGTAACGTGGTCCGGGCGGTTTGGTGTGCTATGAACTTGGGCTTGTCGCCCATGACCACTTGCGTAGAATCCTCCCTCGCCGCCGGCGGTGTCGCCTCATTCACGGCCGGTGTCAGCATGAAAACGTTTGCGGAGTTGAACTTTCCGGGCCGGCTGATCGCCGTCGAAGGACTCGACGGCTCCGGCAAGTCCACGCAGATTTACCTGCTCAAACGCTGGCTGGAGGCCGAGGGCATCAAGGTCTATTTCAGCGAGTGGAACTCTTCAGAACTGGTCAAATCCGCCACCAGCAAGGGCAAAAAACGCGAGTTGCTCACGCCGACCACCTTCAGCCTGATTCACGCCACGGATTTTGCCGATCGTTACGAGCGACATTTGCTGCCGTTGTTGCGGGCCGGCTACATTGTGTTGTGCGACCGCTATATTTTTACCGCCTTTGCGCGGGATGTGACGCGCGGCTGCCCGCCCGACTGGGTGCGCGGCCTTTACAATTTCGCGGCCTTGCCGGACATCACCTTTTTCTTCAAAGCCGACCTGGAAGTGTCGTTGAACCGTATTTTGGAAGGCCGGCCCAAGCTGAAATTTTTCGAGGCGGGCATGGATCTGCGGCTTTCGCCCGATCCTTACGAAAGCTTCCGCATTTTCCAGGGCCGGATTCTGGAGCAATACCTGGCCATGAGCGAGGAGTTCAAATTTATTGTCCTGGACGCCAACCAGCGGGTGGAAAAACAGCAGGCCCAAGTGCGGCGGCTGGTCGGCGAAAAAATTGATCTGAAAAAATTCCGCCGGCGCAGCCCTCTGCCGTTGCCGCCTCCGCTGCCGATGACTGCCCGCCCGCCGGGCGACAAATTCCGGGAGCCGGAAGAAGACCTGGCCGCCACATGAGCACCCTCCGCACTACGCGCCGCCGTTTCTACGGCCACGGCATTCCGGGGGTGAACCCCGAAACACTGACCGGCAAGCTCATCGTCGTCGAAGGCGCCGACGGGTCGGGCCGCTCCACGCAAATTGCCCGGCTGGTGGACTGGCTGGAAACCTGCGGCCATGCCACCGTCCAGGTCGGTCTGAAACGTTCCACGCTGGTCAGTGCCGAACTGGAAAAAGCCCAGGAAGGAAACATCCTGAGCCGCACCACGCTGAGCCTGTTCTACGCCACCGACTTTGCCGACCAGTTGGAAAACATCATCCTGCCCGCGCTCAAAGCCGGTTTCATCGTGCTGGCCGACCGTTACATCTACACGCTCATGGCGCGTGACCTGGTGCGCGGCATGGACGAAAAATGGCTGCAAAATCTCTACGGCATCGCCCTGGAACCGGACGCGGTCTTCTACCTTTCGGTTGAACCGCAGGAACTGGTGCAGCGCAACCTGGCCAAGAAGGCCACCCTGGATTATTGGGAAAGCGGCATGGACCTGGGGCTCTCGCGCGACATGTTCGACAGTTTTTTGAAATACCAGGCGCAAATGCAGGCCGCGTTCAGGAAATTGCAAAAAACCTACGGTTTCCAAATCGTGGATGCCAACCGGCCCGTGCCCTCCATCACCAAGGAGCTGCGAAAAAAAATTCGCGCCGTGCTCAACGGCGGAAGTCCCCAGCCATGACCGGCGCGTTGGTGGCGTCCGGCGGCCGCGGCGGCGCCTGAGGGGCCGGCGGCCGGCGGGGCGCCAGTTGTTTGAGCAGCTCCTCAAATTGCCGCCGCTGTTCGGGCGTGAGGGTAGCGCGGATGTTCTGGCGCACGTCCTGCATCACGGCGCGGAATTGCGGCGCCACCAGCTTCCACAAATCACGATTGCGCGCCTGGCCGTCGGCGATGATTTTTTGGATTTTCTGGCGCTGCGCCGGCGTCAAATGCAGCCTGGCATCAAGCTGTTTGACAAATTGCTCGTTCAAAAGCTGCGGCCGCGGCAACGGCAGTTCCGCATTGCCGGGTTTGGCCCGATGCACCGCTGCGACGGGGCGGCGCCCCGCGACGGAGGCGCGCTCCACGTGATGAACCAGCAACCCGCCGGTCACCACACCGGAACCAAAAATCACCGCCGTGGCCAGAATGATTTTCCACGAGTTCACTGTGCCTGATCGCTTTGATCCACCGAAGCCAGCAGGGTGGCCTCGAAATTCTGCGAAAGATCGTCATTTCTCGGCGTCGGGTTGAGCCACATCCACAATCCCAGCAGCAACGCCACGGCGGCACAGGAGAGCGCCGCGCGCCACCAGATGCCCACCCGCCGGGCCATTTCTTCGCCAACCGTCCGCGCGATGATTAATGCCATGATGCGTTTCTCGAACGCAAACGGCACCCGCCCGTCCGGCGCCCCGGCGCGGGCGGCGGCAATCAGCTTCTTCTGGAGCAAATCCACGTTCATGTTCCTGAAAACCAGACGCGCAAATTTTGCGCGCGGTTACGATGAACCGCGCGGATTGGCCGGATTTGCCGGCCGGCGCCGGTTTACCAATACTTGTCCCGGGCCATTTTCACCAGAATTTTCCGCATTTCGGCGCGCGCCCGAAAGGCGCGGACCTTCACCAGCGGCACCGACCAGCCGGTCAGGGCGGCAATTTCCTTGACGGATCGGTCTTCGATTTCCAACAGGGTGATGATCAACCGGGCGGCCGGCGACATTTTTTCGAGCACGCGCTGGACCAGCAGTTTGGCCGCTTCGGCGTGTTCTCCGGCGGACTCCGGCGCGGTCACGAAACGTTCCAGCCAGTCGTTTTCCGGCTCGGTCAAGTCGGAAAATGTGGCTTCGCGGTTTCGTTGATGCGCGCGCAAAAAATCGTAGCAGGTGCGGACGGTCAGGCGCATGAGCCAATGCTCGAAAGGCGCCTCGCCGCGGTAGCTCTTTAATTTCTCAAACGCCTTGAGCCAGACTTCCTGGACGATGTCTTCCACTTCGCTTTCACGCCGGGCGTAACGGCGGGCGGTGGCAAAGACACGCGGAGAATACTTTTTCACCAGCGGCTCGAAGCTCGCGGTGTCGCCTTCCAGCACCGCGGCAATCAACTCCGCTTCGGTCCGTTCCATCGCGCGCGCCAGTCTGCCGCAAGCCATTCCGCCGCAAAAGTCAAAAGCCGGCGGAAACCGCCGGAGACCTCACGGCCGCGTAATGCCCAACAGGGCCTCCAGCTCGCGCGAAAATTGCGTCAGGCGCTCGGCAATCTTGACCGGTTCCCCGGCCGCTTCGTCCCAACGGCGCGCCGCCGATTCGGAATTCAAACGCGTCAGCTCGATGGCGGCGACGATTTTGGTCAGATGATTGTTCACGTCATGACGCAACGCCGCCAGTTTGCGGTTGATTTCGGCGATCTGTTCAACGCTCAACGTCACGGGTTGACTGGGCAACGGCATCTGCCGATGGTGATTCAATCGGCCGCAAAATCAAGTCGTTAAATGATTCTCAGGGCTGCGTCGCTCCTGTCGCTCCAACATCATGGTTGTGCGGGTGATTGGCCCAATCCTGGCCGCGGCGATCAGGCATCGCCAGTTCTGGGGATGGTTGAGTGGTCCCACAGGGGTGTAAAACAAATTTCATATGTTGTGCTCGCGTCCGATGCTCGTGTTCCTGAAACGATTGAATGCCATCGCGGTGCCGGCGCTGGCGGCGGGACTGGCCGCCGGGTGCCAATCGTCGCCGGGGGGCAACCTCTTTTCCCCGGTTCCGCCCCCCTCGAGGCAATCCCGGCCTGCGCCGTCTGTCGCCCAAGGCCTTTCTGCGCAGAGTTCGGCCAATTGGGACGTGCATCGCGACGCCGCTTACCGATCCCATTTTCTTGTGGACACCCATCGAACGTTTCCGATGCTGTTCATTGTCGGCGATTCGACGGTGCACAATCCCACGCGCGGTGAACGCGGGTGGGGTGACGTGATCGGAAAATACTTTGACACAAATCGCATTCGTGTGGAGAACCATGCCCTGGGCGGCCGCAGCAGCCGCACGTTTATTACGCAGGGCTGGTGGAACCTGATTCTTCAGGCGGCCAAGCCCGGCGATTTCGTTTTGATTCAACTGGGCCACAACGACGGCGGGCCGTTGGACGACCCCTACCGCGCGCGCGGCTCGATTCGCGGCATTGGCAACGAGTCGAAGGAAATTTACAATCCACTCACGCACCGGCAGGAGGTCGTTCACACTTACGGCTGGTATTTGCGCAAATACCTCGCCGATGCGCGTGCCAGGGGCATGACGCCGATCCTCTGTTCACCGGTGCCACATGTGCCCAAAACTGAAGTCAAAGCCGGTGACGTGGAGCACTGGGATTACGTGCGCTGGTCCGGCGAGGTGGCCACCAATGAGCACGCCTTGTTTATCAATTTGAACCAAATTGTCCTCAGCCATTACGCCGGGCTGACGCCGGCGGAAATCAAGGCGAAGTATTTCACTCCCGCCGACAACACCCATTCCAGCCCGGCGGGCGCCGAATTGAACGCCGAATGTGTCGTGGCAGGTTTGCGTCAACTGGATTGTCCGCTGAAAAATTATCTGTTGCCGGCACCGGGCGGGAGCTGAGCATGGCGCCAAAGCAAATTCCCGCGGCGGCGGACTCTGTCCGTGACAAAATTTTCCAAAACGACCGGCCCAGCCGGGGAGGCGCAGTTATTTCACAGCCAGCTTTTCCTGCAGCCAGGCGACGACCTTGCTCTGCCAGGCGGGATCGAATTTGTCCCAGTCCAAAATCCGGTGTGGCGCGCCGGGAAGGGTGAGGAAATCGCAAACGTCGTTGTTAGCCTTCAGCGCGGCCTGGAAACGTTCGCTCTGTTCGTGCGGCACGGTTTTGTCCGCATCGCCTTGCACAATCAAAAACGGCGGCAATCCCGGTTGAACATAAGTCAGCGGCGAATTGTCCTTCAAAATCGCGCGGGCGCTGTCGGTGATGTTGGTGGTGGTCAAACCGAACAACGCGCGCATGGACACCGTCAACCCGCCGCGGCGTTCGTTGTCGGACACCAAATCCGTGGGCGGCGCGAGGCCGACCACGGCCTGGACACGCGCGCCGGTTTGGGGATGCGTGCCGGCGAGGGCGACCAGTTGGCCGCCGGCAGAGTAGCCGATGAGGGCGATGCGATGCGGATCGCCTTTGAATTCGGCGGCATGTTGTTTGACCCAGCGGACGGCGGTCTCCACATCGTCGAAACACGCCGGCCAGCGGTATTCGGGCGCCAGGCGGTAATCAATCGAGAACCAGGTGAAATCCGCGCGAGTGAGCGGTTCGAACAGTTCGCTGATTTCATGCCGCTTGTCGCCGGCCATCCAGCCGTCGCCGTGCACAATGATGGCGATGGGATGCGGGCCGGGACTGTCAGGCACGTGGGCGTCCAGCAGTAATTTTTCATCGCCGGCCTCGCCGTATTCCAGGTTCATGCGGTTCGCGCCGAATCGCGGATCATAGGTCAGGGTGGGGTCCCAGGAATCACAGCCGCCGAGGACTTTTTCGACCGTGATCTTTCCGGCTTCGGCCGGGGTCAATTGCCGGATCCAGTCAGGTCGGCCGGCCGGGCTGGCGCCCGGACCGGTGCTGTGAAATTCCGCATAGCGGGCTGTGGTGTGCGCCTCCGGTTTGTTCCAATCGTTCCAGCCTTCGGGCCGGACGACGCCGGACATTTCGCAATTGAGCCACGTCACGCTGGCGTAGAGCCGCCACGGCCGGCCCAGATACGTCTTGACGCCCGGCTCGCCGTCAATTTTGCAATGCGAAAAGACAAAACCGAACGGCTGGTCGGGCGGTGTCGAGGCGGCGGTGATGTAGCCGTTGCGCAGGCAGTGAATGTGACATTTCTCGAACCACGCCGTCGCCGCGCCGAAAATGAAGTCCACATGCCCGGCGAGGTAACAATTTTCAAAATACTGCCGCCCGCGGTTCAGGAGCATCGTGTCCTGCCAGCCCAGGAACCGGCAGTTACGGAAGACGGCGCGGTCGCCATCCACGCGGATGGCCAGCGCCTGGCCGACGGGGCCGGCGGAATTTTCAAAGGTGAGGTTTTCCGCCGTGAAATCGTCGGCGTCAATCGTCGTGGAAGGCGTTTGGAACGTGCCGATGGGGCGACCGGCGGCGTTGGTCAGGCCGGCGTAAAGATCAAAAGTCAAAATGGTGTTCGCCGGATTTTCGCCCACCAGCTTGAAGAAACTTTTTTCGCGCTGGAGGTAAATCAATTCCTTGTAAGTGCCGGGCGCGATGTGAATGACAACTGGCCTGTTGCTGTAACCGGAGGGCACGGCCATGATGGCAGCCTGCACGGAACGGAACGGCGCGCTGCCGTCGGCTGCGACGTAGAGATTGGTTTGCGCCGGCGCGCCCAGGGCGGCCAGAAACAAGGCAATGAACGTGGCGGTGGCTGGTTTCACGCTGGCAAATTACGCAAATCCCGCCCGGGCCACCACCTTGAACATCTTTTAATTTGGGCAATATCGTCGGAAATTTGTGCATCCCCGTTTTCCGGATGAGCCCGCGAAATCTCCGCCAGGGGAGCCGGTAAATTATTTTTCCGGGCAAATCAATCCGAACTGGCCGCGTTCAATCCAGCCGGTCCCGAACAGGGTGCGGATGAGATAATAATTTCCGCGCGTCCGCAACTGGCGCGCCGGCTCGCCTTCGTTGAGGGTGGCGATCACCTCGCTGTCGCGCGTGGGAGTCAACCGCAGGGGCGCGTCTGTTTTGATCACCAAACCGAGGTGCCCGCGGCTGACCACGCCCAGATTGGCCGTAAGGCCAAACAAAAAAACACAAAAAGCGAGCGTTGCCAGAATCTGCGGCCAGCCGGCGAGGCGCCGACGAAACACGCCCGGCAAAATCAGCGCGCCGGCCATCACCCACAGGCTGACGCCCGTCAGCCAAAGCCAGGCCGCCGCCGACAGCCGGGTGGAGACCGCCTCGAACCACTTCAAGGCCGGCGGGTCCAACTGCAATGCCTGCCGCGCAAATTGGAGATTCGCCCTGGAGCGCGCGTCAAACGGGTCCACCCATTGCGCGCGTTCCCAGGCCAGAATCGCCGCGCCGGCGTGCCCGCGCTGCCATTCGGCCAGACCCAGATTGTCCAGCGCGCCGACCGATGGTTGCTGCTGCAAAGCCTTTTCAAACGCCGCCGCCGCTTCGGGAAACAGCCCGGCGCGGTAGTCGGCGAGGCCCTGGGCAAAAAAGTCATTGACGTTCGCCGCGCGACCGATTCCGGCGGCCAGGAACAGGACCGCCGGCAAAAGCCACCCCGCCACGGCAGCCCGGCGGCGTTCCGGATGGTGCAAAAAACGCAGGCGCGGTTTCACAATTTTGCCTCCAATTTTTGCAGCGCCGCGGCCACGCCGGATTGCCACGCGAGCCAATCCTCCTGCGCCGGCGGTGCGGCGGCAAATTGGGCGTCCGCCGCGGCGAAAATTTTTCGCACGGTTTCGGCGGCATGACCGTCCAGTGCAACGCCATTCAATTGCGCCAGCACATCGGCGCAGACCAGCGCGCGCGGATGGGCCGGAAAATGCGGTGCGCAGGCAATGCGCAGGGCATCCGCCGCGTGGCGAACGAACGCCGCGGCGTCACCGGCGGCAACGGCTTTTTCCAAGCGGCGTTTTTCCCGCCGCAAGGCGCGACGCGCCTGGCGACGACGGACGATTTCCGGATGGACCTCCAGAAAGCGGCGGCGGCGATCCCATTGCCACAGCGCCAACAGCCCCAGCAGCGGGGCCAGTTGCGCGCCGACCAGCCAGCCGCGCCGGAGCGGCGGCTGCAGACTGGCCGTTTTTCCCGGGGCCGGCGCCGGATCGCTCAACTTCAGCGTCACGGCCTTTTCGCCGGTTTCGTTCCAGGCCAAAAGTTCCCTCGGCAGGCTTTTGCCGGTGACAGTGACGGGCAGCGGCGGGATGGAGAGGTCGTAAAATTTTCCTGTCGCTGGATCGAAGGCGCTGAACGGTATCGGCGGCGTCGCGCGGACATCATCCGTCAGCGGAATCAGCGTGAAGCCGTTGTCCGGCGGGTCGTCGGGGATCACCTGCCAGTCGCGCGCCTGCGGCGGGGCCGGCGGCACGAAGCGCGCTAAATCGCCTTCGCCGCGAAAGGCCATTTTCAATTGCACCGGCTGACCCACGCGCAGGCGGTTGGTGGACAATTGCGGCGGGCCGGCGGTGAATTTGCCCATCGCGCCGGTGAAGCCGGGCAACTCGTTTTCCGCCGGCAACGGACGGACGTGAATTTCCACCGGATCGGAAACAAGGAAGTCATATTGCGGCGGCCCGCCGGGAATGACCACCCGGCCGCTGATGACAATCGGTCCACTAAACTCGCGTCCGGCGGCAAACCCCTGGGCGCGCAGCGTCAACGCCCCGCTGGCAATCGGCGTGGCGACGGTTTCATACACGAACGCCGGGCGGGAGGTGCCGTTGCGATTGACGACCTCCACGGCTTGCCGCGCCGTCGTCTTGTCCGTCAGGAAACCATCGCCGTCCAGTTGCACTTCGCGCAGCGCCTCGACTTGATCAGCCGCTCCCGCCGGCAGCAGCACGCGCACGCGGAACGGCTGGCCGACATACAAGTTCGTGGGCCAGACCTCCAGGGCCAACTGCCGCGGCAGCGGCGCCGGAAGAGCGGCCGCCACCACTTCGACACTCGCCGCCGGGATTTCCACCGGCCGGCCGTAAACCTCCACGGCAAAATTGGAAACGGTAAAACGCCCCGCCGCCGTCGCCCGCAATTCATAGAGAAACACTGTGAGCGGCTGAAACTGGCCGGCCTGCAATGCCATGATCTGGCCGCGCACCGCCGCCCCGAATTTCAATTCCGCCGGCGCGGGAATGCGTTCCGGCCAGCGAATGGACGGGGTAGGTGCGCTGACGGTGACGCGATAAAAAATTTTCTCGCCCACGCGCGCCGTCGGCGGATCAAACGAGGCC
>DASRCU010000135.1:0-3767 GCA_035652955.1 Verrucomicrobiia bacterium | reverse complement strand
ATTGAAACTTTCGATGAAATTACCGCCGGGATAACGCATGAACGACGGATGCAACGCGGCAAGCAGGTTGGCCAGATCGGCGCGCAGGCCGTTGGTTCTGCTGTTGAACGTCGCCCGTGGAAACAGCGAAACCATGCCCAGCCAGATCGTGCCCGGTTGGGAGATGCTGATGACCAGACGCGCATTGGTATCGGTGTCGCTGGGAACCAGAGCGGCGGAAAATCGGCGCCAGACCGCGTTCACACCGACAAAGCCCGCCTGCGAATAGACCTTGCTGCCATCGGCACTCTCCAGTCGCGCGCTGATTACTCCGGAAAAATTATTTGTCGCCCGCACGTAAAAACTCAGATCATATGTTGCGCCGGCCTGCAACGACATGCCCCAGTAACCGGCATTGCCGGCGCCGACACTGCCGCTGCCGGACGACATCGTGAGTTTCAGTGAATTCGGAATGTTCGTATTTAGCGGCATCGTCGGGTCCACGTTCATCTCGCCCGTTGCCGTGCCGGTGGTCACCAGCGTCCAAAACAGTGGATTGTTCGCGTCGTAAAAAGAGCGATTGCGGACCATTTCCGCGTAAAGTCCGCCGTCGCCGGCGTAATTGATTTCCTCAAAGAAAATGCCGAACAGGTTGGAACTCACGACCGCGCCGGGGTGGTCCGCCTGGATGGCCACGGTGGCGGTGCCGCCGGTCTGTGCGCAGGCGGCGACAGGCAGGGAAATGATCAAGGCCAGAATAGCAAAGACGAGGGTTTTCATGACGTTTGAAGGTTCACGGATAAACGAGACGGTAAAATTCAAGAGGCCATGCCGGATCAATCGGCAGCACCACCTGATTCGTTAGCTGCGAATTCGGAATCGCGCCCCAATCATTGGTGTTTAAGCTCAGTCCGTTTGCAAAATGGTTGGTCTGCATCAGCAGCCGCGAACCGACGTAATTGGACGGCCAGGAAAGCGTCAGAGTCTTCCCCGACAGGGCAACGGAAACAGCCGTGGGCGTTGTCGGAGGCGGCGGCTGATTCGCCGCCAGGCGTGCAATTTCCATGTCGCTCAACGCATAGTTGAAAATGAACACCTCATCCAGCCGCCCGTTGAAAAACGGATCGGCGGGATATTGGCTCATGCCCAAATTGTTCAAAACGGGGTTGAAACTGGCGGGCGAAATCGTGACGGTTCCGGACGCAGCCAGCATGCCGTTCGTGTAAAGTTTCGCAATATTGCCGTTACGAGTCACGGCAACGTGTTCCCATTGTCCCACGGGCAGAGGCGATGTTTCAAGGATTTGTTCGGCGAAATAACTGTTCGTGCTGATGGCAAAACGCAACGTGCCACTGCCGGAAAGAGGCGTCAGAAACAGGTATTGAGTCGTGTCATTGCCAAAATCAAAGATGCGCTGCCAGGCGTTGCCGCCATTCCAATAAACCCAGGCCGCAATCGTGAAGTTGGTGACGCCGGCCATGATGCCTGCAGGCACCATGGCATATTGTCCTGAACCATTGAGCGAAAGCGCCAGACCGTATTTGCCTGCTGCGAACGCAGGCGAACCGACCAACTCACAGTTATTGCCGTTACCCGAACTGTCAAGGCCGTTGCTTTCAAAACTGTAATGGGCGATCCGGGCGGGGATCAGCGTGGGTCGCGCGCTGACCTGCGCGGAGTTGTCAGAAACATTCAACGAGCGGTCCACCGCCCTGACAACGTAATAATAATTTTCCGGCTGATTCGCCGAAGGGTCGGTGAACGTATTGTTGGTCAGCCCGCGCGCCACAATATCATAAGGCCCGCCCGAATTGGTAGCGCGCAAGACCGTATAGCTCGCGAGGTCGGGTTCGGTGTTGTTGTTCCAATTCAGTTTCACCGAGGCCGCGTTGGCGGTGGCCATGACGCTGGTCGGTGCGGCGGGCGCGACAAAGTCATAGGTCGAGACCGTCGCGGGAATCAATCGCCATTGTTCCTCGGGAGAGCCATTGTCGTCCCATTGCACAATCGGCGCGCCAGTGCTGGTGGACCCGCCAGAGACACCAATGACTTTATCACTCCAGCGGCTGCGAATTTTGAAATAACCGTTGCCGGCGTATTGAAAATACCATTGCTCGACCAGATTCGTTCCGCCGTTCCATTGTTGGATAGGATCTCCATTCGCATAGGAAAACGCATTCAGGTCCATGGTGACCCCATCGTGGGCCGCTTTGATGGTGAAATAACTGCAATCTCCGCCAAAAGTGCTGGGCAGTGAATTGACGTCCCATTGTTGATACAATGCGCCGACGTAAGTGCTTTGAATGAGTTGGACGCCATTGGCCGTGCTCCCGCCCGGAACTGTCAAAACCAGATGACTGTTCCGATTGACTATGAGGTATCGGCCATTGATTGGCGGTTGAACATCCGCTCCCCATGTGATGTCAACCACTTTCTCCATGTCAGGTTGATTGACCCAATAGCCGTTGCCACCGGGAACCGTCACGGTATAAGCCCGCTGCGGGCCGTAACCGTCGTAAAACACGTCGCGGTCGCGCGAGAAAAACCGGTATGTGGTCGTCGTCGCCATCCGTTCCGAACCGCCCAGGAACGCCTGCACCGCGCCGTTGGGTCCGCGATAGACCGCCGCCGCCGTCCAGTTGTTCAAATCATCCGCATAACCGAGCCGCTTTCCCTGACAGGCTCTAACAAAGTCTCCGCGCGCCCGTTCGGCGGTTCCCCACCAGATTCCGCCTTTCAACCCATAATTTGCGCCAATGATGGCTTCCACGACATTGTGAAGCTCAGGATTAAAAGGCATCGCATTACTGGACGCCACCGACTGGATGAAATTCACGTAATTGGCGGCGCTACCCGCCAAACAATGGATTGATCCGATCGAGGCACGAGCGGCAATGGCATTAAACCAGGACAGCGCCACATCATCGTTCAACGTGCTTCCGCCTTCCATGGCGGTGCCGTTAAAATTGCTTGAAGACTGCAGGTAACCGAAAATGTCATAAAGATTTTGTGGTGACCCCTCCCCGTTCGGAGAGTAGTCCGGCTCGTTAAAACCCTCTGCCGCCCAGAAATGCCGGTTGTAATATTTCTGGCAGGCTTCCATTGCTGCCGCCCAGCGATCCGGATACACCGTGTTGGCGCCGCTCTGATACCACGGATCAATGCTGCTGTCCAGGTTTAGGTCCCATTTTGTTGCAGCCGTCGCCATCCTGGCCAGGTTAATGTCCGTTTGCATATTGGACTTGTCCGCCGGCGTCACATCATTGTTCGTCAGCGGCGCGTCCACAAAAAACCCGACACGAACTATCGTCACATTGTTGGTTCCCATGTAAATCAATCCGCGCTGCATGTTGTCAAAACTCGGCCAGCAAGTATCCAGGCCCCAATTGGTGATGGCGACGCTGACACCTGAATCGCCGCTGCTGAAAACGATAGTGTGGTCTTGAGCGTCCAGCGCCCCAACAAAATTGAATCCCATTAAAACCGTGGCAACCACCCACCGGAAAAGGCGTCGGCATGGGAAAAAAATTGGGGTAAAGCTATCCAAATCAAAACTACAGTGCCTCATCGTGCAATTTCTCATTTCAATTCGGGACTGGCAACTGTTAATCTTCACCTCGTTTGAGAGTTTTTGCCGGAACAATAAACTTGTTGATGAAATGTCGCGATGACGTTGCTTTAAACGCATCACCATTGGCGCCAGCACGGAACCCCGACAAAAACAGGCACGTCGTCAGGCAAAAGAGACTGTTCATACCGCACGGGAATTTGGGCAAGGCAATGACGGG
>DASRCU010000134.1:0-19468 GCA_035652955.1 Verrucomicrobiia bacterium | reverse complement strand
CCAGCATCACTTACAAACTGCAACTGAACTAAAACCAACCAATAATATGCTCGCAAACATCGTTCTCCAATTCTTCCTCAAAGGCGGCCCGGTCATGTGGCCGATTCTCCTGTGCGCCATCGTTGCCGTCGCCGTTGTCGGCGAACGCGCCTTTTGGTGGTGGCGCGAAGGCCGCAAGCGCGACCCCCAAAAGCTGCAGCAACTGCTGGCGGCGCTGGAAAATTCCGACGTGCCGGCTGCCAGACAAATCGCCATCGGCTCCGACGATCCTGTCGTTCGGACGATTCGTCATGGTCTTGACCATCTCGGCCACGCGCACGGCTCGCTGCTCGGCGCGCTACAACTGGCGGCAGGCATCGAGTTGAAACGCGCCGGGCGTTTTCTGACTGTCATGGACACGCTCGTTACGCTCGCGCCGCTGCTGGGCTTGCTCGGGACCGTCACCGGCCTGATACGCGCGTTCCTCAACATCGGCAGCGCGGAAATTTCTGTCGTAGGCGTGACTGGCGGCATTGGTGAGGCGCTGATTGCCACGGCGTGCGGACTCGGCATCGCCATCTTCTCATTGGTGCCGTTCAATTATTTTTCTGCCAAAGTGGCGCAATTGCAATTCGATCTGGAAACGGCGGCAACAAACGTTGAAGTCATGGTCGGCGGTGGTGCCAAGACCGGCGACACCGTTCATTTACACAAACCGGAAGCGCCGGGACAAGCCACGAGTCACTGAAAATCGCCGCCAATGAAAATTCCGTCACCCATTCCAAAACGCCGCTCGCGGATCGTCATCATTCCGCTGATTGACATCATGTTTTTCCTGCTCGCGTCGTTCATGATGGTCGCCTTGGAAATGGAAAAGACCGAAAACATCAAGGTCAACCTGCCGTCCGCCTCGCAGTCCAAACAGGATTACCGGCCGAACATGATCAACATTGCCGTGGACAAATCCGGCGCCGTGTGGCTGGAGAAAAAGCGGATTACGCTGGCTGGCCTCGCGGCGGTCTTGAGCAAGCGCTTTCGCGCCAACCCCGATGTACCGGTTTATATCAGCGGCGACCGCGATACGCTGCACGGCGATATGGTGAAGGTCTATCAGGTCGTCCGTTCCGTCGGCATTCAAAAAGTCGCGTTCATGACCGACGGCAATTCCGGTCCCTCGACCCCATGAAAGTTCGCACACCCATCCCGGAGAAGAAGTCACGACTGGAAATCATCCCGCTGATTGACATCATGTTTTTCCTGCTCGCATCGTTCATGATGGTGACGTTGCAGATGCAGATTGTCCGCACGCTCAATTCCAATCTGCCCACCGCCACGCTCGCCACGCCCTCGAAAAAGCCCGACATCGTGAGCCTGATGGTGCATCCGGATGGCCAGGTTTCAGCGGACGGCAAACCTATCGCTTTCCCCGAATTGTTCACGATACTCACGAACCATTACAGCCTGAACACCAACCTGCTGGTTTATATCACCGGCGCACAGGACGCAACGCACGGCTCGGTGGTGTTTGTGCTCAATTTGGTGAAAAGCGCCGGCATTCAGCGCGTCGCCATCGCCGTCAACGCCGCCCCCGACCATTCGACCCCATGAAAAACTTCCAAGTCAACCTGTTCATCGTCCTTGCCCTCTGCCTCTGCGGCCTGTGCGCGTGGCAGTGGTATGAGCAAACCGTCCAGCGCGTGACTATCCAGAGCCTCAACCGGATGGTCTATGACCGCGATGCCGCCATCCAGAATGATACCAACTTCATCGCCACGCTGAATCATCAAGTGGACCAGATGGACGCGAGCCTCTCTGAAATGAAAGCCGCCGCCGAGACGAACAAGCAGCTTATCATCTCGCAAAAGGCCCAAATCACGCAATTGCGATTCGCCAATGAAAATCTTACGAATGAAATCGCGGCATACAAGGCCGCTGTGGACGCCCTACAGGCAAAACTGAAGGAAGCCTACGCCGGTATTGCCAAGCAGAACGCCGCCATAACCAACCTCGTCGCCCAGCGTGATGACTTGATTCAAAAATACAACGACGAAGTGAAGGACCGGAATAACATCGTCGAGAAATACAACGAGTTAGCGAAGCAGGTGGAACAACTGCAAGACAAGTCGAAGCAGTAATCGTCCTTTTAACGAACCGGAGCGCCGGGCACTGCCTCCGCCAGTTACAGAACTGTTCTCCCAATGCGCCGAGGCGGTGCTCGACCCTCCGCCCTCGTTCGGGCTTTCAAGGCGCAAACTTTTTGGGAAATTCTTATCCCATCACGGTGAACACAATGCCGGCAAGAATGCCGCCCACTGCAAGGAGTTTCCGCCAATGGCTCCGCTCGCGAAACAGCAGCACCCCACCGCAAACGTCACCAGCGTGTTACCACGCCGCGAACTCATGACCACGGACACCAAAGCGCCGGGCTGACGCAACGCGCCAAAATAGATGTAATCCGCCGCCAGCAGCGACAACGCGATGGCCGGACTGCTCCAACGCCAACGAAATTCGTTGCGCTCCCACCAGCGCAACTTCCATCCGATGATGAATGGCGTGAACAGCAGCGCCAGATAGATGGAAAACCACGCCTGCACCGTCGGCACCGTGAGATGCGCGCGGCCCAGCAGGTATTTGTCGTAGAGCGAACTCGTCCCGCCCGGCACCGTGCCGCCGATCAAAAACCCGATCCATTTGTCCCGATGGAAATAAAAGCCCTCCTGCCGCCCCGCAAACGACAACCCGACAAACGACGCCAGCGTCATCGCCACGCCAAGCAATTCCAGACCATTGGGGCGTTCGCCTAGAATCAGCAGCGCGCCCGCCAGCGTCCCTAGTGGCGAGGTTGCGCGGACGGGCAACGCGAGCGACAGCGGCAGGTGTTTCAGGCTAAAATACGTGAAAAGCCACGACGACGCGACAATGGCCGACTTCAACAACAGTTGCAGGTGCTGTCCCGCCGTCAAGTGGTCGGCAACGAGCGCCGCCGGCAGCAGCCCCGGATGCGCCACTTGCAAGAGCAACAACGCGCTCCACACGGTTGCGCCCGTAACCGTGCTGAAGAACAGCACCGGCAATACGGCGTTGTCCCGAATGGCATGTTTGATGCAAAGATCATACATGCCCAGGAACAATGCTGACACCAGAGTGGCGCCCATCCAACTCATTTGACGATTTTACCGATGGCCGGCGAGCCGAAATTTGCAGTGCGCGGACGTGCCCGTACCTTGAAAGCGACGACGTGTCGCAGATACTCCCAAAGACAACGGACGAACCGCTTCGGCCCAGTCGTCGAGCCGACGGTTTCAAATTGGTCGGCGCAGGGTAGCAACCGTCGCCAGCTTTGTCAGCAAACTCGAGGCGAATCCGCCGCTGCGGGATTGACGCGCCGCCGAAAGCGCGTTAACAAAACCAAAGCGGTTCGCATGCAACTTTGAGCGCTCGGCCGGGCCGGCAGGAGGCGTGCGATGCAGACCATTTTGCCATCGGAATTCAAGCGGGGTCTGGTGCTGCTGATTGACGGCGCGCCCCACGTGGTGGAGGAATTTCATCTGGCCGGCACCGCGCAAACCAAACATAAACTGCACGTCCGTCTCCGCCATCTCAAAAGCGGACGTTTCACCGACCGCACCTTCAGCGAAGGCGAACGGGTGCCGGTGGCCGACGTCCAGCACCGCCGCGTGCAGTTCAGTTACCAGGACGGTGAAGACTTCGTTTTCTCGGATGTCGAAACCTTCGAAGAGGCCCGCCTCACGGGCGATCAGATTGGCCAGCGGCGCGGGTTCCTGCGCGAAAACGAGGAATACCGCGCCTTGCTGCTGGATGGCCGGCTGGTGGACATTCTCCTGCCGCCGTCCGTCACGCTGAAGGTGGTGGAGACCGCGCCGCCCATCCGCGGCGGCTCCGATGCCACGTGGAAACCGGCCCGGCTGGAGACCGGACTGGAAATCATGGTGCCCCTGTTCATCGCCGCCGGCGAAAAAATCCGCGTAGACACCGCCACACGGAAATATCTGGGCCGTGAGAGTGAAGAGAAGTCATGACGGCGGCCGGCCGTTGACAAGGCGGTCGGCGCCACGCTCCGCCACGCGGGCTTTTCCGCCGTGTCACCCGATTTGGCGGCACAACGTTACATGTGCGCGATGATGTTGTCGCCGAATTCGCTGCACTTGATTTGCGTCGCGCCGTCCATCAGCCGCGCAAAATCGTAGGTGACGCGTTTGCTGGCGATGGCGCCGTTCAACCCTTTCAAAATCAAATCGGCGGCTTCCACCCAGCCCAGATAGCGCAGCATCATTTCCCCGGAGAGCACGACGGAGCCGGGATTGACCACGTCTTTGTTGGCGTATTTGGGCGCGGTGCCATGGGTGGCCTCGAAAATCGCGTGGCCGGAAAGGTAATTGATGTTGCCGCCGGGGGCGATGCCAATGCCGCCCACCTGCGCCGCCAGGGCGTCGCTCAAATAATCGCCGTTCAAATTCAACGTGGCAATCACGTCGAAATCTTCCGGTCGGGTGAGCACTTGTTGAAGAGTGATGTCGGCGATGGCGTCTTTGATGACGAGGCCGGCGCCGGGTTGGCCTTCGGGAATTTTGCACCACGGGCCGCCGTCCAGTTCCACGGCGCCAAATTCCTTCCGGGCCAGTTCGTAACCCCAGTCGCGAAAGGCGCCCTCGGTGTATTTCATGATGTTGCCTTTATGAACGAGGGTGACGCTTTTGCGTTTGTTGGTGATGGCGTATTGAATGGCGGCCCGGACGAGGCGTTGCGTGCCGGGCTTGGAGACGGGCTTGAGGCCGACGCCGACCAGTTCGGGCGTTTCCCCAAAGCGGATTTTTTTAAATTCCCTGGGGAAATGGGTCTTGAGAAATTCAAGCGTCTGAAGCGCCTGTTCCTTGCCGGCCTCGAAGTCAATGCCCGCGTAAATATCCTCCGTGTTTTCGCGGAAGATGACCATGTTCACCTTTTCGGGATGCTTCACGGGCGACGGCACGCCGGTGAAATACTGCACCGGGCGCAGGCAGACATACAAATCGAGCAATTGCCGCAGGGCGACGTTGAGCGAGCGGATGCCGCCGCCCACCGGCGTGGTGAGCGGGCCTTTGATGCCGACCAAATATTCCTGGAACGCCTCCACCGTGTCATCGGGCAGCCAGTTGTCGAATTTGTTCTTGGCGGTTTCGCCGGCAAAGACTTCGAACCACGCGATTTTCCTTTTGCCGCCGTAGGCCTTTTGGACGGCCGCGTCGAACACCCGCACGCTTGCCGCCCAAATGTCCGGGCCGGTGCCGTCGCCGCGAATGAATGGGATGACCGGTTGATCCGGCACGCGAAGTTTACCGTTGGTGATTGAAATTTTTCCGCCCGCGGGCGGCGTCACATTTTTGTAAGCCATGCTCAAATTGAATGAATGATGGCGACGCATGTCCTCCGCGCCGCGCAAAAAGGAAACGAAGAACCGTGCCCGAAATCAAGAACAGAAACGGTCCGCCGGCCCGACGGTGCGGTGGTGTCGGCGGACTCCGAAGGCACCGGATTTACGCCACGTCTCTCCACTTCGCCGCCGTCGCCGCAGACGCCGTCTCGCCAAAATGCGCTTTGACTTTGGCCACGGTATCTTCGACCGTCAAACCGTATTTCCGGCGCAACTCGTCCACCGTCGAGGCATGTTCGATAAACTGATCCGGCCAGCCGATGCGCACCACGGGCGTGGCGATGTGCCGGTCGCTGAACAATTCCAGCACCGCCGAGCCGTAACCGCCCATCAGCACATGATCTTCGAGCGTCACCATCAGGTCAGCGGCACGACCGAAAAATTCGTGCGTGCCGGCGTCCAGCGGTTTGGTAAAGCGGGGATTGATCACGGCGCAATCAAAGCCTTCGGCGGCCAGTTGAGCGGCCGCGCGGCGCGCCATCGTGTTCAGCGGGCCCAGGCCGAAGAGCGCGACCTTTTTCCCGCCGTTGTTGGCGAAATGTTGAACGACCTGCGCCTTGCCGATTTCCAGCAACTGCGGTTCCTCCTTGAGCGGCACGCCTTCGGCGGCGCCGCGCGGGTAACGGATGAACGTCGGATGAGACAACTGCGTGGCGGTAAACATCATGTCGGCCAGTTCATCCTCGTTGGCCGGCGCCATGGCAATCACGTTCGGCAGACAGCGCAAATAGGCGATGTCGAACAGGCCGTGGTGCGTGGGGCCGTCGTTGGCCGAAAGGCCGGCGCGGTCCATGCAGAAGATGACCGGTAAATCCTGCAGGCAGACGTCGTGATGAATGCAGTCGTAGGCGCGCTGTAAAAAGGTGGAGTAAATGGCGCAGACGGGGCGGAAGCCCATGGTAGCCATGCCGGCGGCAAAAATCACGGCGTGTTCCTCGGCGATGCCCACGTCGTAATAACGATCGGGGAGCGCCTTCTCCAAATGTTTCAATCCCGTGCCGCTGGGCATGGCGGCGGTAATCCCCACCAGCCGGTTGTCGCATCGGCACAATTTCACGAGCGTCTGACCCATGACGTCCTGATACATCGGCGGCGTACCGGGTTTGGCGGCCGGCGTTTCGCCGGTTTTCACGTCGTAGGGGCCCAGGCCGTGGAATTTTTCCGGGTGCTTGAGGGCCGCTTCAAAGCCTTTGCCTTTTTGCGTGAGGATGTGAATGACAATGGGATGGTCGCACGCCTTGGCAAACTCCAGCGTGCTGATGAGCAGTGGCAGGTCGTGTCCGTCAATCGGTCCCAGATACCGCAAGCCCATTTCCTCAAAGAGGATCGGGCTGCCGTAACCGCCGCGGCCGTCGCCATTTTCCGGCTTGTCCACCGGTCGCAGCCCCACGCCGGCCAGGGCGCCCTTGAAACCTTCCTCGGCGCGGTGGGCCAGTTTAAGCGCCAGTTCGCCTTTGGGCAGACGACGCACAAAATTTTCAAATTCCTTCGCCAGCTTGTTGTAATGCGGATTGGTGATGAGTTTGTTCAGGTAGGCGGCAATGGCGCCGACGTTTTTGGCGATGCTCCATTCATTGTCATTGAGAATGCCGATAAAGCGTTTGGTGGTGTGGGCGATGTTGTTGAGGGCCTCGTAGGAAATGCCGTTGGTCAACGCGGCATCGCCAAAAATGCAGACGATGTGCTCGTCGCTGCCGCGTTTGTCGCGGGCCGCCGCCATGCCCAGCGCGGCGCTCAACGCCGTGCCGGCATGGCCGGCGCCGTAGCAATCGTGCGGACTCTCCGTGCGCAATGCAAACCCGTTCAACCCGCCGGTCTGCCGAATAGTGCGGAAGCGATCCTTGCGGTCGGTGAGGATTTTGTGGACGTAACATTGATGGCTCACGTCCCACACAAACTTGTCCCTGGGCGTTTGGAAAACGCGGTGCAAGGCGATGGTCAATTCCACCACCCCCAGGTTCGGCCCCAGGTGGCCGCCGGCCTTGGCCAGACCGGTGATCAATTCCTGGCGGATTTCCCGCGCCAGTTCCTGCAATTGCGGGAGCGTCAATTTTTTGACGTGCTCCGGTCCATTAACCATGTCCAGGTAGGTGCTCATAATCCAAGGCTAAATTCATTCTCACCGGGCGCATCGAGACACAAGCCCCGGCCTTTCAATGCCCGCCAGGCCGTCATTCATTTTGCTCTTCCACCAGATTCACGGGTTTGAGTTTGATTTCGCCGGCGGCAGTCTTCTCCAGTTGCTGAATCTTCACTTCCGCCTCCGCCAGCTTTTCCCGGCAAATTTTTGCCAGTTGGGCACCTTCCTCATACTTGGCCAGCAGCGCTTCCAACGACAAATCGCCCGACTCCATCGCCTCGACAATGTCTTCGAGCCTTTTCAAAGCGTCCTCGAAGGACAGTGTCTTGGCCGGAGCATTTTGTCCCGCGCTTTTCGATGAATGAGCCACGATGCGAAAGGATAAAACAACCCTCCTTCCCCGTCCAGCCCGTAAAACCCCCGCTCCCATCCGCGCCGTCTTCGGCAAAACAACATTACGTTCTGGCCGGACAGGACACTCCATTCTGATAGCGCGATCGCCTGCTTCCACAGGGCGGCGCTGCGCGCCGCCGTGGGCTTTTTCCACAGAGGAACGGATGCCTCAAAGGTCGGCCGGTCTGGCTTCGCTGAAAATTTCGCCGCAGGCCAGCCGGGTTTTCAGTTTCTGGCCGGGCTGGATTTGAGCCGCATCGCGCAGGACCGCCCCGCTCGCTGCGTCCATGGTGATTGAATAACCGCGCGCCAACACCTGTTCCGGGCCGAGCAACCGCCGGCGCGCTTCCGCCGCGGTCAGGCGAGTCCGCCATTCCTTGAACCGGTTTTGCGTCAGCTCCCTTACCCGCCGTTGCGCGGTCTCAAACATTTCAGCCCGCCGCTCCAGCAACTGCCGCGGCCGAATCTGCCCGAGCCGCAGCGCCCAATGATCATACGCCGCGAGCCGTTCACGCACGCCGCGCCGGCCGCCGCGTTGCAACCCGGATTGCAAATCGTCCAGTCGTTGCAGCATTTCGTTCATCCGCCGGCGCGGATGCAACCGCGCCAGTCGCGCCGCCAGTGAAGCGCACGCTTCCATCTCCTCCCGCCATCGTCGCCGGACTATCTGTTGCAGCCGCCGGGGTGCCTCTCTCACCCGGTCGCGACTGGCAAAGACGCCTTCGGTGATGATTTCCGCGGCGGCGCTGGGCGTGGCGGCGCGCACATCCGCAACAAAATCCGCGATGGTAAAATCAATTTCATGTCCCACGGCGGAGACAACCGGAACAGCCGATTCAAAAATCGCCCGCGCAACCACCTCTTCGTTGAACGCCCACAAATCCTCCAGAGAACCGCCGCCGCGAGTCACCAGGATTAAATCCAGCGTCGCGCCCGAAAAACGCGGCGTGGCCTGATACTCATTCAACAACCGGATGGCGGCCGCAATCTCCCCGGCCGCGCCTTCCCCCTGCACACGGCACGGAACAAATACAATTTCCAGCGACGGATTCCGCCGCCGAATCACATGCAGCACGTCGCGAATCGCCGCGCCTGTCGGCGAGGTTACCAAACCGATGCGCTGCGGAAATTCCGGCAGCGGCCGTTTCCGCTCCGGCGCAAACAGTCCCTCGGCCGCCAGCCTTTGCTTGAGTTGTTCGAATCGGATTTGCAGCACCCCCACACCCTGCAATTCCACCGCGTGAACGATGAGCTGATATTGACCACGCGCTTCATAAACGGTCACCTCACCCTGCACCAACACCTTCCGCCCGTCCGCCAAGAGACTGCGGTTCATAACCGGCTCGCTGCGAAAGAGCACACAGTTCAATTGCGCCCCCGGGTCTTTCAGCGTGAAATAAATGTGGCCGGAGGATTGCGTGCGCAAATTGGTGATTTCGCCGCTGACCCAAACCGTGCCGAGATGCCGTTCGAGCAGTTGCCGCACGTGGGCCGTCAGCTCGGAAACGGAGAGAATCTTCCGCCCTGTTTCCGGCGGAAACAACTCGCCAAAGTCCCATTGCGACCGGACCACACCGGCAGTAAGCCGCAAAACTCCCGCCGAAACAACTTAAATCGAGTTTACGCTCCGGGCCGATGGGGCGGACAAAATGTTCTCACGAACCGAAGGCAGAAAAACAGGCGGCCATTGAAAATCAACGCCCGCCCGCAACGGCTTCTGGATTCATCCCCGGCCGGGCCGACCGGCTTGAACCATTTCAAAATTTTAACCGGGAAAACGCGAGAGAAATTGCTGATTCAGCCTTGCTGAAAGAGAAGCAGGTTCTGACCTGGAAAAGCTTTGGCTCGAACCTGGTCCTCGACCGCAAAAAATCGTGGTTCTTGCGACAAGCCGTTGAACCCTGCGCAGGAACCATTCCACGCGGGAATTGGGAATTGAAAAAACGGCGTCAATTGAGAACACTTTGGTGAAACTATGAAAAGCTTCGCCTTGGCACTTTCCCTGAGTCTGGCACTTTGCTGCGCCGATGCCAGCGAGGTAAAATCCCCCATCCGCCTGGCCATCATCGGCCTGGCCCACGATGCCGTCGGGGACTTCATTTTGCGCGCCCGAAATCATCCCGACTTCCAATTGGTTGGCATCGTGGAATCCAACCGGAATCTCGTGACGAGATACGCGCAGTTGTACAACCTGAATACGAACCTTTTCAGTTCCCATTTGAATGAGCTGCTGGCCCGCACCCATGTGCAGGCGGCAGCGGTGTTCTCCAGCACGTTTGACCATTGCCGCATCGTGGAACAATGCGCCGGCCATCACCTGGACGTTATGCTGGAAAAACCACTGGCAGTGAATCTGAAAGACGCGCTGGCGATGGAAGAGGCAGCCCGGCAGGGAGGGATCCAGGTTATTGTGGATTACGAGACCACCTGGTATCCGGCCAGTCAAACCGCCTACGCCCTTGTCCATGACCGGCACGCGATCGGCGAGGTCCGCAAGATTGTCTACAGCGCCGGAAATCAAGGCCCAAAGGAAACCGGTTGTTCCGATGCGTTTGTGGATTGGCTCACCAATCCGTCCTTAAACGGCGGCGGCGCGCTGACGGACTTCGGCTGCTATGGCGCCGACGCCGTCACCTGGTTGATGAACGGCGAACGGCCTGCTTCCGTTTTTGCGGTGACCCAGCATCTTAAACCAGACCTTTATCCAGACGTGGAAGATCAAGGAACGATCGTCGTCACTTACTCCAACGCCTTGGGCATTATTCAAGCATCCTGGGACTTACCGTTCGACCAGAGACAAATGGAAATCTACGGCAGCGCAGGCTACGTGCGGGTTCCACAAAGAGACCTGCTGCGTGTTCGCCAGACCGGCACCGACGAAAGCAAATTGCACCTGCCGGTTCAACCGACCGCCGATCCGGACAAGGATGACCTCTCCTATTTTGCCGCCGTGGTGCGGGGCGAGATTCAACCGTCCGGGCCGTCTTCTCTGAAAATCAATCTGGTTGCGACCGAAATTCTGGATGCCGCAAAACAATCCGCCGTGACCGGTAAACAAATTAAATTGCCGGACAAGCCCGCCTGGTGAACGATGTCACGGACCGAGATTGCGAATGCGGAAAAAAACCGGCGTCCGCGCCGACTGCAAGAGGAGGTCAACCCTAAGTTGGTTCGTGCTCACCGCCAGTGTGTCGAGCCGATTCCACGACAGCAGGTTGGTGGAACTCTCAACTTGAACTCCGTTGCCCGACAGGTACCCACCCACGTGAAATTGCAGTTCGTCCTTGATAAGGGAAAGGCCGTAAATGACCGGCACGTTGGATTCGATGCCGGTCAGACGCACATCAGCGTCGGCCAAATTGCCCGCGACAATCAATTGGAAAATCCGGTCCAATTCCGACGAAACAATGGCATTGCCATTGTATGCCCGGCGAAGCCGATAGAATCGGCGCGGCAGGGTCAGGTCGTTTGTGTGATACGGAAAATCCGGATCCAGATATTGACGCCGAAGGTCCTGAATCAGGCCCAAGTCGCGGTAGCCATATTCCACTGTGGGTTCGACCATTGTCCCCTCGCCAAAATCATTCCAGGTGACAATTTGAACCAGGGCCGACCGGTTGGTCATCGCCCGTATTAGTGTTTCACGAAACGTATTTCCCCCTTGATCATCCAGGTAACCGTAAGATGGCCCAACGCCTGCCTGTTGATAAATGTCGTGAAACCGCGGAAAAGCACTGCTGATAAAAGCTGTCCAGGGAGATGCCCCCAGTGCCTTTTGTTCAAAACTGGCCAGATAACTTCGCAGCATGGTATCGGTCAACACGCCATTGTTTGTCCGGCTCATCCACATCGGAGGCCAGTCGAACGCACCGGTGCCCGAGGCCAGGCGATCGTCTTCTGTAAAGAACACCGGATGGTTGCTGGCATTGAGCACTGAAAAAATAGAGCTCCAATCCGTACTGTTCACAAAATACTGCGGTCCGAAGTTGAGCAATACGGGTTTTTGGTTCCAACGCAGGTAACTGCCGTCGTCGAAGTAATTGGTCTGCACATAGAGCATGGTCCGCTGTGCGTGAGCGATGGCGTCAGTCGCGCTGATAAACGGGGGCGAGGCGTTGACTTCGTTTTTAATCGTCGCATCTTCGTAACAAAGCGCGAATTTTAAGCCGGCTTTGCGTGTATATCGGAACAGCGCCAAAGTTCGCTGGTTGTTGACGGCGTAATCACGGAAGTTGTCGGTGCCATACCAATCCACAATTACCCCATCAATCCCCGCCAGTTTCATCAGGAGCACATGGTATTCCAGCACCGCCGGATCCAGAGAATCGTAGGGACCGATTTGAGGATAATACCAGGAAGCAATCTGTCGTTCGCCGTTTGGGTTCACCAGATCCGGGTTGAAATGATTCATTGTCCAATGCCACCCCCACGAATCACTGTAAGGCTTGGCCACAAACCAAGGCATGTAATGAACCATCAGAGGTTTGGGATTGGCGTCTGCCACGCATAAGTTGGCCCACAACAACAACAACAAAGCCGCCCCATATTTTGTTTCGCTTCGCATGGTGGAGAGGTTCAAAAGCGTAAAACAGGCGATGTCAATCGCCGGTTCAGATTGTAAAACCTGGATTCCGATTGTCCGAAGCCGTTAACCGGACCGCTCATTGTTGATATACCCGCAAAAACCCCGCCGTGCCGGCCGGCATCGTCACCGTATAAGTGGTCGAGTTTCCGCCCGAAGGAATATTGCTTGCCAAAGTAGTCCAGCTTAAGGCTTCCAAGCCCGACGTTTCCTGAATGGAATACAAGGCTCCCGGCATTGAGGTCCAGGTAAGCGTAAACTGTCGAGTTATAGGATCATATTGAAGCGAGGTAATCGCGGGTGGAAGGATGACCGTGCCCGTCACTGATATGGATCCATCTGCATACAAGTTATCGGCCCAACTGAGCCCCGGCGGAAGCGGTGGCAAAGTCAGGGAATTAAAGCCGCCCCCAAAAGAGGAAGCGTTAAAAAGCTGATAAGTACTGCCTGACATGGGAGCGGGTCCTGTATTGGTAACCACCAATGCTCCGCCATAGTCGAGCGTCAGAATATTGGCTGGCGGATAGGACATCAGAATCATTTGATTGGTCCGGGCGATATCGAATACCAACGTCCCGTTAAGTGAAGGAGTATTGGTGAAGAGAGTAATCGTCGTGCCGATGATGTTGGTGCCATTAAACGTCAAAGTGGGCAGCGTGATTGGATTTCCGGTAATGACTCCGATGCCGTTGAAATTGATGCTGGCATAGGCAATACCGATTAAACGGCCATAATTCGTCAGATTGCCATAGACGAAGTAATTGGTCGAATCCAGCAGATTCCAGATTCCACTGGATTGGATCGTCATATCGTTGAACACGTCCGCACCGTTTGCCCCATCCAGGTCTTCCATCTGCCCTTCCACCGTAGTATGGCCTGCAACCGTCAAATTAAACGACGAGCAGTCCCATACACTGTTGGTGCCGAGAAACAAATCTCCCAATATGGTAAAATCATCGCCTTCCTGCACTTTGATCTTTCCGACTACGGTCATATTTCCGGCAATGGTCATTGCGGCGGCCGGATCCTGCGAATTGACCGTCCCATTCCAAAAGGAAATCTGGTTCGTGACAATCGTGTTACTGAACATGAGATTATAATAATTCTGATGTTTCGCCCAGAAGGGATTTCCGGCATAAATAACCGTATTGCCTGGCGCGCTGGCGTCCAGGGTCCCAAGCCCCACGGTTCCGTAGGCGCCCGCCGTATCGAGCACCAGCAAGGTCGTGTTGGTTCCCATTTTTACGGTGCCGCTGCCATAAATATATTGGATAGCCACATTGGTATCCACCACCACGGTGAACGGCGATTCGACATCAACCGCATCGTTGGAGCCCGGCACCATACCATTCGGCCAGGGCGCATCCGGCACGGTGGACGACCAGTTGCCGCTGCCGGTGGCAATGATGTTTGCCGCGCGAAGGGCCGGCGCAAAAAACAACACGAACAGTGCGGCCAGAAACAAGGCAATTGATTTCATTTGCATGGGATACCTGTCGGTTGCATTTGTAGCTCTTTTCGCTGCGACTCGCCAAAGGGAGTCTTTCTGCCCGGACTAAAGTCCCGTGTTAACACGCTCCCCTTCCCGTTGGACGGAGCCGCTTTGGCAAGGGACAAAGCTTAATCACGCGGCGCTGTTGCCCACTTGCCAGTATTTTCAGCATAAGAGTTTTCCCAGGCAGCCGGCAGTCGCATAAACTGGTGACACATCACAAGCTTGTATCCGCGTTTTTTTCTTTTATCATTTCAAACCGAATGTTTGGTTTGTACGCTCCAGTTTCAGGAAAGTGCGATAAACTATGATTTCGATCTCCCTTGTTGACGACGAGAAGGAGCTTTGCCAGTCCATCGCCACGTTCGTGAATGGTTCCCCGGGCTTCCGGTGCTTGAGCATCCATCATTCGGCGGCCGCGGCACTTCAACACCTGCCGGCGGAAAAACCCGACGTGGTGCTCATGGATATCAACATGGCCGGCATGGACGGCATTGAGTGCGTGAGGCGATTGAAAGCTGCCGCACCGGAGATACAAATTTTAATGCTTACGGTTTATGAAGATACCGAGAAGATTTTCAAAGCGCTGACGGCGGGGGCGAGCGGGTATCTGTTGAAGCGCAGCAACCCATCGAAATTACTTGAGGCCATCCGGGAAGTTCACGAGGGTGGTGCGCCAATGTCCGGTTCCGTCGCCCGCAAAGTGGTCGCTTCCTTTCAACAGGCGAAAGCCACCAGCCAGGCAGAGACTCATCTCTCACCGCGCGAAGAAACGATTTTGAACCTGTTGGCGAAAGGTCTGGCCTACAAACAAATCGCCGCCGAGTTGGGCATCAGCGTGGAAACCATCCGCTCCTATTTACGGCGTATCTGCGAAAAGCTGCATGTTCAGTCTCGGACGGAAGCGGTGGCCAAATACTTGCGTCCTTGATACTCGATGGGTACCCGGTGCATCTTGGTTTGTCAATGGGCTTACTCGGCGGCTTTGGACCATTCGAGGCTATCATATTCCGGTTTGCTGATGGAGGCGTCGCTCATCACTTTGTTCCCGTAGGAGGTTGGAAGCGGAGTGTTCGGAGTGAAGACCCCATAAAACTGCCCCCACGTGAGTTCGCTGGGTAAAATGGGTGCCGCGTGGGTATCCACGTAAAGCACGTTGACGCGGTTGTCATGTTTGGCGTAACAGGTTTGCAGACGGCCGTTGTAAGGATCGGTGGGAGGTGCTGAAGGACCGGATTTCCCGGACCAGACGGTATCCAGCCAGGCAGAACCACCGGCTCCGCCCGCCGAATCCACAGACCCGCTGCTATCCGTCACAGCGACCACATCCGTGGGCCTGGAAACCGAAGATGATTTGAAAGGTTTGGCGTTTTGCATGGCGCCGTCGGGACCGACTGCGCCAAAGACGCGACAATCGTTGAACCCATACGAGAGATAACCGGTGATGCTCGGATCCCATTCGCCGGGAGCCGAAGTATAGGTCAATCCGCGCCGGCGTTTGGGGCAAACCCAGATTTTGTTGTTGGAGAGGTACGGCACCAGCATAGGCGCCGGAGTATTGGGCGTCTTTTGATCTCGCAACAGCCATTCCCCGCCACAGGGCAGGCCCAGCCGATTTATATACGGGCCCGGCACCCACCAATCCGGCGGCGAGGGAAAATAATCTCGGTTGTCAGCCGCATACATAGTGAAGCCAAGTCCGATCTGTTTTACGTTGTTCAGACAGGCAATTGCCTGTGCCCGTCCCTTGGCTTTGCTCAAAGCCGGCAATAACATGGCCGCCAAAATGGCAATAATGGCAATCACCACCAGCAGCTCGATCAAAGTGAAACCGGCGTCACTTTCCTTGCATGGGTGGAGAGGCGGCCGACTCCCCCACTGGCGGAGGATCCGTTCGCCTTGACCCATTTTAGTGATGACTTTGTCATTCATAAGATTTCGATTAACCAGGCGATTGTCAGAATCACAAGTCCAGTTAACCTAACCCATTTGCCTCAACCTCCAGAAGTCACATAAAATGGCTACAAACAGGTTTCTATTTGGAACGATTCACGTGATAGCGAACGCGGCGGGAAAGCGGCCGTGAGGCGCTCGCTCTAAGACGGCGCAAATTCTCAAAACCCTGGGGACGCTGAGCACAGCCCACATGGCTCGGCGATTGGTCTTGCCGAGTTTGTCATTTATTTGCGCGTCAGACAGGGTAAGCCTAACCGATGGAGCTCCCTGCGAAATGCAACAATAGACCGCCTGGAAATGCGGCTTGGGTTATGCCTTGTATAAGGCTTGCTCACGGGCTGCGACGGCGGAAGACCAGGAAGGCCGCCGCGCCGAATCCGAACAAGGCCGCTGCGGCCGGTTCGGGAACCGGGGAAATAACCAGGCTGTTAAATGTCACGTCGTAGGCGCCGGGAGAAGGTAAAGGCGAGGCATCAATTCCCAGATTGAATGAATAGATGGCGTCTGTTCCAGCCTGGACAGCCGTCAGTTGAGCGGCGGGGAGTGTGGCGTTGATGGTTAGCGTATTACCATTCCAAAGCCAGTTGGAGGGGTTGCCGGGATTGCCGGCGCCGCCGTATCCGCCGAGATTGCCGGTAAACCCCGCGTTGTCATTCAACCCGAAATAAACTCCAATCCAATTGGGTGGAGTTCCACCCGAAGTCGAGTTGAACGTCAGAGTCAACGTGGCAAGGGTGTCGAGAGGATTGAGAGGATACTGTACGTCGCTGCTCGGAATAACATAATACATGCTCCCAAAGCCGCTGGATGACGACATTTGAACCCGCAAACCATTTGGACCATCGGTAAAGCTAGCGGTATCCCAGTTGGGGTACACGGCGTTGGGCGATGTGGTAAAAGTGGATGGGTTCATGTTGGACAAGTAGGGTGTGCCGGTTACATATTGCGCCTGGGCGGATCCCCAAATGGCCAGGCTGCCCGCAGCGACGATCAGCGCCGCAAACGTTTTGGTGTATGGTTTCATAAGTTTGCTTCTCGTTTGGACTGGAACGTTTCCCAAGGTTTTCCTGCAAAACCACGTTTGAACCAACCGGATCCTCTGCCCCTGGAAGAACCTGATGGAAGCGAAGATTCTCTTTTGATTTCAAACATAGTATTTGCTAAATATCAGCTCCAAACTAGTCCAGGCCAGGGATCCCAGGTAGTCGCATGAAACGGTGACAGTGGGCCGTTTGGCCGTTGTTGGCCTGGGTCTGTCTGGTTAAGGCCGGTTCAGCGACGCAAATACCTGGCCACTGCCGCAGTCCGCGATTGTACGTGCAGCTTTTCATAAATGCGCCGAACGTAGGTGCGCATCGTGTCAATGCTGATCCCCAATTGGTCAGCGGTTTGTTTGTAAGTCAAACCTCGGGCCATGTATTCCAGAACGGCTTGTTCGCGCGGCGAAAGGTGTACCTTTTCTTCGGTACTCCGTTCCGACGCCTGGAAGGACGCCACGACTTTTCGGGCAATCGAGCTGGACATGGGCGAGCCTCCGGCATGCACCTCCTCAATCGCTTCCAACAATTTGGCGGGCGTCAGTCGTTTGAGCATGTATCCGCTTGCCCCGGCCGACAAGGCTTTGAATATCTGCTCGGCATCTTCATAGACGGTCAACATGATGATCTGGATTTCCGGCTGAATCGCTTTTAGGCGACGCACGCACTCAATGCCGTCCATCCCGGCCATGTTGATGTCCATGAGCACCACGTCGGGTTTTTCCGCCGGCAGGTGTTGAAGTGCCGCGGCCGCCGAATGATGGATGCTCACGCATCGGAAACCCGGGGAACCATTCACGAACGTGGCGATGGACTGGCAAAGCTCCTTCTCGTCGTCAACAAGGGAAACAGTAATCATGTGGCTAGCGCCCTTTCTTTTAACCGGCTGATCGGCAACACAAATCGCACCGTTGTGCCCACTCCCGGCTGGGAGTTAATCACGCAATGGCCCCCAATATCCTGCAACCGTTGATGCATGTTGAACAATCCGTTGCCGGCCGAGGAAGCCGGGTTCCCCTTCGGCGGGTGATGTGCCGAAAGGTCAAAGCCGTTTCCATTGTCTGAAACAACAATTTCCAGTGTCGAAAAATTGAAAGTGATGGAAACCTGGACGCGGGTGGCTTGCGAGTGTTTGAGAGTGTTGGTGAATGCCTCGCGCACGGCCAGCAGCAAATGATGGCGCCACTGGGATGAAAGGGGGTACGACGGCAGTTGCGCGGGCATGTTGACTTCGCATTCGATGCCGGTTTCCTGAAAATACTCCTGTGCGTAGTGCCCGATATACGATGCGACGTGTTCCAGCAGATCGTTTTGCGGATTGACGGCCCATACGATTTCGTCCAACGAATAGAGCACTTCGCGCGAAGCCTCTGAAATAAACACAATTTGGCGCCGGAGTTCCTCCGGGATTTCCCGGCTGCGGCGCGCGTGTTCGCTCAAAAAGGAAATCCGGCAGAGTTTGGCGCCCATTTCATCATGCAAATCGCGGGCAATGCGCGAGCGTTCCTGTTCCAAAGCCCGTTCCTGTTCCAGGTGTCTGACCCGTCGTTGCATCCGGCGCTTGACCGACAGACGGACGACGCTTACAACCAATGCCAGCAGCGCGAGGATGAGGCCGCCGGCAAACCACCACGTCTGCCAGAAATATCTCGCTACCACCAGTCCCAGGCTCGCGCCCGCATCGTTCCAGACCCCGTCTGCGTTGCAGGCGATGACGCGGAAACGGTAGTGTCCCGGCGGAACATAACTGTAGAACGCCATGCGCCGTGTCCCGGCTTCAACCCAGCCGGAGTCCAGACCTTCCAGTTGATAACGAAAGCGTGTCCGTTCAGGCGTCTCAAAATTAAGCGCCGTGTAGCGCAGTTCGAGGCGATGCCTGCCCGGCCCGAGCTGCAACGTCCTGGTCTCTAAACCCACGTTCCCTCTCCAGACGCCGGCAGCATCAACTGGAACGTTTTCCGTTGAAGTCAAAGGCCACGCCACTCCATCCACCCAGACTTCTTCGATCAAGACCTTGGGAGGCGGGGATTGGGAAAGATGCACTTTGGGGTTCACGACTACCACGCCTTTCAATGTCGGAAACCACAATTCGCCCGATTTTGATTTCAAACCGGACGGGAAAAACCCGCTGGTGCATTGCTCCGAGAGCATGCCTTCGGCACGGCCATAAACCTGCGGATAGACGGCGGGTGCCTGGCCGGCCGCCACTTCTTCCAATTCGCGTTTACTGACGCAGGCGATGCCGCGATTGCTGCCCAACCAGAGATGGCCCGTGTCGTCTTCGAGGATTTGAGAAATCGTGTTATCCGGCAAACCTTCCCGTGAAGTGATGGTGGTTACTCGGCCTTGATGCCAGCAGCCAAGCCCGCCGCCGGCCGTGCCAATCCAGAGTCTGCCTTGAGCGTCCGGATACAGCGTGCGCACCAGGTCGCTCAACAATCCGTTCGTGGTGCTCCAGTGCGCGACCGTGGCGCCGTGGAGACGATACACACCATCGCCCTCGGTACCGATCCACAGT
>DASRCU010000133.1:0-24336 GCA_035652955.1 Verrucomicrobiia bacterium | reverse complement strand
CAAGGACAACCTGCGCTTTTCCCGGCAGCAATCGCTGCCGGTGACTGCCACCGCTGTGCGCAGCGACCAAATTGGCAAACCAACATTGCCCAACGCCCGAAAGGACTTTCCCTGGCTTCTGCGACGCGTTTGCGGCTTCGGCGCCGAGACGGAAAGTACTTTGATCTTTCTGACCAATCACCTCGATATGCCGGCACTGACCGTGGCGCTGATTTACCGTCTGCGATGGCGCCTCGAGTTGTTCTTTCGTTGGATCAAAGGCCATCGCCGAATCAAACACTACTACGGCACCAGTCCCAATGCGGTGAAAACCCAAATCTGGATTGCCATCACTGTTTACCTGATGGTCGCCATCCTGCACAAGCAGTTGAGCCTGCCCGGAACACGGCACCGAACTATGCAGCTTTTGAACGTTCATCCCTTTGAAAAAGTGCCTTTGCATGAGCTGGTTACAGAAGCCGAGTTCAAACTGCCGCCAGCCAATAATGCCAACCAGCTACTGCTGTTGGACTTATAGCCGGACACGCGTGATTGATTTTCATATTTTTTATGTCTTGGTCTTTTGTTTAACATTAATTAGTATCTTATTCCGCTTGAAATCTTTTAGAGCAGATTCTTTATTTTGAACAATACTCACGTTCGTGTTGTCCATCAGGTCCAAATTTATTGTAACGTATTTTAACTCTTCTTCGTTTTTCGAATAATACCCGTGTTCGTGGGTATGCCTTCCGTTAAATTAACAGATTTGCAGCGGTCTTTTTAGTCCAAAGGCGTATCGCGAGTGCCGTCCGTGAATGAAGGTTATGCTGCTTGAAGGTAATTTTCAGATAGGAGCCCACCGTGTTTTCCGATAGCCTCCAACGCACGGCGATTTCGCAGTCGCTTAACCCTTCTTCAGTCATCAATTTCGCCACGGCGGCGGGCTGTCGAGGAAGCGGCGGCGGGAGGCCGGCGGGGTTGGGATGGGGCGCGATAGGAGAAAGGTCGTGTCGGGCCTTTTCTCCACTACCCGTAAGCGATCGTTCGTGTGAGCGGGATTTTTATGGTGAACGTAAATCTCACCCAATTCAGGCGCAAAACAGTTTAATGAACGTTGCCTTGTCACCGCCAACTTGCAATCGCATTTTACGGTGACGAATTCAATTCATAATTTTGCGAGGCGAAAAGATTTATTTTCTAACGGGAACTCGTAAGACGGTGAATGAGTTGCCGGGGAAAATCCGGTGAAAATCCGGCCCGGTCACGTCAAAGGTTTCCGTCTTCGGTGCGACGTGCAGCGGATCGTCAATGGAATTTTCATCGCGCGGGCTGGCCGAGGTCAACACGATGGCTGTGGCGGGGCTGTAGATTTTCTCGACGCCGTCGAGGGCGATTTCTGCTTCCACCGGCTGCGCATCGGCGTTGACCACTTTCAAAATCACTTCGCCGTTCCGGTCATCGCGCGTGGCGCTGGCGTAAATCTGCCGGATGTTCAGCGGCGGTTTTTGGACGTCGTGGATGAGCTGTCCATCGAGCCAGCATCGGACGTTGTTGCCTTGAACGGTGATTTTGATGTCGTACCAGTGGTTGGTTTCGATGAAGCCGGGTTTGCCATCCACGGGGCCGCTGCCGAATTCGAGGGCATCCTGGGTGTTATCCCAGCCGCCGAGGTTCCACCAGACGCGGTCTTCGTCGTCCATGATGTGGAACAGGATCAAAAAGCCTTCGCGTCCGGAGAGCTTGCGTGCTTTGAGTTCGAGGGTGTAATCGGTCCACGACTTGTCGCCGGCCAGGGCGCGGATGAAGGGGCGCTCGGCCGTCTGCCGCAACGCGCCATCGGCCACGCGCCAGTGCGCGCCGTCACCCAGCAGTTTCCAGCCGTCGGCGTTTTGTGAAAAGTCGGAGGTGAACAAAACTTTTCCGTTCGGCGCAGTTACCCGGATGTCCTTGAATTCGGCGGCGGTGTTCCAGGTGCCTACGCCAATTTCGCCGGCGGGCATGGGTTGCGCTACTTCCGCGGTGTCCACTTTGATGGGCAGGGTGACGTCGCCGCGATTGTTGCTGAACATTTCCTGGACGTAGTAACTGGGGATGCCGTACCAGCGCGAGCTGTCGAAGTTGATGAGGTCGGGATTCCACGCGCGATGATTCAGGTTGACGAAGAGGGGGGCGTAGCTGGCCATGATGACGACGTCGGAGTTGCGTTCCATGCCGGTCATGAAGGCCGCCTCGCCGATAGCGGCGCGGAGGTTGCCTTTGCCGGCGTTTTGGGTGACGGCGTATTCGCCGACGAAAATTTTCGGACCATTCCGGTCATAATGATCGTATTGATCGGCGCGGCGCATGAAGGATTCCGGCGATTCGTAGTAATGCTCGTCCACGATGTCCGGTCTGGGATTCGTCGGGTGGCTGCCGTCCTGGAGGCTGGTGGTGGCGATGAGTTTGATGTCGGGATATTTCGCGCGGATGGCGTTGACCATCAAGGCCCAGCGTGCGGCGTAGTCTGGTCCGCCATTTTCGTTGCCGATTTCCATGTATTTCAGATGGAAGGGCGCCGGATGGCCGGCTTGAGCGCGAAGGGCGCCCCAGACGGAATTGGTCGGGCCGTTGGCGTATTGAATCGCGTCCAGCGCGTCCTGGACCCACTGGCCCATCCGGCTCATGGGCACGGCTTTGCCGCCGAGAGCCAGGCCGCAGTTGATGCCGAAGACCGGTTCGGCGCCGAGGTCTTCGCACAGTTGCAGATACTCGTAAAAGCCGAGGCCCTGGGTGGTGTTGTAGCCCCAGGTGTTCCAGAGCGGCGTCCGTGCGTCAATGTTGCCAATCGTGTCCTTCCAGTGATACATGTGCGCGATGTCGTCGCCTTCAATCCAGTTGCCGCCGGGAAAACGCATGAACGAGGGATGCAATGCGTCGAGCGCTTCACACAAATCCACGCGCAAGCCGTGATTCTTCCAGGTCCGGTCGGGCATGAGCGAAACCATGTCCAGACACAACGCTCCGTGGCCGTCGCCGGAAAGTTCCAGATGTCCTCGGGGATCGCCGCCGTTGGCGGTCAGGTGCAGGGTGTGATAACGCCAGTTGCGGCCGAAACCGGAAATTTCGCCGCGGGCCAGCACGGTGCCGCTGGCGCCGACGATTTGGACCGTGAGGGGGCCGTTGAAGTTTTCGCCGCGCGCCGCCGCCCGGAAGGTGTAAGTGGCGCCGGACACGATGTTCATGCCCCAGTAACCGTCGTTCTCCAGCGTGAAAGCGCCGTTGGCTTCCACGCGCAGGTAATGGGGGTTGAACGTGTTGAGCGGCCGCGCCGTGTCCACGGCCATGGTTGTGGGACCGGCCGCGTGCAGTTGCCAGTGGTCCGGCTGGTTTGAATCTTCAAATGACCGGTTGCGGACCAATTCGGGATAGATCCCGCCGTCAGCCGAGAGATTGATGTCCTCGAAGAAAATCCCCCAAAGCAGGGGAGACACGGCGTGCGCCGGGTGGGCGGCATCCACGGTGATTTTTGAAAATTGAGCGTGAGCGCTCCACACTCCCGCCAGGATAAAGCCGGCGAGCCAGCGATTTAACAACGCTTTTTTCATGCGAAAAAGTTTTCCGGTTGACACGGTGAGGGAAATCATCGGGCCGGCGCGGTGCGGGGGCAACGCCAATTTGCGTCCAAAAACCGCCAAAATGCGTCACCGCCTTTCCTGCCGTTTCGACGGCAATTTCTGAAGCCGCGACGGGCGGCCCGGCGCCCGCCGCCGGAGATTCGCCGGGGTTTCAGCCGGGCAAAGTTTTTTGTTCTTCTGCCAGGACAAAACCCGCGTTTGCGGTTCGGGAACGTTGGCCACCCGTGAACAGTTTTCCAACGGCGCCGGCGAATCTGGCGCGGGGATCAGGATTGAATTTTGAACGGAGACAACCAGTTGCCTTTCTGCGTTATTGCCTTGCGGAAAATCTCTGTTAAACTGTCTGGCCCGTGACTGAAGAACGTTCCCAACGTCCGTGGCGCGTGGGCCTGGTTTCGCTCGGCTGCGCCAAGAATCTGGTGGATGCCGAGATCATGCTCGGTTCGCTGCTCCAGGCCGGCCTGATCATTACCAACGACGCCGCCGGCGCCGACGCCGTCATCATCAACACGTGTTCCTTCATTGACGCCGCGCAGGAAGAAAGTGTGGAGGCCATTTTGGAATCAGTCGCCGTGCGCGAGGCGAAAAACCGCGGCCAGGCCGTCATTGTGGCCGGCTGTCTGCCCCAACGTTTCCGGGAGGAACTGCCCAAACTGCTGCCGGAGGTGGACGCCTTTCTGGGCATTGACCAGGTCACGCAGGTGGGCGAAATCGTGGGCAGGGCCATTGCCGGCCGCGCTTCTAAAATCTCGAATCCTCAGCCCCGGCTCTCCAGGCGAACGGTGGTTTCGCGCTTGAATGAATTGGAGAAATCCTCGGCCGCGTCAGGGCAGGAAAAGCCGCGATCGCTGCCGGGCATGGGGAAATCCGGCGGGAACCGGATGGTTCATGCGCCGCCGGCGCCACCCGCAACAGGTCGTTCGCCCGCGCCGGCCGCGCCGATTTGGGAAGTGCATGCGCGTCCGACGTTCATCCCCGATTTTGCCACGCCGCGTTTCCGCCTCACGCCGCGGCATTTTGCCTATGTCAAGATTGCTGAGGGCTGCAATCATCCGTGCAGCTTCTGCACCATTCCGCGCATGCGCGGTTCACACCGCAGCCGGCCGCAGGCGGACATTGTGGCCGAGGCGAAGGCCCTCATTGCCGAGGGCGTAAAGGAGCTCAACCTCATTTCACAGGATTCCACCTATTACGGTTTGGATTTGCGTCCGAAGCCGCAGCGATCGGCCGGCGGCGCCATTTTCTCGCCGGAGAAATTTTCCGCCGCGGTTAAATCTTTGCCTGCCGATGCCCCCACCCTTTGCACGCTGCTGCGTGAACTGGATGCGCTGGAGGGCGATTTCTGGATTCGCCTGCTTTACACCCATCCGGCCCATTGGACGGAGGAATTGATTGAGACGATGGCCGGCTGCAAAAAAGTGGCGCGTTACGTGGATATCCCCCTGCAGCACATTCACGAAAACATGCTCGAACGGATGCGGCGCGAAACCTCGCGGAAGTACATTGTGGATTTGATTCGGAAAATCCGCGCCGGAATTCCGGGCATCGCTTTGCGCACCACGTTCATCGTCGGCTTTCCCGGCGAAACGGAAGCCATTTTCGAGGAGCTGCTGGATTTCATCCGGGAAACAAAATTCGAGCGGCTGGGGGTGTTCACCTATTCGCCGGAAGCCGGCACGCGCGCCGCCGCCATGAGCGGGCAGGTTCCCGATGCGGTGAAGCAACACCGCCGCGACCGGGCCATGGCGGTGCAACGCCAAATCGCGCGGGAAATTTCGCGATCCTTTGTGGGCCGCCAGATCAAAGTTCTCGTGGAAGGCCGGGTCGAGGCGCCACCACAGCGGACCTTCAACGGAAGCTCATGGGAGCATGGATGGCTGCGCGGCGGTGATTCAGTCCCGCCACCGAAACTCAAATCTGAAGGCCGATGGTATCTGACCGCCCGCAGCGAAGCCGACGCGCCGGACATTGACGGCCACGTCCTGATTCGCGGCAAATTGCCCCTCGGCGAATTCGCCCGCGTCAAAATTATCGGCCACGGTGATTACGATTTGCTCGGCGAGGCCGTGTGAGGCCGCACGGCCGGTACGTGCCCGGAATGCGTTCGCCCTCCGGACAGCCGAATGGCCCCGCAGCGCAAATCCGCGCGGCAGCATTTCAAAGAGTCCTCCTCCGGATTCGGCTTTTCGGCTCTTTTGGTTTTGCCTACGCTGACGCCATGTTCACACCGGCGGATTTATTTGACCTGAGCCAGACCGAGCACCCGGCGATTTTTGACGGATGTCATTTTGCCTGGGAGGCGCTTGGTAAAATCGAAGCGTATCTCGCCGCCCGGCTTAAACCGGCGTGGCACCACCGTTGCGAAGGCCACGCGTTTATCGGCAAGGACGTGTTTATCGGCGAAGGCACGGTCGTCGAGGATGGCGTGATGATCAAAGGGCCGGCCTTCATCGGCTGCCACTGTCAGATTCGCCACGGCGCCTATCTCCGTGAAAATGTCATCGTGGGTGACCACTGTGTGATCGGCAATGCCACGGAAATCAAAAACGCCCTGCTTTTTAACGGGGCGCAGGCGCCGCATTATAATTACATTGGCGACTCGATTCTCGGCCACAAGGCGCATCTGGGCGCTGGCGCCAAAATTTCCAACGTCAAGCTCCTGCCCGGCAACGTGATGGTGGAAGTGGACGGCACGCCGTTCGACACCGGTCTGCGCAAATTCGGCGCGTTGCTGGGCGACGGCGCGGAAGTAGGCTGTAACGCCGTGCTGAACCCCGGCAGTATCCTCGGTCGCGGGGCGGTGATTTACCCCAACGTCTTCTGGCGCGGCATCCTGCCCGCCAGCATGATTGCCAAAAACAAGGCCGAAATCGAAGTCGTCGTCAAACGGCCGCGGGACGGCTGAGACCCGCCCGAAACGATTTTTCTCCCCGAGCGGTCGGGGCACGGAAAACTTAAACCGGCGCCGCCGCCCTCCAAAGCAACAGACGAGCGATGCCCTTCACAAGCCGGTTAAAAATCCTGACTGCGCCCCTTCCGGGTGAAGCCGGTCAAGGCAGTCATTGGCTCAAGCTGTTTTTACCGCCCCTCGCTTGACAGCCGCCGCAGGCGGATTATTTTGCTTTTATCATTCTGTTTGTCAAGCAGTTTGAGTTTGACTTCAAGGAGAAAGGAGAGCGTATGAAAACATTTCGTGAGAGCCGATTCGGCAGGCGCGGGCTGGCTTGGGGGCTGGCCATTTTGAGTTGTGGAGTGTCGGTTTTCGCCCAAACTACCGATTCCAATCTTGTTCCCGTCGTGACCGTCCTGGCCACGCAGCCGTTTGCCACCACCAATCATCCGGGTGTTTTCACCGTGTTTCGCCACGGCAACACGAACGCGACGCTGAATGTGTGGTATGACCTCGGCGGCACGGCCTCCAACGGAGTGGATTACGCGATGATTCCGCCGCATGAGGTGGAAATTGCCGCCGGCGCCACATCCAACACCGTGGTCATCGTGCCATTGACCAATCCGCCATCGCTCAGTGCCTTCCCAACCGTGGTGTTGACGTTGACCAATTCCCCGCTGATGACGCCCGTCAATTATGAAATCGGTTCGCCCAGCCGGGCGACGGTGTATCTGGAACCGGTCCGTCCGCCGCTGGTGAAAATCACAGTTCCGGCCAGCGGCACGGTTTTCTATGCGCCGACCAACATCCTGATGGCAGCCGGGACCTTTGATCTCTTCCCGGTCACCAACGTGGCGTTTTTCGCCGGAACGAATTTTCTGGGCTTTGGCAAGCCGCTTCCCATCGTGGTTGAACCCGCCAACGATCCCATCGAACGGGAACAGGAATGGACGCTGGTGTGGAGCAATCCGCCGCCGGGCGGTTACGCTCTGACTGCCGTCGCCACGGACGCCGGCGGCCTCACCGCCACGTCCGCTGCGGTGACCATCACGGTGCAGGAAAGTCTCCCGCCGACCAATCTGCCGCCGATCGTGCGGCTGGTCAGCCCGCCCAACGGCAAAGTCTTTTTTGCCCCGGTCAACATTCCTCTTTACGCCTTTGCCCGCGACCCGGACGGCTCGATCGCGTCGGTCGAATTTTTTGCCGACACGAACCGTCTCGGCCTTGGCCGGCCGGTGCCGGTCCCGGTCGCGCCGGCGGATGGTTTTCATTGGCCCATCATTTATCCGAATTTTTATCTGATCTGGAGCAACGCGCCTGTCGGCACCTGGACGCTCACGGCTCAGGCCACGGATAACGGCGGGGCAGTCGGCGTGTCGGTTCCGGTGAACATTACCGTTCTGCCCTCGCCGCCGCCGCCCACCAATCATCCGCCGCTGGTGAGCATTGTGGCCAGCGATCCGGTGGCGGTGGAGGGCACCAATGGCTGGATCCGGCCAGGCGAAACCAATCCGGTTCCCACTTGGAGCGCCTGGCCACCGCGGCCGATCTGCTTTTTCACTAATTACGGGCCGAACACCGCCACCTTCACCGTCCGTCGTTACGGCGATTTGAGCAACGATTTGACCGTGCCCTACGGTATCGGCGGCACCGCCAGCAATGGCGTGGATTACGTGGCGTTGCCCGGCGCCGTGACGATTCCCGCCGGCGAACGACGCGCTTTCATCACCATCGTGCCGATAGATGACGGCCCGCCCGACGTGAACAAAACGGTGGTGCTCACCCTGGAGCCGTCCACCAACACACCGCCGGATTACCGCCTGGGATTCCCGCGCCGCGCCGCGGCCGTTATTCTGGATCCCGGCGCGCCCTGGCCGGAAACCGAAGTCCTGCCGGGCGGATATTTCCATCTGGCTCAGGCCGGCCCGGACGCCGCGTGGTTTTGCATTGAGACCTCGACGAATCTGACCGACTGGACGCCCGTTTGCACCAACCAGGTGGTCCACGGCTCAATTGATTTTGTGGACCCCGACGCGGCGGCGCACGCGGCGCGCTTCTATCGCGTGGTGCCGTTGGCTCATCCGCCGGCGGAATAAATGCGGTCTCTGGACAATCCGGTTTGAATTCCGCGGTTCCCGCGCGTCTCCGAACCGGCGCTTCAATTTTCGTCGTGGACCCGGTGGTTTTCGACTAGATTGCCGCGTGCATCTGGCTCGTTTGCGGCTGCGGGATTTTCGGAATTACGCGCGGCTGGACGCGGAATTCGCGCCCGGCTTTCATCTGTTGCTGGGGGACAACGCCCAGGGCAAGACCAACATTCTGGAGGCGATTTATCTGATCGCCACCCTGCGCTCGTTTCGAGGCGTCGGCAGCGCCCAACTGGTCCGTCACGGCCAGCGGGGCTATTTTGTCGGCGGCTGCGTCGTCGGCATCGGCGAACACGAAATCAAAATCTACTGGTCCGCGCGCGAACGTCATCTGGCGCTCGATGGCCAGCCGGTGAAAAAACTGTCCGAGTACCTCGGCGTGCTGCGCGCCGTTGTTTTTTGCACGGAAGATTTGCAACTGGTCAAAGGGCCGGCGCGGGCGCGGCGCCGCTTTGTGGACCTGCTGCTGGCGCAAACCAACCCCCTCTATCTGCCCCTCCTTCAGCGTTATCTGCGCGCCGTCCGCGCCAGGAACGCCCTGCTCAAAAACCGTTCCGCCGACGAAGCGGCGCTCGACAGTTTTTCGCGCGAGCTGGTCAAACTCGGAAAGGAAATCATTCGCCTGCGCCGCGAGTTGATTCCCGCTTTTTGCCCCCTGGCGCGAGAGGCTTATCGTCGCATGGCTCCCGGCGCCGAAGAACTGCGCCTGGCCTATGCGCCCAGCGTCAAGCAGGATTTTGCCGTGGAGCTGGCGCAATCGCGCGCGCGCGAGCGGACGTATCGCTCCACGCTCGTCGGGCCGCACCGCGACGACCTGCAATTGCTGTTGAACGAAAAATCCGCCGCGCAATTCGGCAGCGAAGGTCAGAAACGCACGCTGGCCATCGCCCTCAAAATGGCGCAGGCGGAATTTCTGGCCGGCCTCCACGGCAGCCCGCCGGTGTTGCTGATTGACGATGTGATGGGCGAACTGGATGTGAAGCGGCGCAGCGGATTTTTACCGCTGCTGGAAGCGGCGCGCCGGACGAGCGGCCAGGTTTTCATGACCGCCACGGAGGAAAACTGGCCGCGGGAGCTGGGAAAGGATTTGCAGAAATGGAGCGTCGTCGGCGGAACGTTGCGGCCCGGCCGGGCCTGAATTCAAGCCCTTCCCGCGCTTTAACACTTCAACTGTCCGGCGCTTTGACATATCTTGCGGCCATGCGAATTTTATCCGGCATTCAGCCCAGCGGGGCGCTGCATCTGGGCAATTACTTCGGAATGATGCGGCCGGCCATTGAGCTGCAGGAAAAGGGCGAGGCGTTCTATTTTATCGCCGATTACCATTCAATGACCTCGCTGTTCGACGCCGCGCAGCGGCGCCAAAACACGCTGGAGGTGGCGCTGGATTTCCTGGCCTGCGGTCTGGACCCGAACCGGGCGGTGTTTTTCAAACAATCCGACGTGCCGGAAGTGTGCGAGCTGGCGTGGCTGCTTTCCACTGTCACACCCATGGGGCTGCTCGAACGCGCGCACAGTTACAAGGATAAAATCGCCAAGGGAATTTCTCCTCACCACGGATTGTTTGCCTATCCGGTGCTGATGGCGGCGGATATTTTAATTTACGATTCAAACGTTGTGCCCGTCGGCCGCGACCAGAAGCAGCATGTGGAAATGACCCGCGACATCGCCGCCAAATTCAACGAGCAGTACGGTCAGACCTTCGTCATTCCCGAAGCGCAAATACGGGAGGAAGTGGCCGTCGTCCCCGGCACCGACGGTCAGAAGATGAGCAAGAGTTACGGCAACACCATCGAAATTTTTGGCGATGAGAAATCGCTGCGCAAAAAAATCATGAGCATCGTCATGGACTCGCGCACGCCGCAGGAGCCCAAGCCGGATGCCGAAAAAAATCTGGCAATTCAACTGCTTAAACTCGTGGCCCCGGCGGAGGTTGCCGGGGAATTTGAGAACCGGCTGCGCGCCGGCGGCCTGGGCTACGGCGAGTTGAAGAACGCGCTGTTCGAGCACTACTGGAACTATTTCGCCCGGGCGCGAAAAAAACGGGCCGAGCTGGCGGCGAATCCGGATTACGTGCGCCAGGTTTTGGCCGCGGGCGCGGCCAGGGCCCGAGCGCTGGCGCAAACCGTTTTGAAACGCGCGCGAAAAAATTGCGGACTGGATTGATCGTTGCGCCAGGAATGAATTTTACTTCCCGCGCGCCAGCGTCGGCACGGAGACGGTTTTCACGTCGTGGAGGGCGTGGTCGGCGGGCAGGTTTTCGCCGGACCAGAGTTTTTGTTGCGTCCAGCGGGCGGCCGGCGCGCTCCAGAATTCATCTTCCGGCGGCAGCCCCAGCGGGAGCAAACCGGTGGCGCACAAATACAGGCTGCCGGTGGAAATGTACCGTTCGGCCAGTGCCGGCTGGTGGCCGCAAAAGCCGATGCGCAGCCAGCCGCGCGGGTCGAAGGTGCCGGGGGCTTCCATCATTTTGCGAATGACCGCCGTCAGGGCGCAGCGCACCGCCGCCGCCGGCACGTGTTCCGGCAATTGGCGCTGCCAGGCGATTTGCGCCAGGAGGTGAAAAGCGCCGAACCGGTAGGTCGTGGAGCGGCCCAGCGAGGGAAACGTTCCATCCGGAGCGATGAGCCGTTCCTGAACGGCCGCGTAGCGCCGGGCGCGCTGTAAAACCACGGCGTACGCCGGAGCAAAACGCGCGTCGTGTTTCTTCAGAACGTTCAGCACGTCCAGCAGCATCGGCTGAATGACAAAACTGTTGTAGTAATCGAAATGAAAAAATTCGCCGTCGCCGTAGGCGCCGTCGCCGACATACCAGCCGAGCATTTCGCGGAGGCAATGCTCCAGGCGTTCTTCGAGCGTGGGCTGGCCGAATTCCAGCAGCGCCGCTTCGATCATGGCGGCGAACATGACCCAGTTGCTGCCTGTCGGCGTGCCGATTTTTCGCGAGGAGAGGAGAGCGGCGATGATTTGTTTCTGCACACGCGGCTCCAGCGGCTTCCACAAAACGTCCGGCGCGCGCAGAATGGCTTGCGCCAGAAACGCCGTGTCCACCAGCGGCTGGCTGCCGGAGGAAAAATTCATGAAATCGGGCGACTGTGGATCCGTGGCGGCGTCGAGCGACGTTTGCGCAAGCCGGAGAAATTCCTGTTGAAGCGTTCGTTCGCGTCCGGCGGGCAGATCCACTGCCAGCCAGGGGGCCAGGCCGCAGAGCAACCGGCCAAACGCTTCCAGATGCGTGTAGGATTCGCGTCCGGCGCCGGGCCATTGTTCCACCGGCATGTTTTTTTTCAATTGGCGCCGGGCCAGGTTTCCCAGTACGGGCCGGGCGAGGCGGTCGGCGATGCCCACCCAGTATAGGCGGTCGCCTTCAGGTTCAACGGCCGGATCCACGCTTTGGGACGCGGCAGGCAGAGGCCAGCCGACGGCGGTCAGTACACTGGCGGCGGCGGCGGATTTGAAGAATTCGCGGCGGGTCTTCATAAGACAATCATCAGGGACTCTGCATCTGGAGACACTCCCGCGATGGGAGCGGCTCCGGTTTTGGATTTTGCGGCGTTCATTCGTTTCCGTTGAATCCGTTGCGCCGTTCCCAGCGGCGCGGCGCGCGTTCGGGCAGGCTCGTATCCACCCTGGCGTAGTAGGTGCCTTTGCCGAAGCGCGCGTCAATTTCCTGTTGCAGGGCCAGCGAGGGCGTCACGCTGAAGCGCGCGTGGGTGTCCAGAAAAACCAGTTCGCCGCCGGGTTGGGCAAAACAGAGGATCAGCGGACACTTGCCGGTGTGCCGCGAGGTGATTTCGCAAAGGGCTTCCAGGTCTTCCGGCTTCAATTGGGCGGAGTGCAGGCGCAGAAGAACCCGCTGGGTGAATTTTTTCGGCGCCTCCTCCAGCGGCAGGATGTCCTGCGGAAAAATTTTCGGTTTGTCGTCGCCGGTGTTCACTTCGCCCACCACGAGGACAGCCCGGTTGACTTCCAGCAGGGGGCGAAACCGTTCGTAATTCTCGTTCATCACCAGCACCTGCACCGAACCGGTGAGGTCTTCCAGGGTGACCAGTGAATAGGGCTTGCCGGATTTTTTGGAGAAGCCGTGCTGCACGGCGGTGATTAATCCGCCGATGCGCGTGAGCGAGCGGTTGGGCAGTTGCGCCAGCGCCGCCACCGGGTGCAGGCAATACTTTTCCAGCAGCGGCACCAGAGGCGTCAGCGGATGGCCGGTGACGTAAAAGCCGAGCAGCTCCTTTTCGTAGGCGAGCAATTCATGTTGCGGCCATTCGGGCAGCGTTTTTTCCGGATCGGTTGATTGTGGCGCCGCTTCTTCCAGCATGCCGAACAGCGAACTTTGGCCTTTTTGCTTGTCGGCCTGGATGCCGGCGGCGCGGGCCAACGCGCGGTCAATTTGCGAAAACAGCGTGGCGCGCGTGAGGCCGAAGCTGTCGCACGCCCCGGCCTTGATCAACGCTTCGAGGATCTTGCGGTTGACAGCGCGGGTGTCCACCCGCTCACACAAATCAAACAATGATTTGAAGCGGCCGCCTTCCCGACGCGCCTGCAGAATGCTTTGTACGGCAATCTCGCCGACGCCCTTGATGGCCGCCAGGCCGAAGCGGATTCGCCGCGGAACGGGTTTCCCGTGCGGGGGTTCCGGCGACTGACCGGATGCCGCCTCCGGCGGGGGGGACGCCTCCGTCTCCGCGCCTGGTTCGAAATAGACGCCGCTTTCGTTGACATCCGGCTGCAACACTTCGATGCCAAAGGCCCGCGCCTCGGCGATGTATTGGCTTAATTTTTCTGTATCCGCCATGTCGTTGGTCATCATGGCGCAGAAGAATTCCACCGGGAAATTGGCCTTCAGATAGGCGGTTTGATAGGCGACGACGGCGTAGGCGGCGGCGTGCGATTTGTTGAAGCCGTAGCCGGCAAATTTTTCGAGCAAATCAAAAATCTGATGGGCCTTGGCGGCGGGGATTTTGTTTTTCTCGGCGCAGCCCTTGACAAATTTCTCGCGCTGGGCCTGCATCTCCTCCACTTTTTTCTTGCCCATCGCGCGCCGCAAAATGTCCGCCTGGCCGAGCGTGTAACCGGCCAGCACCTGCGCGGCCTGCATGACCTGTTCCTGGTAAATCAAAATGCCGTAGGTCTCGCGGCAGATCGGTTCCAGCAGCGGGTGTTCATACTCAATCGTCACTTCGCCGTGGCGCCGTTTGATGAATTCCGGGATCAGGTCCATCGGCCCGGGACGGTACAGCGCCACCAGGGCGGTGATGTGTTCAAGGGAACTGATTTGGAACTTGCGGCACAAATCACGCATCCCGGCGGATTCCAGTTGAAAGACGCCGAGCGTCTCGGCGCGGTTGAGCAGGTCGTAGGTTTTTTTGTCGTCGAGCGGAATCCGGTCCATGTCCAGTTCAATTCCCTGGGTGCGCCGGACCATTTCGCAGGTGTTGCGGATGACGGTCAGCGTTTTCAGTCCGAGAAAATCCATTTTCAACAGGCCGAGATCGCCGACCGGTCCCATGGCGTACTGGGTCACCAGCGCGCCGTTTTCGTCCTGCTTGAGCGGCAGGAGGTTCACCAGGGGCTGATCGCCAATAACCACGCCGGCGGCGTGGACGCTGGCGTTGCGCGCGAGGTCTTCCAGCACCAGGGCCGTGTCAATCAGCTCGCGCGTGACCTCCTCGTTTTCGTAAGCGGCCTTGAGTTCCGGCGATTGCTTGAGCGCTTTTTCCAGCGTCATTTTCAAATCGGACGGAATCATCCTGGCCAGGCGGTCGCACTCGCTGTAGCTCAATCCCATTACCCGGCCGACATCGCGCACGACGGATTTGGCGCCCAGGGTGCCAAAGGTGATGATTTGCGCGACGGAATCGCGCCCGTATTTTTCGCGGACGTAGGCGATCACCTCACCGCGCCGGTCATCGGCAAAATCAATGTCAATGTCCGGGGGGTTGACGCGTTCGGGGTTCAGGAACCGCTCGAACAACAGGCCGTAGCGGAGGGGGTCCACGTTGGCGATTTCCAGCAGGTAAGTGACCAGCGAACCGGCGGCGCTGCCGCGCGCCACGCAGGAAACGCCCATTTGGCGGCCTTTGCGGACAAAATCGCCGACAATCAGGAAGTAGCTTGTGAAACCGGTTTTCTCAATGACGTTCAGTTCGTGCTGCAGCCGCTCCAGAACCACGCGCACCGCCGCGGCAACGGCCGGATCGTTCAGCGCAGCGGCGCCATTCCGCCGGCTTTTGGGATCGGAATTTTCCGTTGGGACAAGCGGCGCCGCCGGCGGGGCGGCGTAAGTTGGCAGTCGCGTGGGGTCTTCAATGCCTTCCACAACAAATTCTTTCCCCACCGCCTTCGCGCGAATGGTGTAGCGACGGAACAACCCTTCGGCCAGCAGATGGCGCAGGTAACCTTCGCGCGTAAAATGCTCCGGCGGCGTGAAGACCGGATAATGCAGTTTGCCAAATTCGATTTCCAGGTTGCATTGTTCGGCGATTTCCCGGGTGTTTCGTACCGCTTCGGGTGTTTCGGCGAAGCGGGCCTTCATTTCTTCCGCCGAGCGCAGGTAAAATTGCTCCGGCTCGTAGCGCATCCGCCGCGTGTCGGCCAGTTGCGTTTGCGTGCCGATGCAGATGAGGCAGTCATGGGCGCGCCAGTCGCTCCTGTTGAGATAATGCACGTCGTTAGTCGCCACCAGTTTCAGGCCGAATTCCCTGGCCCAGGAAATCAAATGGCGATTCACCCGGGCCTGCTCGGCAATGCCGTGGTTCTGCAATTCCAGATAAAAATTCTCCGCGCCGAAAATTTGCTTGAACCAGTCCACCGTCTCCCGCGCCTTGTCCAATTGATCCCTGAGAATGAGATCGGGGATTTCGCTGGCCAGACAGCCGGACAGCACGATGAGTCCGTTCTTGTGCGCCGCCAGGAGTTCCTTGTCAATCCGGGGTTTGTAGTAGTAGCCCTCCAAGTGCGCGGCGGTGACCAGGCGGATGAGATTTTTGTAGCCGATCTGGTCCTTGGCCAGGAGAACGAGATGATGATACACGTCGCGTCCGCCGCCGGCCTGGGTGGTTTTTTTTTCGAATCGCGAACCGGGCGCCACATAAACCTCGCAGCCGATGATGGGCTTGAGGCCTTTGGCGCGCGCGGCCTGGTAAAAGTCAATCGCGCCGTACAGCACGCCGTGATCGGTAATGGCCAGCGCCGGAAACTTCAGTTCATGCGCCTTGTCCATCAATTTGTCCAAACGGCAGGCGCCATCGAGCAACGAATACTCGGTGTGCAGATGCAAATGGACAAAGTCCGCGTGCGACATGCCGACAATTTAGCCTCTGGCGCCGGACGCACCAAGCCGCAAAGTTCCGCGCCGCACAAAGCCTCACGCCAGCGCTTCGTCGCGGGACGGTTTGTGCGCCCAACGGGTGTGCATCCGCATCAGCAGGTAATAAACCACCGGTGTGGCGATGAGCGACAGCAGCACAGAAACGAACAGGGCGCCAATGACGGCAATCCCCAGCGGCTGGAGCATTTGCGCGCCGGTGCCGGCGCCGCAGGCCAGCGGCAACATGCCCAGCGCCGCCGCCAGCGAGGTCATCAGCACCGGTCGCAACCGGCGGTGCCCCGCCCGCACCAGCGCCTCCACCAGTTCCACGCCCTGCGCCCGCAACTGCTGGAAATAATCGAGCACCAGGATCCCGTTTTTGGCCACGATGCCGACGCCGATGATAGCGCCGAGGTAGGAAATAATGTTCAACGAAACCCCCGTGAGCCACAATGCCATCAACGTGCCAAACAAGGCCAGCACCGAACCGAACACAATGGCGATCGGTTCGTAGAATGACCGAAACTCCGTTAACAACACGATGAAGACCAGCAAAATGGCCGAGAGCAGCACCGCCAGCAAATTGCGGAAGGATTTTTGTTGTTGCTGATACAATCCGCCGTATTCCACCGATCCGGGCGGCAGCCATTGGTCCTGACTCAACCGGGCCTTGATTTCGCGCATCGCCGTGCCCAAATCCACGCCTTCCAGGCGCGCCGAGACCATGTCCTCCTGCCGCAAGTCTTTGCGGTTCAATTCCGATTCGCTCGGAGCGACGCTCACGTCCGCCACTTGTTCCACCCGCACCACGGCGCCGCCGGGGGCGCGAATCGTCAGGTTGCGCAACTTGGCGATGGTGTCCACGCTGGAGGGATCGGCCCGCACGCGGATGTTCAACAGATGATCGCCGTCCAGGACGTAGGACGACACCTGGCCCAACAGCGCGGTGTTGAGTTCCTCGGCAATGTCCTGCGCTGTCAGGCCAAAACGCGCGGCATCGGCGGCCCGCACGCGCACATTCACCGACGGTCCGGTCTTGGTCAGGCCATCAAACGTGTCCACGATGCCGGGAATTTGTTTGATTTGCGCCTCGACGCGCGGGGCATTGGTCTCCAGCCACTTCAAGTCCGGCGAATACAAATAAATTTGAATCGGGTCCGGCTCCATTTGCAAATCGCCGATCAAATCTTCGAGGTAACCGTGGAAATCCCAGCGGATCATGGGGAAGCGCCGGTTGAAGTCGTGGCGGATGGCTTCCAGCACCTGCTCGGTGGTGTGCTTCCGGTTCGCCTTGAGTTTAATCAAATAATCGCCGCGATACGGCTCGGTGATAAACGGCCCCAGTTGCGTGCCGAGCCGCCGGGAGTAGCCTTCCACGTCGGCGTTGGTGCGGAGACTTTGTTCGGCTTCATCCAGCACCCGCGAGGCTTCCGTCAAACTCGTGCCCGGCGCGGCGTTGAAATCCATCACAAATCCGCCTTCGTCGAAGGACGGCAGAAACCCCGTTTCCAAATGGCGATAGACAAAAATGCCGGCGGCAAAAATCACCGCGCAAGCCAGCAACGTCAGCCACGCATGACGCAAAGCCCAGCGCGCCGCGGCTTCGTAAATCTGCAACACCCGCCGCAGCACCCAGCCGGCTTCCTCTCCGGTCGAAGCTGCCCGGGTCCGACCGCGAATCAGCCACGCCGCCAGTGACGGCGTCAGGGTGACGGCCAGCAACAGGGACACCAGCAGCGCCACCACCATCGTCAGCCCCAGCGCGCGGAAAAACACGCCCGCCATGCCCCCCAAAAACGCCAGCGGCAAAAACACCACCACCGGCGTGAGCGTCGAGCCGATCAGTGCCGTCAGAATTTCACCCATCGCTTCGTGGATGCGTTGCAAGCGCGACCCGCCCGCCGCCAGCCGGTGACACATCGCTTCCACCACCACAATGGCATTGTCAATGATCAGTCCGATGGACGCCGCGATGCCTCCCAGCGTCATCATGTTGAAGCTCATGTTCAGAAGCTTCATCACCACGCAGGTGATCAGCACCGAGATGGGGATGGTGACGATGGCCGTCCAGACACTGCCCCAGTTTTTCAGGAAGAAATACAGGATGAACACCGACAGGATCAGGCCGAAAAGGATGGCGTCCCAGACGCTGCCCACCGAGTCGCGCACAAATTGCGATTGGTCGTAGAAAAAGGCCAGGTGCATGTCCGGCGGCAGTTGCCGGCGCAATTGGATCAGGTCCTGCTTCAAATCCGCGGCGATTTCCAGAATGCTGGCGCCGGGCTGGCTTTCAATGTTGAACAGGACCGCCGGTCGGCCCTGCGCCGTGATATCCATGTAAGCCGGTGCCGGGCCGCGCTCCACTGTCGCGAGGTCCCGAATGCGGATGGGATGACCGCCCGGGGCGGTGACGACCAGGTTTTTGATGTCCGCCGCCGAATGAACGCGCCCATCCACCGTCGTCAAATAAAGATGGTAATTTTCCTCAATCAGACCGGCGGAAGCGACCAGGTTGTTTCCGGTGAGCGCGGCGCGCACGTCCGACAAGGTCAGGTGCGCCGCCTGCAGTTTCATCGGGTCCACCACCACGTGGTATTCCGGCTCGCGGCCGCCGAGGATTTCCACCGCCGCCACGCCGGGGATGCGCAGGAACATCGGTTTGATGGTGTAGGTCGCCTCATCCCACAAATCCATCTGATTGCGGGTGTCGCTGGTGAGGCTGATGCCGATGATGGGATAGCTCAGGGAAAAGGCCACGCGCGACACGTCGGTCTGCGCCGTGGGCGGCAGATCGCCGCGGATTTCCGACAGCCGCCCCATCACGTAAAGTTCCGCGCGGGGCATGTCCGTGCCCCAGTTGAAAATCACGTTGATGACCGCCGCGCCGCGCATGGTGGAGGATTGCACCGAGATCACCCCCGGAATGTTTTTCATCGCCTCTTCAATGGGCCGCGTGACGGTGGCCATCATCTCGTTGGCCGGCATGATGCCGTTGTTGACCATCACCACCACGCGCGGAAAATCGGTTTTCGGAAACACCGAGGACGGCGTGTGACGCGCGCAGAAAATTCCCGCCAGGCACAATACCACGGCTATGAAGGTGATGGAGAGGGCGTGCCGCGTGGCGAACTGACCCAGACGTGAGGAGGTGGTGGAAGTCATGGGAAATTATCGGGAAATGGAAACGGGCCGGAACTTTTCCAATTTAGTTCCCGCCAACGCGCCGGCATTTTGACGCGCGGCGGCCAGCGGGGCGTAACGCCGCTTTTGAAGGTCACAAAAATACTCCGCCCGCGCCACGTCCCAAAGCGGTGTGGTTGCCATTGCCGTCCCGGACGGTCCGCGTCTTTTAATGCCCGCATTCATTGTTCGCCACCGGGGTTGACAATTTTGATTTGGGTTTTCTCCGGCAAGCCGTAGGCGCCGACGGTTACGACGGTGTCGCCGGCCTGGAGTCCCTGGCCTTCGACTTCCACCCAGCCGTTTTCGCGAAAGCCAATTTGCACCGGCGTTTGAATCGCTTCGTCGCCTTGAACCAGCGAGATGACGCTGCGGCCGGCGACATCCGTCACCACGCTGGCTTCCGGTGCGGCGAGGCAGTTGGTGTGCACGGCCGTAACGATGCGCAACGGCACGAATTGTCCGGGCCGCAGGCCGCTGTCCGGCGGCAACGCGGCCCACACGCGCACGGTGCTGTTGTTCGTGTCCACCGTCGGGCTGATGAACGACAGCGGTGCCTCCACCGGCGGCTGCGTCAGCACCTGCACCGGCTGGCCGGGCTGGAGCTGATGGGCTTGTGATTCCGGCACCTCGGTTTTTACCGTGAGCCGGTGCAAATCCATCACTTCGGCCACCATCGTGCTGGCGTCCACCGCTGCACCGGGCTTGACGTTGAGACTCACGACGGTGCCGTCCAGCGGCGAGACGACGCGCAGCAAGGCCAGTTGCGTTTCGGCGGCCTGCAAATTTTTCAGTGACGTGTTGTGTTCGGCGTAAAGTTTTTTCTGTCGTTCCACTTCCGCCTCCGCGTAGGCTTCGGTCATGGCGCTGGAATTCAGGGTCATGAGCACCTGGCCTCGGCGCACGCGTTCGCCTTCAAAGACGTTGATGCGGTTAACAATCCCTGCGCTGGGTGCGGCCAAAGGCGCGTCGGCGGCGGGCGCGTCTGCCGTGGCGGGCGCCGGCGCCACCGTGCCGTAGGCGGTGAGGTAACGGTGCAGCGTCATGCGCCGCAGCGCGCCCACTTGAACCGAGACGACGGTCGGAACATTTTCACCTGCCGATTCTTCGTCGGAACCGGAAGCCGCGCCGCGCGATTGGATGAGAAAATAAACACCCACTCCGGCGCCCAGCACAACGAGGAGGGTGACAATGAGTTGCTTTGGTTTCATCGGTTAAAAAACAGCGTGTTTTCAGTCCGCGAATTGGGGAGCTGCCTCCGCCGGCGTGAAAACGCCGTGGAATGCGGCGGCGAAGACACGGTCAAGGGAAACCCGCCGCCCCTTCGAGGCGCTTGGTTCTTGCGCGCCCGCCAGCCCGGCAGATTGGCGTGGTGCTCCGGCGACCGCCGCACTCCAAAACCTGGCGGCCGGTCGGATGGCACGGGGATGGGACAAAGCCATTTCATTTGGCAACGGTGTTGTTTTCGGCCGCGCGCAGCGTGGCGAGCGGCAGGGTCAGCGGGCTTTGGACGGCATCTTCCAACTGGCCCAGCGCCTGCTGCGCCTGGATGAGCGCGTTGAGCCGGCTTTGGGCGCCGGCGTCAAATTCCGCTTCCGCGGCCGCCAGCGCCAGCGGTTCCGCTTCGCCGGCCCGGACCTGTGCGCGGACCGAGTCCAGCCGCCGCCGCAAATTTTTCAGCAGGGCGTCGGCGGCGGCGACCTGCCGTCGAGCCGTTTGGTAGTTGATTAATGCGCTTTCAATTTGGCTGATGGCCTGCGCCTGGACGGTGAGGAAATGCGCAGCCGCCAGTTGCCGGTTGGCCCGGGCCTCGGCGATGGGGCCTTGATTCTGATTCAAGATCGGCAGCGTCAGTGTCAGTCCCAGAGACCATTCGTTGTCGCCGGCGCTGCCGCTGTTCCAGGCGTAGCCGGGGCCGAGGTGAAGGTCGGGATATTGATTGGCAACTTCGAGCTGGAGTGCAGCCTGGCTGGCAGCGTAATGGGCCAACGCCGCCCGCACGTCAGCCCGGTTCCAGAGGGCCTGCCGCCGGATTTCCGGCCGGGTCAATTCACTCGGAAATTGTTCAAAGTCCGCAAAAGAAAATTTCACGCCGTCCAACGCCCGCAGCGGCACGCCGAGGGCGTCGGCGAGTTGGGCGCGCGCCTGGCGAACCTGGCCGGCGGCCTGCTGTTCCGCCAGCCGCGCGGTATCCAGCGCAATGCGAGCCTGAATGACTTCGTAACTGGACACATTGCCGGCGGCCAATTGCCCTTCCAGCAAACGCACCACATTGCTTTGCGCCGCCGCCTGTTGCACCAGCAGGGATTCGGTTTGGCGGGCGGCATAAAGATTCAGCAACGCTGCCCGTACCCCGCTGCGCACCTGCCAGACGGTGCCGACCAGATTCCAGCGGGCCGCCTCCGCCAGGTACCGCGCCTGCGCCAGCCGGTAACCGCGTTTGCCGGCGGTCTCAATGGGCACATCCACGCTCACCGGCACCACCCACGGACTGGGCGCGCCGGGAATCTGGCTGTCATAAGCCGGCGTGACGGAGAGGGACGGATTGGGACGCTGACCGGCGGTAATTTGCGCTGCCTGTGCCGCCAACAATTGGGCGCGCGCCTCCGCCAGCGCCGGCTGATAGTAAAACGCCGCCAGCGTGAGCTGTTTCAAATTCCACGCTTCGCCGCCGGCCGGCGCCGTCACGTGATTGGTCTCCAGAAACGCCCGCAGCCCCGGATCGTCCAAGGACCGCGCGTTGAAGGCCGCGGCCGTTTGCTGCGGCGAAATCGGTTGCGGATGGAACGTGGCGCAGCCGGCGATCAGCAGGAGAAGGGCCGACAGCCCTCCGAACGGCCGCCAGGTTTTGGCGTGCGACTGCCCGCGGGGCGCGATGCCGCTTTCGATGGCCGGCACATGAGGCGGGCGAAGGGCCAAGGCCTTCTTCAAGCGACGTCGCCACCGCATTCCCAGACGCTGGCGCGTTATGGCAAGCCTTTCTCCATTTGGGAACGCTTGTGCTGTGGGTTTCATTGCTTTTGCTCCAGCGGCAAACGAACGGTCACGGTGGTTAACTTGTCCGGTGTGGATTCAATTTGAATGGTTCCGTGATGCGCCGAGACAATCCATTGGGCAATGCTCAAGCCCAGGCCGCAGCCGTCCACCTCATTGCTGTGCGCCGGGTCGCCGCGGAAAAAACGGTCGAAAACGCGCGGCAACAGCTCCGCAGGAATGCCGGGGCCGGTATTGGTGATTTTGAATTCGGCGAAATGCCCCTCGTGCCGCAGGCTCATCATCACCCGGCCCTGGGGCTGGTTGTATTTGATGGCGTTGTCGGCCAGGTTGAGCAGCAGTTGTCGCAGCCGGTGCCGGTCGCCGTGGACGATTGTGGCGGGGCAATCGGTCAATTCAACCTGAATCCGTTGCGGTTCAGCGAGGATTTGCAGATCGGCAAACGTCTCATGGACCAGCTCGTCGAACCGAAGCGGTTCGAGTTTCAGCGCGACCTGGCCGGCGTCGGCCCTGGCCAGCAGCGTCAGGCCGTCCACGATGCGCGCCAGGCGGCGCAGTTCATCGAGCTGGCTGGCGGCGCGTTCGCGTTCGGCCGGGGCGAGCGATTCGTCGCGCAGCGCCGTTTCCATTTCGCCGCACAAAACGGTCAGCGGCGTTTTCAACTCGTGCGAGGCGTGCAACGTGAATTCGCGGATGCGATGGAAGGAGTCGTCCAGTCGCGCGAGGAGGGAGTTGAACACGTCGGTGAGGCGGTCCAATTCGTCGCCGTTGCCGGTGCGCGGGAGCGATTGGCGGAGGTTGCGTTCGTGGATTTTTTGGATGGCGTCGGTCAATCGGGCCAGCGGCGCCAGGGCGCGGCGAGTCAGCCACCAGCCGCCGAGCAGACCCAGCGCCACGGCCGGCAGGCCGATTTGAAAGATCATCTCGCTGGTTTCGCCGATGGCGTGTTCGGCGGGCGTGCGTTTGTGTTCGTGACGCAATTGCTCGTCAATTTCCCGGTAGGTGCCCAGGCCGATGACGAGCAGCGAGACCATCAAAATGCCGGCGTACCAAAGGGTGAGGCGCAGGCGAATGGTCATGCCGCCTCCTTCAGCACGTAGCCCGCGCCGCGCACGGTGTGCAGCAGCTTGGGCTCGAAGTTCGCGTCAATCTTCTCCCGCAGGCGCTTGATGTAAACATCCACCAGGTTGGTTCCCGGATCGAAGTCGTAGTCCCAGACCTTTTCGAGAATCATCATGCGTCCACACAGGCGGCCCGCCGAACGCATGAGGAATTCCAGCAACCGGTATTCGCGCGCGGTCAATTCGATTTTTTCACCGCCGCGCTGCGCCTCATGCGTCACCGTGTCCAGCGTCAAATCCGCCACGCGCAGCACGGTGGCCTTGTTTTCATGGTTGCGGCGCGCGAGGGCGCGGACACGGGCGACCAGTTCGGCCAGTTCGAACGGTTTGGGCAGGTAGTCATCGGCGCCGGCGTTGAGGCCTTCGACGCGCTCGTTGACTTCGCCGCGCGCCGAAAGCAGCAGCACCGGCGTGGCGTTGCGTTTTTCGCGCAACTGGCGCAGCACGCTCAGGCCGTCGCGCCCCGGCAACATGATGTCCAGCACGATGACGTCAAACGGTGTGGCTCGCGCCGCAGCCAGCGCGTCGTCGCCATGTCCACACACATCCACCGCGAAGCCTTCGGACTGGAGGGCCTTGCGGACAAATGAAGCCGTCTTTCTTTCGTCCTCAACGACTAGCACGCGCATGGCCTAAAAATCGTTGAAGCGCTGGAGCCTTGCAACGTCGAAGCGGGTGTAAGAAGGCGTTCCTCGCCGGTCATTTCTCCATCCCATAGACCAGAATCTTGAAGCTGCCCGGGACCATCGGCGGACGGCGGAAGCGGCGTTCGCCATTGGCGGCTTCCGGCGGCGCGCCAAATCGGGCGGTGGCCAGGTAAATCCGGTGCGTCGTCGGGTCCAGCGCCATCGTCCGCGCGCCGCGCTCGGTTTTTAATACCTGAACGACGGTCAATTTATCGCCGTCCTCCTTCGCAATGGTCGTCGTGCCGTCGCCGCAGGAGGCAAAGGCCAGTTGTGTGGCCGGATCAAACGCGCAGGCGTCCACTCCGTCGCCGATCGGTACGGACGCGAGCACGCGTCCGTTTGCGCTATCCATCATCACCATCAATTGATTGTGGCAGCCGAGAAACAGGCGGTGGTGCTGCACGTCAATCGCC
>DASRCU010000132.1:0-10925 GCA_035652955.1 Verrucomicrobiia bacterium | reverse complement strand
ATGTTCGCGTTCGTGCGCTGCGGAGAATTCGTGAACCTGCGGCAGGGCGCGCAATTGCGCGGTGGCCTCGTCGTCCACGCGAACGGTGCCGAGCGGCGTCGTAAAGGCGGCGGCCTGCGGTAACGCCAGCCCCGAAAACGCGACGTAGTGTGAAGGGCCGAGCAGAACGAGCCGGCGGACATTTCGATTTTTTCCCGTCCAGACCCGAAACGCCGAGCCGGCAATCGCGCCGGAATAATGGTAGGCGGCGTGCGGCGCGATGATGGCTTTGGGGTTCAGTGCCGGGTCGGCGTGCGCCTGCTCCAGAAACTCATCCACCATTCGCCCAAGTCGTCCCGGCTCGGCGGGATAAAATCGGCCGGCAACGGCGGCGGGCCGGATGGTTTCCACTTTTGAGCGCATCTTTAAGCGGTGGAGCAGGCGGCGTGGAAACGCGGCGGCGCGCCTGACTTAAATTTTCACTGCGCGCGGCAGGCGACGGTAATAATCCGCCAGGCGGCGGCTGCAGCGTACTTCGGCCGCGCCGCGCGAAGGCCAGATGCCGGGAATCGCCGTGGCGCAGGCCGGACATTTTCCGTCCGGCGTGATTCGATAATCGCGGATCAAATAGCCGAACCGCTCAATCAAGGTAGTCGAGCAATTCGGGCAGCGCGTGTTTTCCCAATCGCCGACCTGGCCGGGCAGGTTGCCGGCATAGACAAATTTCAAACCCTCGCTGGCGCCGATTTCGGCGGCGCGGACGAGATGCTCGGCGCGCGTGTTTTCCGGTTCGGTCATTTTGTAATCCTTGTGAAAGGCGGTGACGTGCCAGGGGATTTGCGGGTCAATGCCGGCGATAAAGGCGGCGATGGCCCGCAACTCGTCATCGCTGTCGTTGAAGCCGGGCACGACGAGGGTGAGCACTTCCAGCCAGAGGCCGCGTTCGTGGATCAGGCGGATCGTGTTTTTTACATTTTCGAGGACGCCGCCCAGTTTGCGGTAATTCGCGTCTTGAAAACTTTTCAAATCCACCTTGCAGGCGCGAATCCAGGGGCGGATGAAGTCCAGCGCCTCGGCCGTTGCGTTGCCATTCGAGACGAACCCACAAATAAAACCTTCGGCCACGCAACGTTCAAACACGGCCTGTGCCCATTCGGCGGTGATGAGGGGTTCGTTGTAGCTGGATACCACCAGCCGCGCGCCGTTGCGGCGAGCCAACTCGGCGATTTGTTCCGGTGTCACGGGCCGCACCGGCGCTACGGAAGCCGGATCGCGCAGGGCCTGGCTGGTCACCCAGTTCTGGCAGTACGCACAATGAAAGTCGCAGCCCATCATGCCGAACGTCAGCGCGTCGCTGCCGGGGAGAACATGAAAGAAAGGTTTTTTCTCGACCGGATCGCATTGCAGGCCGGCCACGTAGCCAAAGGGCACGCGCAGTTCCTCGCCGGCGTTGAAGCGCACCTTGCAAATCCCGCGCCGGCCTGGCGGGATGAGGCAACGATGGCCGCAAGCCAGGCAGCGGATTTTTCCTTCTTCGCGACGCCACAACCGGCCGGGCGCGCTCAGGCGGTCCAGCGTCGCCGCCAGGGATTCGTTGGCGGCTGGCGATGGGTCGTGTGTTGGCCGGGAAGGTTTCTGAATACCGGTCGTTCGATCTGCCAAAGAGGCAATCATATTCAGCAAATGAAAACCGTTTGGATCAGCGATATTTTAATCTGCGCCGCGGTGCGCTGGCTGTCAATAAAGCGGAATAAGGGATGCGAAGCGCGCGTCTTCGGCTGTGAAGGAGCCGCAGGCCCTTTACGATTCAGGGGCTGCTTTCACGCCTGACAATAAATCCAGCAACCGCGCCTGCGGGATTTTTTGTGCGATAATGAGCCGGGTCAGGTTCACCCAGCGCTGGCAGCGATCCAGCACGATGCCGTCCGAGGTGGCAATGATGTGTTCGGTGCGCGACAACACCTGATCGGGGCTGAACGTCAGTTCCACGTCCATTTTCCAGCCCGCCTCTTGCGCCAGGTGGCCGATGAGCAGTTTAAGCCGGCCGCTGTTGGCAATGGGTTTGTCCAGCCACCAGCGGCAGCGACTGACGCCGTGCGCGGCGGCGAATTGACCGATCAATTTCAGTGCCGGGACAGTTTCGTGGACTTTACGGTAGCGGCGATGAATGCCGGCGATGTCGCGGCAGCAACCGTCGCGGCCCAGCAGGACGATGCCGCCGGCCAGGGCGCTTTCGAGGATGGTCAGCACGTTGTAGCCGTCCAGCCAGAGTTCCTCTCCGGCCAGGGCTTCGGGCGGGACACAGCGCTGGCGGCGGCGGCGCGCCTCGTCGCCTGAGCAAACGCAACGCGCCACGGCCATGCGTTGCCGGGCGGTCAACGAAAAATGGTTGCCGACCAGTTCAACCGCCGACCGCAAGGCGTAATCGCGATCCAACAGCCAGCATAAATCGCCGGCGGCAGCGCGTAACGCCGGCAACTGCCCGTCGCTGAAAAGCTGTTCGTCCTGGGGCGCGGGACCGCGATGCAAAGGATGACGCGCCACGGGGACAAATTACCAGGAACGCACACAAAAATCATCGTCAAACGACGGCGGAATTTAAGTCGTCCTCTGTGGTCTTCGGCAACGTTTGGACTGACAACTCCACGGGTATCGCCGAATTGACTTTGCTGACGGCGGTATTTAGCGTTACGCGTCATGGCCAAACGGTCGCTTTCACGACTTGCTCGAATTCTCTCCGGCGTTCACGACGAGGCGGAGAGTGAGTGGGGGCGGCTGGAGCAGTTTGTGCATTTCTGGGTGCTGGCCGGGCGCAGCTTTGTGCGCAATCGTTGTCCGGTGCGCGCCGCCGCGTTGTCCTATACCACCTTGCTGGCGCTCATTCCGTTGCTGGCTGTGGCCCTGAGCGTTACCAGCAGCCTGCTCAAGGGACAGGGTGAAGAGAAAATTTACGGGGCCATTGACCGCTTGGTCTCCAGTTTCGTTCCGCCGGCCACCAATGCGGTGCCGCCGGCCGATTCGCTGGCTGCGGAAACAAACGCCGCCGCGTCGGTCAATTCCGCGCCGGGCGCAGCGGCGGACACGCGGCTGGGCGCCGCCCAAAAAGAAGTCGCGCAGCACATTCACGAATTCATCCAGCGCACGCGCAGCGGGGCCCTTGGCGCGGCGGGCATGTTGTTGCTGGTGTCCATTGCCATTCGGATGCTGGCCAGCGTCGAAGCGACGTTCAACGACATCTGGGGTGTGGTGCGCGGGCGGAGCTGGGTCTGGCGGGTGGTCTTGTATTGGACCACCATCACGCTGGGGCCGCTGCTGATGATCGGGGCGCTGGGTCTGGCCGGCGGACCCTACCTGCAAGCGACGCGGAATTTTATCGCCCGAATGCCGTTGGTGGGCGGGCTGATTTTTGATTTTCTGCCGTTGGTGATGGTGTGGCTGGTCTTTACTCTGGTGTATCTGTTGGTCCCCAACACCAAAGTGAAATTTTCCGCGGCGTTCACAGGCGGCGTGGTGGGCGGTTCGCTGTGGCATTTGAACAATCTCTTCGGTTTTCTTTACGTGTCCCGGGTGGTGACCAACAGCAAAATTTACGGCAGCCTGGGTCTGGTGCCGGTCTTCATGGTGGGGCTTTATTTTTCCTGGCTGATCCTGCTGTTTGGCGCGCAAGTGGCTTATGCGTTTCAAAACCGCCGCTCGTATCTGCAGGAAAAGCTGGTCGAAAACGTCAACCAGCGCGGCCGGGAGTTCATCGCCCTGAGACTGATGACACTGATTGCCCGGCGCTTCCAGCGTGGTGAGCCGGCGCCGACCCTTCAGGAAATTGGCGCCGAACTGGGCATTCCCAGCAAACTGGCCCAGCAGGTGTTGCAGGTTCTCCTCGCGGCGCGACTCGTCTCGGAACTTGCCGGGGCCGAACCGGCCTACGTCCCGGCCCGCCCGCTGGAGGCCATCAATGCCCACCACATCCTGCGCGCCCTGCGCACGCAAGGACAGGAAACCGCCACGCGTGACGAGCCTTCGCGCGCCGAAGTCCTCGGCGAATTTGCCCGTATCGAAGAGGCGGAACGCACCGCCGCCTCCGCCATCACCTTGCTCGCGCTGGCCAACCGGGCGCCAAAACAACTTGAAGATGCCGGGCAGAAATCATAGCCGTCGGCAACTCGACGCCAGTCCGTTGGCCGACAAAAAGTTTTTAGCGTTCTAACACAACGGCCAGGGCACAGTTCCGGGGCGGTCAAAGGTGGAACGTTTTTTTGAGTCTCATCATCCGCCCGCGGTTGCAGCAGCACTTGCCGCCGTTTCCGGAGAACTCGAAGTGCGTTTTACCAATCCTTCACTGGTTGGTTGGAATTTTCCGGTTTTCCGCGCGGTTGGAAAGATAGCACCTGTTCATTGTCCTTCTGCGCGTCCAGCAGGCGTTTGGCTTCTTCCGGCGTCATTACCTGGGCCGGATGAGTTTCCGGGGACGCCTTTTCTTTTTCGTGCGGTCCTGACGCAGCCTGTGGTTGTGGCGCCGGCGTTGGCGAGTTTTGCTTTGGTGACGACTGGTTTTGAGAGGACGAATTTTGCTGCGGCGGAGAGGACTGGTTTTGGGGCTGCGACTGCCCGGATTGATTCTGCCGATTCTGCTGATTCTGCCGCTGTTGCTGCTGTTGCTGCTGCTGTTTCAGCAATTCTTCCAACTTTTTGAGCTTGACGTCGTCGGGATAAAGTTTCAGGCCCGCTTCGGTTTTTTCCAGTGCGGCGGGGATATTGTTGGAAATGTAAAACTGCGCGCCGCTGTTGAAAAATTCCTGCGCCGTCTGGGCGCTGACGGAAGGCGCGGTCAATGCCCTCCAGCAAGCGAGAAGGATGAACAAGCGCACCCATTTCGGATGCGCCGTCGGCGGCGCCCACAAGGTGTGCCGGCCTTCAGGGAGCGGGATGAGGTGTGGCGATGGCATCTATGTTTTGCAATCGGTTGATGAAATCCTCAAATTGTTTGGCGGCGATGGTTTTTTGCAGCGGCAGCATGATTTCCAGCGCGCGGTGAAATTCGGCCCGTCGCACGGCCTCATCCGCCTCGCTCTTGGCGCGCAGGACGGCCTTACGAAATTCATTGATTTGCTCAATGGCATTTCGGGTGAAGGCGAGATTGAATGCGGCGTCGGCATCGTTGGTGTTCAAATCCAGGGCGCGCGCATAACTTTGCGCCGCCGCTTCCAGTCCCACCTGCAGCCCGTCCAAATCCTTTGCGTTGCGCGCCTGTTGGAACAGGGTGTTGCCGAGGTTGTAATACGCCTTCTGTTGCAATTTCAAATCCGGTGCCAGGGCAGCCTGGCGAAAAAACTTTTCGGCCAGGTCAAAGTTGGTGGCGCGGTATGCGGCATCACCCGCATTAAAGACCAGGCGGAGGTCGTTGGTGTGCGTTTCAGCCAATCGGGTGAATTCCGCCAGGGCATTGGTGTAGTGGCCCGATTGGTAATCGCGCAGGGCGCCGGCGGCGGAAGCGCCGGCGCGGGCCGGCAAAAGGAAAATGATCATCAGCGCAGCAACGCTGGCCGGGACGGCCTGGGATTGGGGGTTTGGCAGCTTGATCCGCGCGGCGTTGGGCACGGAGCGTTCGGGCAAAAACAGTTCCGTCAGCAACAGCAGCAACGCCGCCGCCAGGGGCCAGCGGTATTGCTCGTGGTAGTGTTTGATCAGCCGCTCTTCGTTTTCGGATTTGGGCAGCGGCGCCAAACCGCGCGCGTAAAGCACATCCATCGTGTCCGCCCCGCGCAACGGGAGGTAAAAGGCGCCAGTGGTTTTGGCGATCTGCCGGAGCAACGATTCGTTCAAGTGCGATTTGACCACGTTGCCGTCCGGATCACGCACGTAGAGCAAATTTCCACTGGCATCGGTGTAGCGCAAGATGGCGCCTGCAGTGGTGCCGATGCCGACGGTGAAAATTTTCACGCCGGCCTGGGCGGCTTTCTGCGCCGCGGCCAGCGCGGCCGCCTCGTCCACATTATCCTCACCGTCGGTCAACAAGACCAGCACCTCGTGTCCGGCGCCGGCTTTGAAGGCCGTCAGGGCGGTGTTGATGGCGCTGGCCAGGGAAGTGCCGCCCAGCGGAAGGGTATTGACGTTCAGCGCCTGGACGCTTTGCTGAAACGCCGTGTTATCGTAGGTCAGGGGGCATTCCAGAAAGGCATCTCCGGCAAACGCCACCAGGGCCAGGCGGTCCGAGGCGGCGTCCTGCATCAATTCCAGCGCGGCGAGTTTGGCGCGTTCGAGCCGGTCCGGCGCGATGTCCTGGGCCAGCATGGATTTTGAGGTGTCTATGGCGACGACGATGTCCAGTCCGCGCTGCTGGATTTTTTGCAGATCGAAACCGTATTGCGGCCGGGCCAGGGCGACGATCAGGAGCGCCGCCGCCAGAATCCACAGTGTGAATTTGATTTTTCTGCGTCTGGGGGAAAGGCCGGCGGTCAATTGCGGGAGCAGCCGGGCATTGATGAATTGGGTCAACAATCCCCGCCGCACGCGTTCGCGCCACCAAAGGAAGAGCGTCAGCGCCGGCGGAATGACCAGCAGCAACCATAAAATGGACGGATGCTCGAAGCGCATTTTCAAATCCCAAATTTCACGGCAATCTCCGGAAGACGGTTTGCGCCAGGAGAATTTCGGTGAGCAACAACGCCAGCCCGGCGCTGGCGAACCAGGCGAACAATTCCCGGTATTCAGTGAACTTGTTCACCACCGCTTCTGTCTTTTCCATTTTATTGATTTCCGCGTAGATTTGCCGGAATTTTTCGGCGTTGTCGGCGCGGTAGTATCGGCCGCCGGTCATCGCTGCGATTTTTTTGAGCGTCTCCTCGTCCACATCCACCGGCACGTTTTGATAGCCCACTTTTTGGCCGCCGATGAAAACGGGCATGGGCGCCAGGCCGTGTTCGCCGATGCCGACGGTGTAAATTTTCACGCCCAGCGCCTGTGCTGCTTCCGCTGCCGTCAGCGGCGGGACCTGTCCGGAATTGTTCTGGCCGTCGGTTGCCAGGATGACGACCTTGCTTTTCGATTTTACGGTGCGCAATTGATTGAGCGCTGTGGCCAGGGCGTCGCCGATGGCGGTGGCGTCGGAATTGATCGTGCCGATTTCCAGCCGGTCCAGCGTTTCCTGCAGAAAATCGTGATCCAGCGTCAGCGGCGCAGCGATGAAGGCGCGTTTGGCAAACACCACCAGTCCGATGCGGTCGTCCGGGCGCTGATCAATAAATGTTTTCAGCACCGAACGCGCCATATTAAAACGATTCACCCGCCGGCCGTTCACCACAAAGTCCTCCGAAATCATGCTGCCGGACAAATCCAGCGCGCAGACGATGTCAATGCCGCTGGCCTTCACTTCGGTAGTGCTTCGGACCCGTTGCGGTTGAGCCAGGGCCACAATCAACAACGCCAGGGTCAGCCACCGCAAGGCGGCCAGAAAACCGCCGGCGCGCGAACGGCGCACATTCGTCAGCCCTTCGACCAGTTTCAGCGACGAGTACAAAAACGCCGGTTGCGGACCGCGCCGGCCCTTCAGCCACGCCAGCAATGGCAGCGGCAGCAGCAGTAACAGGAAAAATGGATGGGCGAAAGTCACCGGATTTATTTACGATTTATGGTTCGCGACTTCGTCAACGGCTGCCGGCGCCCGGCGTCCCGCCTCGCCGGTGGGGGCGGTGATCGAGGCGTCAACCGCGTCCGCCGCCGGCCCGCCCTGCGGTTCCGGTTGCGGCTCGGTTTCCTCCACCAGTTTTACCGCTGCGGCATGAAGCTCCCGCAATTCGTTCTCGCCCGGCTCGTATTTGGCGAATTTGACCAGGTCGCAGTTTTCCAGGAACGCGGCCAGTGATTCCTTTTGTTCGACGCTCAACAAATCCGTGGCGCTCAATTCACGCAAAAATTCCTCCGTCGTCCGTTCCGGGGCGTGGAAATGGAATCGCTCTTCGAGATAGAACCGGATGGTGTCGGAGACCAGCACACAAAACGGTTTGGGCTGCGAAATGAGTGCCAGCGCCTCCGCCAGTTTTTGCTTCGCGCGAACGTGCGGGGGAATGGCCGGGATGGAAGAAACCGGCAACCGCCTCTTTTGCCACCAGCGCCAGAAGAAAAAGGCGGCGGCCGCCAGGACCAGCGCGGCCAGCGTCACCGGCACCCATTCCCATCCGCTGGAAATGGGGAGCGGCGGCTTGATATCGCGAATGCCGGCGGTGGCGGCCGCGGCGTTGTTGGTTACGGCAATCATGCCCGCAATCTCCTGCGTTCGCGCGCCTCAAAAAATTTCCCCAGCGCCGCGCTGTACGGCTCGTCCGTGCGCAGTTGAATGGAGTCAATGCCTGCAAAGCGCAATTGTCGCGCCAGTTCGCTCCATTGCTTTTGCTGGCGCAGGGCAAAGGCGTCGCGGCTGCCGGCACGGGCGGTGTTGACCTCCAGCACTTCGCCGGTTTCGGCATCTTCCAGCGTCAAACGTCCCAGGGCCGGGAGTTCCAGTTCGTAGCGGTCGGTGATTTGCACGGCGACGACGTCGTGCCGCCGATTGGCCATGCGCAATGCCGTTTGCGTCGGCCTGGGCAAAACGTCGTCCTCCGGCGCAATGAAGTCCGAAAGGACAACCACAATGGCCCGATGCGGCAGCACGCGGCCGATAAATTCCAGCGCCTGTGCCAGATTCGTCCCGCGCCGCCGCGGTTCAAAAAACAAAACCTCGCGAATGACGCGCAGCACATGACCGCGGCCTTTGCGGGGCGGAATGAATTTTTCCACCTGGTCGGTGAACAGCAGCAAACCCACCTTGTCGTTGTTGCGAATGGCGGAGAAGGCCAGCACGGAGGCGATTTCCGCCGCCAGTTCGCGCTTGGATTGGGCAATCGAGCCGAACCATCCGGAACCACTGACGTCCACCACCAGCATAAGCGTCAGTTCGCGCTCCTCGACGAACTTCTTGATGAACGGGTGGTTCATCCGCGCGGTGACGTTCCAGTCAATGGTGCGTACGTCGTCACCGGGCTGGTATTCGCGCACTTCGTCGAAGTTCATGCCCTGGCCCTTGAAGACCGAATGATACGCCCCGGCGAGCGATTCGGTCACCAGCCGGTTCGTGCGCAGCTCGATCTGGCGAATCTTCTTTAGTATTTCTCGCGGAATCATGCCGAACAAAAGGATGAAGGTTGAATGATGAATGATGAACCCGCGCGAGCGGATTTTGCATTCATTCGAGAATCCCAACGGGATTCCGGCTTCCAGCCCAGGGTTGCGGGGAACGAGCTACCCTGGGTAAATGGTGAAATAAACCCACCCAACCCCAACGGGGTTGTGACACATTGCGACAAGCAAGCCGATGATTCAATCCCACACATAACGTTCATCAAATTCGATTTCGTGTTTGCGCAACAGCGTGCGAAGTTCGTCTTGGAATGTCGTCTTCCGATGATGTTCCTCCTGGTTCGCAATGTATTGTTCCACCTGTTTAAGGTTGGATTGGCTCACCGAGAAATCCGCATAGCCGCCCTGCCATTCAAAATCGGCGTAGTCGCGGCCATGTTCTTTGAGCCAGCCGTTGGATATCCGTTTCAGTTCCTTCACCCATTCGGCTTGGGTGATGGTGCGGGCAAAACGGCAGAGCAAATGAACATGGTCTTCCACTCCGCCAACGATGAGCGGCGGACAGTCGAGCGTCTTGGACACGCCGCCCAGGTAGGCGTGCAAGGCATCACGCACCCTTTTGTCACGCAGGAATGGACGGCGATCCTTCGTTGAAAAAACGAGGTGCAGATAAACGGCGGAGAGGGATTGTGGCATGATGTGTCAGCGGGGTTGCCACAACCCCGTTGGGGTTGTGATTTTGTTTGACGTTTGACCCAGGGTAGCTCCTTCGTCGCAACCCTGGGCTTTGGGACGGAATCCCGTTGGGATTCGGGCTGGACCACACGCCGCCGCTGCGGTCACGATGCGGTTCGTGCGCAGCTCGATCTGCCGGATTTTTTTGAGAATCTCGCGGAGGATCATGGGAGTAAAACCAAGAATTACTCATCGGCCTTCGGGATGGCTAACAATCAATCGCATTGATCCTTCAAAATATGGTTGCGTTCGCCATTTGCCATAGCGCTTGTCCCAAACACCAGACTTCAAATCATCACCTAGCTTCCTGACAAAACGTTCTTGAACTCCATCAGCGACAAAACCCCAAGCTGACTGTGAGCGGCGAACCGCCACATCCAAAAACCGCTCGGGACGCGCATAAAACGCCTCGGTAAATCCATCAACACAATCAATGGGTATTGGAATGGTTTTTACTTCGGTTTTGCCGCCAAGCAATTTGCATATCTTGCCTATCGCCGGATAACGTCCCCGCTCGACAGCAATAAGTTCGGGCGCATATTCCGCCAGCCAGTAAATATCCAACGCGTCGCCGTCAAAGGTAAGCACGAGAATGTTGCCACGGGTGACACGGCGCAATTCGTTCAATCCTTTTTCCAAATCAGGCCATTGATGCACCGTGAGCAACGCCATAGATGCATCAACGGACTGGTCAGCCAACGGCAATTTTTCTGCAACACCATGAATTGCGGTCGCAAGATGCGGCGGACGTTGAGCGCGCATGGCCGCAGACGGCTCGATGGCGATAACGCGGCGATCTTCCGGTTCATAAGAACCTGTCCCGGCACCGATGTTGAGCACAATGCGAGCAGGACCGAGTGCCTGATGCACAACCGCCGCGATTCTTGGATCGGTGCGCCGCTGCCGTGCATAACCTTGGCCGTGAACTTCGTAATTAAAATCACCGGCACCTTTTAGTTTAATTTCTTCATTCATTTGCGATGAATTCTTGAAACATCACGGCACCGGCAGTTCATCGAAGATTTTCTGGATGACCGTTTCGCTGGTTTTCTCCTCGGCCTCGGCTTCGTAGGTGATGGCCACGCGATGGCGCAGCACGTCCA
>DASRCU010000131.1:0-2704 GCA_035652955.1 Verrucomicrobiia bacterium | reverse complement strand
ACGGCGTTTCCAAACCGACGCCGAATTATCCGATTACTACAATCACCAACTGGCCGGCGGAAAATGGAACCACATGATGGACCAGACGCACATCGGCTACACACACTGGCAGGAGCCGCCGTCGAACATCATGCCCTCCGTCGTCGAAATTCCATTGCCCGAAGCGGCCAAACTGGGTGTGGCCGTTGAAGGCTCTACCAACGTCTGGCCGGATTCTCCCGACGAAGCGGTTTTGCCGACGTTCGATAAATTCAACCGGCCCTCACGTTTCATTGACGTGTTCAATCGCGGCCGGGCACCGTTTGCCTTTTCGGCCGCCGCGGATGCACCCTGGATTTTGTTGAGCGAAACCAACGGCATCATCGAGAAAGACAAGCGCCTGTGGGTGCAGATAAACTGGCAGGCCGCTCCGCACGGCGCGACAAACAGTTGGGTGAAAATCACCGGCGGCGACAAAACTGTCCTGGTCAAGGTCAACGTCTTCAATCCGGCGGAACCGGCGCGCGACGCCGTCGAAGGCTTTGTCGAAGCCGACGGCTACGTTTCCATGGAAGCGGCGCATTTCACAAAAAACATCGCCACGCCAGCCGCCCGCTGGGAGGAAATTCCCGGTCTGGGCAACACGCTCTCGGCCATGACCGTTTTCCCCATGACCACCCCCAGCGTGACGCCGCCGGGCTTGCCGCCCCAAAGTGAAACCACCGCCGGAAGCTCGCCGTGCCTGGAATATAGAATGTTCCTGTTCGACGCCGGCAAAGTTCGCGTGGAAACCATCCTTGCGCCCTCCTTGAACTTTGTTGCCGGACGCGGCCTGCGTTTTGCGCTCTCGTTTGACGATCAGCCGCCGCGCCTGGTCACCGCCCTGCCGGCCAACTACAACGCCGGCGACGGCAATCGCGACTGGGAAAAGGCAGTATCCAACAACGCACGACGAATCACCACCGATTTCGAGCTGCCCGCCACCGGCGAACATACCCTGAAAGTCTGGATGGTGGACCCCGGCGTGGATTTGGAAAAAATTATCGTGGACTGCGGCGGCGTAAAACCAGGTTACCTCGGCCCGCCGGAAAGTTTTTATCGCTGAAATCCAGACACCTTGCCCCTGCGAGCACTTCCGGCATTTTCCGAATGCAAATTCACACAAAACCGGACTGGAGCTTTACTGACACCTGTTGAACCCAAACCTTTCAATTCGCGCGGCAATGTGGCTGCATGCATCTGATCATTCATCTGGCGGATTACTTTCGTTCCTCGATCACCTGCCGCCCCGATAACCAGCCCCTTGGCGACGATTCCGGCTGAAGTCTGACCGGCAACCCGGAAAAGCTCTGGAAATTGGAAGGACCTGTGGCGCTCAAAAAACAAATCAACACCGCCGGTAATTAATTCACAAACATCAGCCGAAGGAGGGTTCCGCTGCTGCCGAAGGTAAAAGAACATCCGCAAGCCAGCCAGCGTCGGTGTCATCGCCGGAGCTGGTGTCTGGTGGAAAATTTGGGTTTTCAAACCAGTGCAACTGCTATGCGCATCGCTGCCGTCAGCCTGGCCGATCCGCTGTTACGTCTGCCGCCTTATTCCATAAGGAGACAAGCGTCCAGTGGCTAAATTGACTGTCAGACTGTATTGCTCACGGCTTCCAATTCCAGCGAACTCACCTTGATTTCAACCGTGATGCGGATTCCACCAGTGATGATCACCCGACCGCTTGTGGCATCAAACTTGATTTCGTTGAGGTCGTAGTCGCGGACTTTCTCGGTGTCATTGATGGTCAGACTTTCCGCGTTCTTGATGAGCAGCCGGATTCCGGTCTTTGAACCTTTGGCAAGATCCGCCTTCTTTGTTTCGAGATGTAAGGCGACAACCTTGTGTTCTCTATCCAACACAACACGCTCAACGTCGAACCAACGGTCGTGAACCAAGTTCAACAAACCCCCGATTTGAATGACGCTGGTGATTGTCATGGTGGGAAGCCTGGAGTTCCTGGGGGAACAGGAAGGCGAAGCACACCACCACTTCCTTTCACGCCAGCTCGCCACCAGTTCAGTTGCACATGTGGCAATCGCCCAAGTTCGCCAAATTCATGATGTGATCCGTGAAGTGCAATTCTCGAAGAAATGCCAGCAGCATCTAAAGTAACTGCCGCAGCGGTTGCTGCCGTCGCTACTCCTATTGCCCCTCGCGTTCCATATTTAGCCCATCCCGGACCGCATTTTGTTTGTCCCAACACGCCGTTGTTATAGGCATCGGCGAGCGAGTTGAAATCGCCATTAGCCAAATCCGAATTACCAGTTGCCGAATCGTATCCCCATGCCAGCGAACTTCCCAACGCTTGACCAATGGAGTTAGCCGAGTCAGACCAGCTTTCGGTGAACCCGCTGTTGAACCAGGTGCGTGCATCCCACCAGTCACCAATCGCCAATCCGTATGGGTCGTAAAAGTTAATGGGATTATTGGCGACAAATCCGTAGAGGTCCAGCCCGCCCAATTCCTGCAACGGATCCCTATTCAACCACCGTTGCAAATTGGGATCGTAGAAGCGGTAGAGGTAGTAGTATAGCCCCGCCTGGCTGTCCCATTCCTTGCTCGAAAACCGGTATTTGTTGGCTCCCGCCAGCGGCCCGCTCTCCACCAGCAGGTTCCCATACGGATCATACTTGTAATGCGCTACCCGCCACCCGTTCGTGTTCACCAGCCCGATGATATT
>DASRCU010000130.1:0-6479 GCA_035652955.1 Verrucomicrobiia bacterium | reverse complement strand
GGCACCAGATGTTTGAAGTTCTTTCATCTGCTGCGTTGTGTATTTAGACTGAAATCCGCCGACTTGTCAAGTAAAGAATTATGGAAACCGATGAAAACGACAGGATTGTTGTAATGGCTTATCAAACAGTCACTGGCGCTGCGAGTTCAGTCTCAAACTGGGTTCTGTCGTCTCGCCAACTGACTTTTTTTACGCTTTTTTGAGTTCCTTTGTGGCTGCTCCTGTTTCCGTTCCCAACTCCAGCAAAATCCAAAACACCGCCGCCGTGGCCAGTTTGAACAATCCCCCGTCAAACCAAAACGTCACCAGAAAGACCAAAGTACTAGTGCGACAGCCATTTTAACCGGGATTCCCATTTGAGGCGATGTTCGTGGTTTTCCTACCATCGCTTGGCCAGTCAATCATTTTTTCAACTTCAAAAACTGTTTTTCAGAGCCACAGCCATGTTCGGCGCTGGCTTTTAGGTCCCAAACCACTTTGCGCTCCGGAGGCAAAGATTCTTCACCTGCGTTGACGGATGTTTTCATGCGCTGTTCATTGACCCACTGACCGGCACTGACGGGCACAAACGGTCAAGGGCGGTCAGAATGGTTCGGAAGAATTCGCGCGGCGCCACTGCTGCCGCCATCTGGAAAACGATCTTCCGGGAATGGCGCACCACCTTTGGCCACAATCTTGATCAGCTTCTCTCGTGGGGTCGTCAATGTCCAGTGCCGCTCTCCACGGAGCAGCACCGCCTCAATGTCCCGCAACAACGCATCATTGGCCGCCAAACGAATGGCCTACTCGAAACCTTCGGCTTCCAGATTCTCGTAGAGTTCCGGCTGGGCAAACGCGCCCCTCCGGCGGCGGCCATTCTCGAGAGTCAAACGTTCGCCGCCGATCACGCCGGCCAACGTGTCCGAGCGCCAGGGCGCACGCTGGTGGTCGTCGCCGTTCTTGAATTGGTGGCGTTGGCGGCGCGCGCTCTTTGTGGAGGAGGCTACGCGGGAGAGGGTTTTGCCCATTGGGTTGCAGCACATCGCAGCAGCGGTTCGCTCCCAGTCCAGGTTGTGCCCCGCAGCGAGGTAAAACGTTTTGTCGTCTTGCCCAAACGCCGGATCATCGAGCGCACGTTCGGCTGGCTGATGAAACATCGCCGACTGGTGCGCCACTGCAAAGTCAAATCCCTTCATGCCGAGGCTTGAATTTACCTCTCGCTTATCAGCATCATGCTCCACAGGATCGTTTAATCTTATGTCAAGCATTTTTCGGACATGCTCTGAGAAACGTCATGCGTGTTGTCCTTGGTGCGCTGCGAATCGCCCAGCCTAACCAGCGTTGCGGTGGAGAAACGACACAAAATGATTTGTATTGAACGGGGTCTTGAAGTATTCTGGCATTGTTCAGTTCGATTGCGGTTCAGCCAAGTTCATAAGTTAAAACAACTACGCCATGAAAACCTTCGCCCGAGAGTTTTTTGTCTTTGCAGCATTCTGCGCTGCCGCGTTCAGTGCCGGCGCTGTCACGCTTACCATCACACCGTCGGCCGTCAGTAACACCTACCTCGGTCCGATTACGTTGCAAATCAGCGGCTTGACCAATGCGGAAACAGTCGTAGTGCAAAAATTCCTCGATGCCAACACGAATGGCGCGGTGGACGCGCCGGACCTGCTGGTGCAGCAATTTAATCTGACCGACGGCCAGGCGGGTATGGTCATCGGCGGTGTGACTAACATCAATGTGCCCGGCGACACGGACGGCGCGGCCAACGGCACCATTACTGCGAGGCTGAATTTTCCCGACCTTGACTTCGTGCAAAACGTCGTGGGACAATTTATTTTCCGGGTGTCCAGTCCCGTCGGACATTTTGCGGCGGTCAGCGCCACGTTCGACGTCACGAATTTTCCCTTTGCCCAGACCATCAGCGGCACGGTGGTGAGCAATTCCGTTCCCGTGGCCAACGCGGTGATTGTTTTGTTTCCTCCGCCGCGCGGGGGCAATCACGGACCGGGAACGCCGGTGGGCGGAACGGTGGCCAATAATTCGGGCGTTTATAGCATTCAAGTGCCGCCGGGAGCTTATGTACCGATGGCGTTCAAGCCGAATTACGTCGCCAATTACGCGGGGTCGCCGCTCGTCACTTTGACCAACAACCAGACTGTTGTCACCACCCTGTCGTTGGCCGGCGCCACGGCCGCTATTTCTGGCCGGGTGGTGGATGCCAACAACGGTAATCTTGGATTGCCCGGCGTTTTTCTGCCTGCCATAAACAAATCGGGACTGATTGGGATCGGGTTCACGGACACCAATGGTTATTTCAGCATCGGCGTTCAGAGCGGCGGCTGGGGCATCAGTGGCGACGCCTCCGGCTCGCTCAACGACCTCGGCTACGTGAGCTACAACGGCAGCACCAATGTCAATGCCGGCGTGACGGGTCTCGTCCTGCCGGTTTATCGAGCCACGGCGTTGTTTTACGGGAAGGTCAAAGATGGTTCGGGGAATCCGTTGGCGGGTGTGACCATTGAGGCGTCTGACAACAACAACCTTTTCACAGCCGACGGTCTGAGCAACACCAATGGGAATTATGTCGTTGCCGCCCTCGGCGGGTTGAGCGGCGAGACGTGGCAAATTTACGAAGCCAACGGCGGAAACCACAGCGGCCCGGCTAACTATATTTATTCCTCCGGCCAAAACAGCATTACGTTGAGCGCCGGGCAGGCGTATCACTTTAATTTCACCGGACTGCTTGCGACCAATTACCTCAGTGGCCAGGTGCAATTCAACGGCAGCCCCGTCGTCGGCGTTCAGGTTTATGCCGACGCAACGATCGGCGGCAATGCCTACCAAAACCAGGCGGATACGGATGGCAACGGGAATTATGCTTTCAACGTGGCCAATGGCAATTGGAGCGTGAATGTTTACGATTGCGGTTGTTCGGATAGTGACAGCTTGAACAACATTCTCGGCAGCGGGACTTACCAGGACCCGTCCCCGCAAAACGTCGTCATTGCCAATAACAACCAGACGGTGAATTTCATCATTCCACCGCCCGGCGCGGGTTCAGGACAGATTTACGGCTACGTGACGGACACCAATTTCAATCCCATCGTTGGTATCAGCGTTTACGCCAGCAACGGTTTGGGAAACAACTATTACGCCACGACGGACGGCAACGGGTATTACGCCATGAACAACGTGGTCAACGGCTCTTACACCGTCAGTGTGGATTGCGGCCAATTGAACACGGAAGGTTACAGTTGTCCCAACAATGACGTCGCGAGCGTGTCCGGCAACAGCGTGGGGGCGATTTTCACGGCTCAGTTCGTGGGCGGGCCGCCCGTGGTTTTTGCGCCGGCGCATTTGGCCAATGGTTCCTTTCAAATGCTGGTCAGCGGCTACGCGGGGCACAATTACACCGTGCAAATGACGACGAATCTGGCTTCGACCAACTGGATTCCGCTGCTGGTCACCAATCCGGTCAACGGTTTCTTTCTGTTCCAAGATGGCAGCGCGACCAATCCGGCGCGGTATTACCGCGTTTGGCTTGGTCCGTGATTTAGAGAAACGCCGACCAGGGTAAAAAGGTCTGCTTGAAAGGATCGAGTCGGGTGCGCGGTGTTAAACCTGACGCGTCGGGCACGACACATACGGCAGTTCGACTCTGCAGCACTTAAATCACCTTGGACAGGATCACAGTCACGCGTTTGACGCGTTCCAGCAGCGGGTGTTTCTTTTTCTTCTTTTGGTCCTCTTCGGTATTGCCGGCTACTTCTTGTGCCGCCGTGTCTGTGGCTGTGGCGGCGGCGCTTTGGCCGGCGCTCGTAGCCGTGGCGGGTGCGAAGGTAGATTGGGCGGCGCTGCCGTTGGCCGAGACGCTGGGGCCGCTCAAGTTGGCCGGTGTGCCGCCGGAATAATTCACTTTTTCCGAGCCGATGATGGTGACGGTCGGCTCCGCGCCGCCGCTGCCCACCGACGGACCGGCCCGCACGTCCACCGTTCGGCCGACGGCGGTAAGATCACCGAGGCTGCTGGCGTTGAGCTGCACGTTGTTTTGTCCCACCGCCAGGCCGCTGATTTTGCCGGTGGCTTTGGCGCTGACGTTGACGCCGATGACACCGGCGGTGCCCAGATCAATGTTGCCGGTATAGCCTGGTGAGGAATCCGATGCCGCTGTGCCGGCGATGAGCGTGATGGTTCGGTCGGAGGACAGTGTGCCGTTGAGGACTTCCTGTAAAATGCCGCCCAAGCTGGCGTAAATACTGCCCTGCGGCGTCACCACCGTGATGTTGCCCGGCAGCGTGGCGCTCCCGGGGACAAGTGCGGCATCGGTCAGCGTTTGGGCCACGATGCCGTTGGCGAAGGTAAATTCGAACGGCTGGGTCAGAAACGGGGCATAGGGGGAAAAGACATTGACCGGAACAACCACCGGGCTGCCGCTGCCGGCATTCACATCACCTGCCAATGATTCGACAAAGATATCGCCGCCGTTGAAAGTGGCGATGCGGGAACTGTCCACATTGATGGTTCCCTGAGCGGTGACGGTGACATTGCCGCCGCCAGTGGTGTAAATGCCCAAACCGAGGTGATCGTTATTCATGATTTGTGCTTCAAATTGAATGAGCGCCGGTGAGCCCAAATCCATGGAACCGCCGGCACTGGTCACGTAAACGTCTCCGCCGCCCAGCGCCGCAATCGTCGAACTGGTCATGGCCAGACTGGGTTCGATAAGATTGCCGTTTTGATCGGTCTGATCTTTGGTCACGGAGACATGGAGGGTCGCGCCGGGTGCGGTTTGAAGCAGGGAAGTCAGATAAGCGTAATTTGCATTGACCAATTGTCCGTTGCCGAGCGAAAGAATGCCGTAGGCGTTGCCGAGGGAAATGGAACTGGCGTGGACATCAAATTCGCCCGGGCCGCCGATCACATACGCGCCGCTGGGGTTGCCCAGTGGCGGGGCGGTTTGACTGGCCTGATAAAGGGCGGCGATTTGCGAGGCATCGCTGCCAGAGGTCCAGGTAATCGTGTCGGTGATGAAATGGCCGGCGGCATCCAATAAGGGAGTGCCGTCGGGGCCGTAGCGTACCAGGGTCAGCGTTGGTTGCTGCAAGGCGTTGAGCAAATCGGAGGGCATCGGTCCGATGGCGGTTAACGTATGGGTCGTCGGGTCATAAGCCAGATGAGCCGTGGGATCGAGGCCTGGAAACGCGCGGGCGCCGTTCAAATAGCTTTCCAACTGGGACACCGGAACCCCCAGCAGCGATTGGCCGGGCAGACGCGCGGGGTTGACCGCCAATTGCAAAACTTCATACCACGCACCGGGCGTATGTAACGGCAAATCAGCCGCCGGCACGTTCGACAGGGGATCGCTCAAGCTGACAAAATTGAACGAACCGGGATTGGAAATCCGGCCGGCGACAGTAATCCGGGTGACGTCGTTCGGATGCAAATTTTGTCCGTAAAAACTGCATCCGTTCATGTCGCCGCCCACGGTCAGGTCGGTGGTTTTGGACATGCGCAGGATGATATCGTTCATATTGCCGCCGATGGCGATGGTTACCGGGTTGGGATTGTTCAACTCCAAGGGTGAGCTGCCGTGATCGCCGTTGCTGAAGGGCTGTGAACCCGACGGCGCGAGGAACCAGCGGGTTTGGGCGCTGTCGGACATGAGCAGGGTGGTCGGGTTGCCTCCGGAATTTCCATTACTGAAATCTCCGGCGTCATTTATGGTCAGGTCGCCATAGGGCGAAGGGAAAAGCACCATATCATTTTCCAATGTAATACCACCCGCGCCGGCGGCGATCGTCAAGGTCGGTGGCCAAAGAATGGGCAAATAGTTGACGCCGCCGATCACCGCGTCGCCGGGGCGAGGGAGGTGTTGTCCGGTCAGATACACGCCCGCGCCGGCCGTCAGATTCACCGCTGCCTGCGGATCGTAATTGAAAAGGTGATAGCTGGAGCTGCTGCGGTTTATGGAATTGAAAACGCCGTTTGGGTTTCGGACTTCCTGCAAATAAATGTTTCCATTTGGGGCGTCGAGATTCCAAACGCCCTTGACCAGGCTCAAGGCCACGTTTTGCATCGCGTTGCCAATGTCCTGCCCGGCGGTAATGGTGCCGGCTCCGTTCACCACGACGTAATGGCCGTAAACACTGCCGCCGGCGTTGATCCGGACATTGCCCGGCTGGGAGCCAAAGGCTCCGGCGCCGGCGTCGCTGGTGTCATTACCTGTGGGGAGATAACTGGTCACGTCATGACCGGCCTGGATCGTCACGTCGCCGCCCGCCGCCGTACTGATGCCGCCCAGCGTGGTTGCGTTGCCCAAACCGAACGTGCCGAATTGGAAGGGGCTGTAATACGGCGCAAAAGTTGAATAATTGAACCCGGCATCCCGCGTGCCGGTGTTCACGTCGCCGGTCATCGCGGTCACTTCAATGCTGCCGCCGTGTGTGGTGATCACGCTGCCGCTGCCGACTAGAACATCCTGTCCGGCGGTTAAG
>DASRCU010000129.1:0-10908 GCA_035652955.1 Verrucomicrobiia bacterium | reverse complement strand
CGCTCGCGGGCGCTGATTTCCAGAATTTCCCGTTCCATTCGCCGCTGTTCGGTGATGTCATGCGCCACGCCCATGAGACCGATCACGTGGCCATTGGAGTCTTTAATTTGCGACGTACTCAAAAAAACGGTGAATTCAGCGCCGTCTTTGCGCCGGCTCAAAACCTCCCCGCGCCAGCCGCCTTGATGGGTGTGTTCCAAAATTTCTTCGACCAGCCCGGGCGGATTTCTGGGCGACCAGAGCAGGTGCAAGGTGTGACCCAGAATTTCGGGCAATGCGTAACCGTAAGCGCGAAGAAAGGCGCGGTTGGCAAAGGTGAAGCGGTCCTGCAGATCGGTGATGCAAATCAGCTCGCCGGTACTCTCGACGGCGCTGACCAGCATGGTCAAACGGGCTTCAGCCAGTTTGCGCGCTGTAACGTCTTCCGCCACGCCGACGATGCGAATGACCTGCCCGGATTCGTCTCGCACGGGAAAGGCTCGGTCATGAACCCAGCGCACTGCGCCGTCAGGCCGGATAATGCGATACGTTTCGTCGTATTCACCGCGGACTTGCCGGTCAAAAACTGCCTGCCGGATACGGTCGCGGTCTTCCGGATGGATGGCTTCCATCCAGTCGCCAGGCGCGGCATAGAGGCTTTCGCAAGAGCGTCCCCAGATTTCCTGGTAAGCCGGGCTGACGTAAAGCACGGTACGGGGAATGGAAGCATCGGTCATCCAGAACACTTCGCGGATGTTTTCGGCCATTTCCTGGAACTGCCTCTGGCTTTCGCGCGCGGCCTGCTCGATGCGTTTGCGTTCCATGAATTGCCCCACTTGAATGCCGAGGGCCCGGATCATCTCCAGAAATTCCGCGTCCGGCAGGCGGAATTGGCGGCTGAAACATTCAATCACCCCCACCAAGGTCCCGTTGAGTTCGATGGGAATACCCAAAGCCGAGCGCAACCCTTCCCGTCTGGCCGCTTCGGCCCGCGGACAATGGCAAGCCCGCGCCACGTTTGAAATCCATTCCGGCTGACCGCTCGCCCAAACCCGCCCCGGCAAGCCTTCTCCGGGCGCGAAACGGGATTGGCGGCTCACCGCCGCAAAAGCCGGCAGCGCCAGCGCCGGACTGTGCCAAAGGCTGGCGCAAAACAATTTATTGGTCGCCCGTTCCATATTCCAAATGGCGCTCCACTCCCAGCCGCCCGCCTGACCCAACGCTTGAAGAATCTGCGGCCCCGCCTCGGCCCAGGTCGCCGCTTCGGCCAGAACCCGGCTTACGGCGTCCCGTATTTGAAGCCGCTGCTCGAATTTCCGGCGTTCCGCCACCAGCGCCGCCAAGACCAGTGCCGCCACGCTGACGACCGCCATAAAAGCCTGCACATCCAAAAGTGCCGTATTGCGATTTACGACCGCAAACGGCCCCATTCCCTGCCAAGTGCCATAGAGCGCAATGCCGGAAGTTAAAAACGAAGCCGCAACCGCTCCATGCCCGCCAAATCGAAAGGCTGCCCACAACAACGGCAAAATGGATAAATAAGCAAACGGGGCTTTGTCCCAAAACACCAGCCAGTCGGTCAACACCGTTCCCGCAAACAACACCAAGGCTTCCGCGAGACTTTTCAAATTCCAAGGCGGACGGGAACCCGCCATCCAAATGACCAGCAACGGCGTCACCACCAGTATCCCCACCAAATCTCCCAGCCACCACGTCAACCAAATTTCCGGATACTGCTGCCACAAGGCCCGGCCCGCCAAACACAAACTGGTTACTCCAAAACCGGCACTGAAAATGGGACTGACCATGGCCGCCCAAATAAGAAATTGAAAAATGGTCTGCGCCCGCTCAAAAACGCGGGTGCCACCGGCAAAACGATGAACCAGCCAGGCACCCGCCAGCGCTTCCAGGGTAACCCCACACGCCATTCCTAGACCCGCCGCCACCGAACCGAGAGCTGTGGCATTGACCAGCAGTGCTCCGATGAAAACTCCCGGCCAGAGACGATACCCGCCCAGCAACAATGCCCCCAGCGCCAATCCCGAAGCAGGCCAGATGGGAGAAACACAAGGGTGAATGACCGCTAGACTCAACCCAAACTTTCCGGCCAAAAAATAGAGAGCCGCCAAAGCCGCTGTCAGAATTGCCGAATGGAAACGCGGGTTCATCTTTCTGACCACTCAATTGCGTGGTTTTGATTGGCCTTCAGAAATTCAGTCCGGCTTTATCATCCCGGACAACTTAATCTCAAAGCGCTTGGAAAACAAGCATTAAACAAAAAAGCCAAAAAATGTCATGATGGCATCCGAATTGCTTTATTCCTGGCCATGATCTGTCGCGAAATTGCAAAAGAGAAGAATTGGTTCGATGCCGCCCCTCGAACGGTGTCCTTGCGCGGAATCGTTGCCCGCCTGCACGATGCCATAATGAGCCAGATTCCCATAGGTTTTCAGGATCAGAATGGATTTCATTTTGGCGTCAAGCCGCCGCAAAAGACGCCCGATTGGCCGCCTTTTTGGTAATCTGCCTCAAGACAGACCTCACGATTTTGTCCCAAATTGAGGCAGTCGCTGTATCGGATCAAATCAGAAAACGAGCCGAAACTCGTCTCCGTTGCTAAACGAGTGTCCGACATCTTCCCGGTGAGGTGGTTTTTTACGAAAACATCCACCACTTGGCCGTTTTAAGGTATTTTGTAAAATGCCACCAATTTCTGGACCATTTGTGGTGTCACTTGGACAGTTTGGCTGGCAAATCCTTAGTTTGTTCCTGTTCCGCTTCCCCTGCTTGACAAGAGCTCGTCACAATTTCCCGACTGATTCTGCAAATCAAAAAACCAGCTCAATCCCCGACGATCTCATAGAGGCTTGGTCAGTTTGTCCGTTCACCCGATTCGTTTGAATTCCAGTCGTGGTTGAGTTCTGAACAGCAGTGATCATCTTCTTGCCTGCTTACAAGACACCGTGCCTTAAGAATTTTCAGTCGCATCAGAATTTTTCCTACACGAGAAAATTATTCGGAAAAAACAGCCTTTTAATGGCGTGGCAATGGATCCACAACAAACTGGAAACAAACAACTTGCCAGATCAGAAATTGACTTAAAACGGTTAACCACCCAATCACTTCCGGTATTTGGCATCCCTTATGCGTAGGAAAATCCCTGATGCGAACATCGTTTGTTGGCCGTTTGAAAATTGCGTGCTGTGCCGTGATTGCTGGTGGGGCATTCGCCTTGGCCCCATGGCCAGCCAGTGCCATTCAAAGCGTCACGCTGGCATGGAATCCCAGCACAAATACGGATATCGCGGGATATGAAATTTACTATGGCATAGCCAGCGGCGTTTATACCAATGTCATTGACGTTGGCAATGTGACCAACGCAACAATTTCCGGCTTGCTGGAAGGGGTGACTTACTATTTTGCCGCCAAAGCACGCAATACCTCCGGCATGGAAAGTGATTTTTCAAACGAGGCTTCCTATGCCGTGCCTGTTCTTGCGATAGCTTCACAGAGCAGTTCACCGGCTCTGGGTTCAGCGCCGACTCTTTCCGGAACGTACCCCGTTGCTACGGCGTCCGGCGGCTCGCCGCCGACCCTGGATTCGGCTCTCAGCACTTCTCCGGCGGGCACATTGGGAGGTGCGATTCGTTCGCCGGGTGCCTTTTCATTTACCGTCAATGGTATTACAGGCTACAAATACATCATTCAGGCTTCAACGGATATGGTAAACTGGGTCTCGCTGCAAACCAACATCGCGCCGTTCACGTTTGTGGACACCAAGGCCAATCAATATCCGCATCGTTTCTACCGTTCAGTGTATATGCCTTGAACCAGCGGGCCTTGTTTCACCGGAAATTGTGTTTGCGTTGTGGCAGCGGAGCGCTCAATTGTTCAAACATGAACCAGGCGGCGCTATTTTGCGCTCTGCCGGCGGTGGGAATAAAGGCATTGCGCGGGCGGACAACCTACGGCGCGGCATTTTGATGCTAAACCACGGCAGCCGCGACGTCCGGAACGAATCGGATGGAGCATTCTCTATTGAACGGCGTGGAGAAGTCGCCGACTCTTTTCATCGGACGACAAACGCCGTATCGCCCTTGGCCACGTGACGCAATTCGGCAAAGACGATGACGCCGGCACCGGTTTGCAGCAGGGACTGGACTTCCACCTCGGCGCGCTGGCCGATGTAGGGCTGACCGCCGGCAATGACGACCATGGTGCCATCGGGCAAATAGCCGACCCCCTGGCCTTTGTCCTTGCCTTCGCGAACGATTTTCAATTGGAGCATTTCGCCAGGAAGCAGAACGGGCTTGAGGCATTTGGCCACTTCGTGGAGGTTGACGCAGTTGACCTTTTGGAGGGCCGCGATTTTTGCGAGGTTGTAATCGTTGGTGAACAATTTAGCCTGGAGGTTTCGCGCCAGACGGACCAGTTTGGCGTCCACTTCCTTTTCATCGGGAAAATCGCCGTCGTGAATCCGAATCTCGATCTGGGTATGATGTTGAATGCGGTTGAGCATTTCCAAACCGCGCCGGCCGCGGGCGCGCTTGATGGGGTCGGCCGAATCGGCAATCTGCTGGAGTTCGCGCAGGACAAAGCGCGGCACAACGAGGCGGCCCTCCAACAGTCGCGTCTCCATCAAGTCCGCAATGCGACCGTCAATAATCGCGCTGGTGTCCAGCAACAGCAGATTGTCCGGCTGGTTCTGGCGGGTAAAGCGCACATAGGGGATGATGAGGGAAAAATCCTCCTTGTTGCTGCGCATGGCCAGAATCATGCCCATGTAGCCGAAGCCCAGGAATAATCCCAGCCGGATCAGCCACCGGGTGCGTTCATCCGCGGTTTCAAACAGACCCGAACGATCAATCAACAGCGCCACCAGTGTGCCGAGCAGCAGACCAAAACTCGTGGCCGAAAAAGCGCGGAGCGAAAAGCCCTTGAGCATTTCATCTACGGCAATCATCAAGCCCCCAAAACCAAAGCCGATCAACATGCCAATCAGGGCGGCGTGCGGCAGGCTGACAAACTCCTCGCGCACCTGGCTGATGGCGTAACCGGCCAGGATGCACAGTCCCAGGAACAACAGGCGGATTGCCCAGAGCGATTTCATGTTCACTCGCTGGCGGCGCGTGGCGGCAACAGGGCGCGCGGCGGCGCGTTGGTGGCCGGCGGCATTTCCTTGTGCCACAAGAATCCCCACAACCCAAGCCGGTTCAAATTGCTCGTGGCCACGGCCAGATTGTTGGCGATAGCCTGCAGGTTGGCGGCCAGTTGCTCGTCATGCAGCAAAACACCCACCGGCCCCTGGCCGGACTGCAGATTGGTCATCAATTGTTTCAAGGTTTCGGTGGACGATTCAACGTTTTTCACCGCGGTGTTAATCGCCGGGCCGTTAGTGGCCATCAACCCGCCGGCGGCATCGGCCAGATGCGTCAACTGCTGCGAAAAATAGAGCACATTGCTCACCGCCAAATTGACCTGCTCCCCGTTGGTGGCAATGAGACGGTTGATGTCGTTGACGGTGTCCAGCGCCTGCTCGGAAAATGTCCGCATGTTGTCCACTACCAGCGCGAAATTGGTCATCGTGCGCTGATTCAACACCTTGGCGCGCAACTCGGTCACCGAAGCGTCCAACTTTCGGGCCGTTTCGTCAATGCGATTGACAAAGCCGGCAGCCGACCGCGCCACTTCCTGCAGATTAAACGGCGGCTGACAATACACCTCGGCGTTGTTGGTCAGCACCGGCGGCAGGTTGCTCACCGCAATGATCGAAACATACTGGTCACCAAGAAAACCGGATTGTTCGATGACGAACCGCGCGTCGTGATAGATGGGATACTCGTTGTAAATTTTCAGGTAAATGGTGACGCTTTTTCCGTCCGGCGCCAACTGGATGCCGGAGACGCTGCCGACCTGCACCCCCGCCAGCAAGACGGCCGCCCGCGGCTTGAGGCCGCCGACATTCTCCGCGTGCAATCGCAGCGTGTATGTGCCGTGCAACAGGCTCGTGCCTTTGCTGAATTGAATCAGCAATATCGCCAGCAGCGCCAGCCCGATAAATACAAACAGGCCGACCTTCGTTTCCACACCTCTGCTCTCCATGACCGACAGGCTAGCAGAGCTGCCGACCAGAAGCCAATTCCCGATTTCGCAACCGCACGCGCCCCCACAGCCTCAAACGGCGCCACCGGGCGTCTCCGCCGTTGCTCCGGGCGGCCGGTGCGAGCGCCCGACAGACAACGCTGCTGCGCCGCCGAAAAGCCGCTAAAAATGTCGTTTCCACAGAAAAACGGCGACCGTGCTCAACCCTGACCATTTGCTGGAGGTGGCAGGAATCCGGCAGCCTTCACCAGGCCAAAAAAAAGCTTGACCGCGGAAAGAATTCCGGTATAGTGACGTTGCAATGTTGAAAAACGTTTCACAAGCCGTTAAGCTGGTCGTCGTCGTAGTCGTCGCCGACGCCGTCGGGGCTTGTTGAAACGAAGACACTCTAACAAGAACCCACGGCTGGCAACGGTCGTGGGTTTTTTGTTGACCCGCGACCCCGGCCGCCAACCGAACAAACACATGAACAAGACCACAGATCCTGCTGAAAAGAAACCCGCGCCTTCCGCGCGCTTCAAGTCCGCGACCGCCGCCCGGCGTGCCGAGGTCGGCCCGCCGATGTTGGGCCGGGATATTCTCGTCGAGGCCCTCGAGCGCGAAGGGGTGGAAGTTATTTTTGCCTACCCTGGCGGCGCGAGCATGGAGATTCATCAATCACTGACCCGCTCCAAAATTCGCACCATTCTGCCGCGGCACGAACAGGGCGGTTCCTTCGCCGCCGAAGGCTATGCGCGGGCCACCGGCAAAGCCGGCGTGTGCATGAGCACCAGCGGTCCCGGCGCCACGAATCTGGTCACCGCCATTGCCGACGCCTACCTCGATTCCTGCCCGCTCATCGCCATCACCGGCCAGGTGACGACCAACATGATCGGACGCGGCGCGTTTCAGGAAACGGACATTATTGGCGTGACGCTGCCCATCGTGAAACACAGCTACCTCATCACCGACGTGAACGACATCCCGCGCATCGTCAAGGAAGCGTTTTACATCGCACAGACCGGCCGGCCCGGCCCGGTAGTGATTGACATCCCCAAAAACATCCAGCAGGCCAAGACCCAGCCGGTCTGGCCCACCTTGGAAGAAATCAAAAAAGGCCTGCCTGGCTACACCCAGCCGGACTTGCGGGCCGACGAAGTGGCGCTCAACGAAATCATCGGCCTTGTCGAAAAAGCCGAGCGCCCGGTGCTGTATGTCGGTGGCGGAATCATCTCCAGCGGCGCGGCGGAGGAATTGCGAAAATTCGCCGAAGCGACGAACATCCCCGTCACCACCACTCTCATGGGCATCGGCGCCTTCCCGGAAACGCATCCGCTCTCGTTGCGCTGGCTGGGCATGCACGGCGCCGCCTACGCCAACTGGGCCGTCAACGGCGAATACGCCCCGCGCAAAAGCCCCAGCGATCCCATGGTGAAGCTCAAAGACGGCGCCGATTTGCTGCTGGCCTTTGGGGTGCGGTTTGACGACCGCGTGACCGGCAAGTTCGACGAATTCTGCAAACACGGCACAATTGTTCACCTGGACATTGACGCCTCCGAATTGAATAAAAACAAGAAGGCGCATCTGCCGGTGGTGGGCGACATCAAAGACGCTCTCACGCGTTTGAACCGGATGCTCGCCAAACGTCCGTTGAACAAAAAACACGAAAAATGGCTGGCGCAGATTGAAGAGTGGAAGAAAAAAGCGCCGTTCAGCTACCGCATCACGCCGGAAATCGCCGCCAGCGATCACATGCGCGACCACCTCAAAGGCCAGGAAGATCAAATCATTCTGGGCCAGATGGTCATTGAGGCGCTTTACGAATTGACCGGCGGCGAGGCCATCATCACCACCGGCGTGGGCCAGCATCAGATGTGGGCCGGACAATGGTACAAATACACCCGTCCGCGCCAGTTCATCACCAGCGGCGGCCTCGGCTCAATGGGCTTCGGCTTCCCTGCAGCGCTGGGCATCAAGGTCGCTCATCCGGACAAGGAAGTCATTGACATTGACGGGGACGGCTCCTTCCTGATGAACATCCAGGAACTGGCCACCGCCCACGTTGAAAAAATTCCCGTCAAGACCATTATCCTGAACAACCAGCACCTGGGCATGGTGGTGCAATGGGAGGACCGCTTCTACCAAAGCAACCGTGGCCATACCTACCTCGGCGACCCGGCCCATCGGGCGGAAATCTATCCGGATTTTGTCCGCATCTGCAATTCCTTCGGCGTCCCGTGCGAACGGGTGGTCTACAAACGGGACCTGCGCGCGGCGATCCAGCGAATGCTGGACGCCCGGGAGCCTTACGTGCTGGACGTGATCGTCCCCTACACCGAACACGTGCTGCCGTTCATCCCGGCCGGGCGCACCGTGGCGGACATGATCTGGCAATAACCCCGGTCGGACCGTGGCAAAGCCGGGCGGCAATGACTTGTCGCCCGGTTTTTTTTTTGCGAACCTGCCGCGTGCGAAAATGGTTTTTGCTGCTCCCGCTGACGGTGGGAATGGCCCTCCGCGGCGCGGAAATCAAGATCAACTTCGGCGACTTCGCCGCCGGCCAGACGCCCACGAATTTTTTCAGCGCCCTGGCCGGCAGCGGTCCGCCCGGCGATTGGAAAATCGTTCTGGATACCGCGCCGCCGCTGCTGGCTCCCCTCACGCCGCAAGCCCAACAAACGGCCGCCGCCTTCCGCCAGCCCGTCCTGGCCCAGTTGAGCCAGGACCGAACCGACAACCGGTTCCCACTGTTCATTTACGACGGGCAGGTGTTCAAGGATTTCAAGCTGACGACGCAATTCAAAATTGTCGGCGGGACCATGGAACAGATGGCCGGAATTGTCTTCCGCTACCAGAATGCCTCGAATTTTTACGTCTTCCGCGCCAGCGCGCTGGGCCACAACGTGCGTTTTTACAAGCTGGTCAACGGCAAATTTGTGGATCCCTCCCCCCCCCTCGACCTGAACATTGCCACCAATGTCTGGCACACCCTCTCCGTGCAATGCGAGGGCAACCGAATCAACTGCACCTTGGACCAAACCGTCATCCCGGCAATCCAAACTTCCGTAACCTTTGACAGCGGCAAGGTGGGCTTTTGGACCATGGCCGACTCAGTGACGTACTTTGGCGACACCACCATTGACTACACCCCGATCATTCCCCCCGCGCAATTGCTGGTGCGCGACATCCTCAAAAAATATCCGCGCCTGGTCGGTCTGCGAATTTACATGCCTGACGACCAGGGCCAACTGCGCGTCGTGGCCGCCAAAGACCCGGCGGAAATCGGTCAACCGGGAACCGACGCAGAGAAAAACACCCTGGAAAAGGGTGCGGTCTATTTCGGACGCGGCAAGGGCAAGGTGGCGGTGGACCTGCCGCTGACCGATCGCAACGGCAACCCCATTGCTGCCGTGCGCGTGGAATTGAAATCCTACATCTTTGGCGAGACGCAGGACATGGCAGTGGACCGCGCGCGCGTCATCCTCCGCGAAATGCAAAAACGCGTGCTCACGCGGGCGGATTTGATGCCCTAAACGTTTATTTTTGGTTTATTTTGCCGCCGGCAATTGATCCGGCGTCCTGACCACCGGTAATTCTGACGGTTTGACGCGCCGCACGCCGCCCGCCACCCCGATGTGCCCTTGCTCATCCATGCTCAAGCGCGGGCGGGTGGTCACATAATCGTAAACTTCCTTCCGCGTCAGGGTGCCATCCGGCGCCACGATGGCGTAAATGAACGACTGCGCTCCGCTCTGATACAGCACGTGCAGCCGGCTCTCGGCATCCAGTTGCGCCTCCGGCTGGCTAAACGACACCATTGGGCCGATGGCCGTCACCTTGAAGATGCGCGCTTCGCTGGCATCGCTCACCAGCACATACAACCGGAGTTGCGCGCGCAAATAATTCGCCTCCTCCAGAATGTATTTGCGAACCTCCGGCGGGCGGTTGGTGCTGCCCGTCGCCGGCACGCCGAAAGCCTGCGACCACAACCGCGCCCCGTCAATCACGTCAAAGTCCATTGGTGCACTGGCCACGTCCATATGCCATTCCGGAATGTGGACGGTGGCGACCAGACGGTACCGACCGGGATGGTCGAGTGTAAAATAGGGAGCGATGTCCACGCGTTTGATGGCCACCTCCGATGTCCCCAGCGTGAAGGCGCCGACCACCGGCGGGTTGCTGCGGTTCAATACCACAAAATTATTGTCCCGGGACTGCACGCTGAATTGGAGCCAGTTTTCATCCGTTCCCAGGCGCAGTGTCTGCCCGGAGTTGTTGTAAATCCGCACCGTTACCGGCAGCGATTCGCTGGGCAGAAACTGATCCTGCTCCAGAGACAATTTCACCGTCAGCAACTGCGCCGGCGCCGGGGCGACTGCCAGTGCGGCCAAAACCAGAATGAGCGAAAATGTTTTCATCGGATGATGGACAGGTTAAACGGTTGGATGTTTGAGGCAACTGCAAAAACTAGGCGCCCGCCCGAACCTGTGAAACGCCGTTTCCGTGGCAAACCGGGATTTACTTCCAATAACTCCAGTTCACCTCGGGAAACAAATTGTCGCGGGCTTCCACCTCCCGCAGCCATTTTTCATCCACCGCCGTCGCCGTCAACTGGTCATGCAGCGCGATGAAGCGGAGCAGATGGTCTTTCACGCGGCGGCGCGCGTAATCGGGGCTGGTGCCGGCGCGCAAAATGAACGGCCAGTCGCTGGCTTGGGCCAGCAACAGCTCGCGGGCGGCCTGTCGGAGCGCGCGTTCCCGCAATGCCGAAGCGGCGGCGATTTTTTCCGCAACGGGTCGGGCGGCGGCCGTCGCCGGAGGTTCGGAAAACCTTCGCGCCAGTTCCGT
>DASRCU010000128.1:0-1669 GCA_035652955.1 Verrucomicrobiia bacterium | reverse complement strand
CCCCGATTTCTTCAACGCCAAAATCTCCGGTCGCCCGGCACCGGAAGTCATCCGGGACGACGCCTGGCTCAAAGGCGAATTCCTCACCACCGTTCAGCAGCGCGGCGCGGCCATCATCAAGGCGCGCGGTGCCTCCAGCGCCGCCAGCGCCGCCAACGCCATCGTGGACACCGTCCGCCGGCTCACCACGCGCACTGCAGCCGGCGATTGGTTCAGTGTGGCCGTTTGTTCGCGCGGCGAATACGGCATCGAAAAGGGTCTGGTCTTCAGCTACCCCGTTCGCAGCGACGGCATTCAATGGGAAATTGTTCCCGGATTGCCCCACAACGATTTCGGCCGCGCAAAAATTGCCGCCACGGAAAACGAGCTGAAGGAAGAACGCGCCCTGGTGGCGGACCTGCTGAAATGAGCGCCGCCTGCGTCGGCTGCGATGTCCAATCGTTTCCGAAAAAATTGGCCAAAGCGCCGCACGTGCGGCACATTGCGCCCATGAAGACACGCCGGCTCTGGTTTTTGGCGGGAATGCTGGCCACCGCGGTGGAGGCCCAGCCGTTGAAAATCCTTGACGTGGGCGCACCCGCCTTCTACTGCCACTTCAGTCCCGACTGCCGCATAACGTACACGGAACAGACCGCTTCGTTCACGCCCACGAACGTGGACGCGACCTGTGTGTTGGTCTCCCGCAGTTTTCCCGGCCGCAGCCTCAACACCGCCGGCACTTACGGCTACGAATACCGCCTGGTGTTGAACAATACCGGCAGCGGCGGAACCAACTTTCTGACCGTGAATTCCCTCACACTGCCCTGCCCCGCGCCGCAGACCTTTTCCTACGCGCTGCGCGGCGGCAACCAGGTGTGGGTCGTCACCGCTGGCGGGCCGGGCGGGGTGGCGCCCGCTTCGGTCAGCCTTTCCGACACCAACCTTGTCGTCGAATTCAATCCCCCGCTGGTGCTGGCCACGGAAACCAACCAAAGCGTCGGCACTTATTTTTTCGGATTGACAAGTACCAACGCCCCGCGACTGTCTGCCGCCGTTCTTGCCGGTTCGACGCAGACCGGGCCGGAAGCGCCGGTCCCCTTCCGAGTCGAGCTGACGGCGCGCACGCCATAAGGGACCGCGATTGCGCGGAGCGGAATTTCTGTTAGCCTCGCGTGCATGGCGTTTGATTCCTTTGGCGATTTCGTGTCCGCCCTCGACCGGGCCGGCGAATTGAAAAGAATTTCGCAACCCGTCGCCACCGAATTGGAAATCACCGAATTGGCCGACCGCGAAATGAAATCACCCGGCGGCGGCAAGGCGTTGCTGTTTGAGAAACCGACTGTCAACGGCAAAATCTCGTCCTTTCCAGTGGCCATTAACACGATGGGTTCCTGGAAACGGATGGCGCTCGCCCTCGGAGCCAGTTCGGTGGATGAAGTGGCCGCCGAACTGGGCGCGTTGATCAAAGCCAAACCGCCGACCAGTTTTCGCGAAGCCATCAAACTGCTGTCCACCGCGCTGGACCTGCGGCACGCCAAACCCAAACTGATCAAATCCGGCCCGTGCCAGGAGGTCGTTCACAAGTTTGACCCGCCGCCCCCGCGCGCCGAGCCGTGGCCGCCGGCGCCACAGATTGCTTGGCGAATTGCCCCCGGCCAACCGCCCCTGGCCAAAGCCGCCCACGGTGAGA
>DASRCU010000127.1:0-15766 GCA_035652955.1 Verrucomicrobiia bacterium | reverse complement strand
CCACCGCCAGACAGACTTCCTGATTGGCGGGCATTGGCCCGGCCGCAATCACTTGAGTGTGATTATCCAGCCCGATGTTGTCTGAGACGCCGCCGTCCACGGGAATCAGGGAAAGAAAGTCGCCTTGCCCAGCGGATCCATTGTTGGTTCCAAAGGTCCACAATTCCGCCCAAAGTTGCGGGTTCTGATCATTCACCCACGTTTCAAAGGTGGCGTTGGTCAGTTGCCGCATAAGACCGGACGGAAGAGATACCCAGGCTTTGCTTTGGTTGCCGTCCAAAACGAGCTGTCCGCTGCCATTTAGCCCGGCGGTTGTGCTCCCATTTATTAAAGTTCCATTTGCGCCGCCTGCCGAATCGGTAATGACTGTTGTCCCCGATGGGCCGTCGAAGCTATAACGATGCAGTAATTCAGCGCTTGTTGTCTGCGGTACCACCAGCAAAATAATGGCCCAGGACGCTTTAGGCACAAATTCCCGGAACAAGTTTTTTTTCATATGATTACGGGTTGAATTTTGGGATTTTCAACGTGGAGCATATCGGAAAGGGAGGGTTCCGTCATGACGCATAAAGCGGCCTCATTGAGGAAGCGCTTGAGTGTCGGGATGATGGTGACCAGGGTTTCAATTGTCTTACAAGGCCAAGAGGCCGTTTTATGCGCCATGACAATTTTGGGAAAGACGGTAAATTACAATTAATCCAAGCGCTTTGAGCCGTGGCGGCAGGAGCATCCGCCTCCTGCGGCTAAAGGAAGTTTCAGGCATGTGCCTGTGTGTTGTTCGTGGGAGAATTTTCGAACGACCATGAAAACGGAAAGGCAAACATCGTTGCCAGCCTCAAAAATTGGATTTATGAGCCAAAAATCAGACCGAAGAATTGTCAATGGTTTTACCCTCATCGAATTGCTCGTGGTAATTGCCATTATTGCTATTCTTGCCGCCATGTTATTGCCGGCTCTTTCGAAGGCCAAATCAAGAGCCCTGCAGGTTTCCTGCATGAATAACATGAGGGAGATCGGCATCGCGGGTGTTATGTATATCGGGGACTACAAACAATATCCGGGGGACCTTTCCACGCCTTCTGGCGGCTCGGCCAACTATTACTATGTATGGCCGCCGCGGTTATTCAGTTTGATGGGGAGTAACCGCAGGGCGTTCAGTTGTCCTGCGGCCCAGCCTTGGACGGCGTGGGACACCAATTTCAACCATTCGCTGGGCGGAACAGGACCGGGAGGTGTTTATGATCCCTATGCCATTACCAGAAATTCGTATTTTTCACTGGGCTACAACGATTGGGGCATTCACTTTCAGGATGGCGTCGAGGCGATAACTCACCCGCAATTGGGATTGGGCGGGGATATAGATGGCAGTTTGTATCAGGGACCCATTAGAGATTCCGATGTCAAAAAGCCGAGCGATATGATATGGGTTTGCGACGTTCCATCCGTGCCCAAAACAGTCATACCCAATTTTAATGCCAATACCGAGCCGGCGGACATCCGGCTGACAACCGGTCATTCCGCCTGTCCAGCTAATCGGCACAACTATCATACCGACATTCTATTTTGTGACGGCCACGTGGAAAGTCCCCTGCGAAATGACGTGCGAGACCCGAACAACGGTTATTGGCGCGCTCGCTGGAACAATGACAACGATCCGCACTTTTCGTATGGTTACTGGCAATCCAAGCCTTCCTGGATTGGCACACTGGACCAATGAACTGCCAAATTCCAGTGGACTTTGAAATCCAGCTAAGTTAAACTTCCCGGCGCCTTTTTTCTCAAGGGGCCATCAGATCGGGATCTGTCCGGCGTGGCGGCCGTTGCCGGAACGATGCGTGGTGCTTGAGAATGGCAACAGGCAATCAATCGTGAGGATTCCCGTTCCATGCCGTTTGGAGGCGGAAGGCGATAACAAAATGGAGAAAGGCGAATGAAAAAGTGCCGGCAGTTTGGCGGCAGGTGGTTGGTTGCGGTCTTGTGCGCGCTTCATTTAACAGCGGCTGTGGATTCCGCCTCGCCCATCCGGGTGGCGTGCGGGCCGTTTGTGAAAATCTACGATCCCGGCGCCGGCGAAAAAATTCCGTGGTATCTCAACGATCATTGTTTCATTCGTGACACCAACGGACGGTGGCACATGTTTGGCATTACCCATGAGGAGCCGGCCCGGCCGCAGGAGGAAATCCATTTTGCCCACGCCACGGCGACAAATCTGCTGCAACAGCCGTGGACCAAAGAACCCTTCGCGCTTGACGCAGCCACAAACGCGCCGTGGTTGGAAACGCATCTGTGGGCGCCGGACGTGATTTATCACGACGGTCTGTATTACATGTATTATTGTGCCGGCGGCAAAGACCCCGCGAAATCCAAAATCCATCTCGCCACCTCGCCGGATTTGTGGACATGGACGCGCTCGCCGAAAAATCCCATGGTTGTGGATGGCTACGACGCGCGCGACCCGTTTGTGCTCCGCGTGGGGGACAAATGGGTGATGTATTACTGTGCCACCAGCAAACCGGAGGGCGGCCATCACGTGGTGGCTTGTGTCACCAGCAGGGACTTGCTGACCTGGACGAACCGGCAAATTGTCTTCACCGATCCGGCAGTTGGCACCGGTGGCGGCGGGACCGAATCGCCGTTTGTCGTGCAGCGTGGCCAGGACTTTTATCTGTTCATCGGGCCGCGCGGCGGTTACGACGGCACGGATGTCTTCGTTAGTCGCAATCCGTTTCACTGGGAACTCGCGGACCAGATTGGCCATTTGCCGGCGCATGCGGCGGAAGTGGTGCGAGATACCAACGGCCAATGGTATGTCAGCCGCGCCGGCTGGGGGCGGGGCGGGCTTTATCTGGCGCCGCTGATTTGGGAGGACAGGAAATAAATGAGGTCAGATAACGGCGGCAGGAAACAACGGAAAGCGGGCTGGGCGCCGGTTGTTGCGGCATGTCTCATTTTTCATTCCGCCTTTTCTCCGGCGACAGGAACCGCCGCGACGTTGGACGTCATCACCTTTGCCGGTCCGGCGCTGCGGAACAATCCGCTTCATGATCCGGTTGTGCGGCGCGTCGCCATTTTTGTTCCGTCGCCAGACGCCGAGCAATCCCGGCTGCCGGTGGTTTATTTTTTGCCGGGCTATGGCGGTTCCTCGGAGGATTTCATCGTTCATTCCAACCAATGGCTGGCCTTCACGCAAAGGATCGCCGATGAAATCACACCGATGCTCCTGGTCGTGCCCGACTGCCGCACGCGCTGGGGCGGCAGTCAGTATCTGAACTCGCCGGCCCAGGGAAATTACGCCGACTACGTTTGCCACGACGTGGTGTCGCTGGTGGAACGCCGTTATTTGACGGCCACGAATGGTATCCGCCGGATTATTGCTGGTCATTCCAGCGGCGGGTTCGGGGCGTTGCGGCTGGGCATGGGGCATCACCCTTTGTTTGACGGCGTGATCGCGTTGAGCCCCGATTCAGACTTCCCGGTGTCGCACCTGCCGCTGGTGAAATTGCCGGGCGTTACCCATGTTCCGCTTTCGCAAATTCAACTCATCGAGGCGGGGCAGACCGGGCGCCCGAAAAACGGCGACCTGCTGTATGCGCTGGGTCTGTCCGCCGCTTACGCGCCAAAGGGAGTTTTGTATCCGGGCCGGTTTGAATGGCTCTACGACGCGCAGGGGCATTTCCGGCCGGACGTGTGGCAGCGGTGGCTTGCCAATGACCCGCTGACCCTCGCGGAAAATGACTCGCGGGCATTTGCTTCGACCCAGGTGGTGTATTTGGATGGCGCGGCGCGGGACCAATACTCCGCCAATGTGGGCGCCAAAGCCATTTACGAAGCCATCCGCAACCATGTCCGGCGATGCACCTTTTACGAACCGCCCGGCGGACACGGCGACCACGTGCCCGAACGCCTGGCGCGCGGTCTGGAATGGATTTTTGGCCGGCCGGTTCAGAACATCCAGTGAAGTGCGCGGCGATTTTTTCTGGCGGCACGGCTGCGCGCCGTTTTGAGAACGAATCGGAAACGAATTTCTTTGCAGACGGAACTTTTGAATGGCTATTTTTAGCGAAATGAATTTCTCGCTCGAAGGAAAAAATGCCATCGTTACGGGCGGCGCGCAGGGGTTGGGGCGGGCCATTGGTCAGGCGCTGGCGGAGGCCGGCTGCCAGGTGGTGATCGCCGACATGAAGGACGAGGCGGCACAGGCCACAGCCGCGGAAATTTCCCAAAGCACCGGCCGCAAAATCATCGCGGTGAAAACAGACGTCACCCGGGAAGCGGACGTGGAACGGTTGTTTGACCGGGCAGTCAAGGAATTGGGCCGTGTGGACATCGTCGTCGCCAATGCCGCCATTTTGATTGCCGAGCCGATTGTCGAGGCCGACGCGGAAAAATGGCGCGCGGTGATGAATGTGAATCTGTTTGGCAATTTTCTGACGATGAAGCACGCCTGCCGCGTGATGAAACCGCAGAAAAGCGGGGTCATCATTCAAATCAATTCCAAGTCCGGCAAAAGGGGCAGCGCGGCCAATTCGGCGTATGCGGCGTCGAAATTCGGCGGCATCGGTTTGGTGCAGAGCGTGGCGCTGGAAATGGCGCCGCACGGGATTCGCTGCAACGCGATTTGTCCGGGCAATCTGCTCGATTCGCCGTTGTGGACGGACCCGAACCACGGTTTGTTCGTGCAATATCTCAGAGCCGGCAAGGTGCCGGGGGCAAAGAACGTCCAGGACGTGCGGCAGTTTTACGTCAACCAGGTGCCGATGAAACGGGGTTGCACCTATGACGACGTGTGTGCGGCGTTGATTTTTCTCGCCAGTGATGCGGCGGCTTATCTGACCGGCATTTCGCTGAGCGTGACCGGCGGACAGGAAATGAATTAAGGATCGTCGGGGAAGCGTCCCTCGCGCCGTTTCCCAAAATTATCCGCAAAATTTCTTTCGCATTTCTGGCGGGTTTCGTGGTAAATCCATTTTCCAATGCAAAATTCGCTGTTGAAGGACTTGTTGACGTTGTCCCACGAAGTCGGGCGCGAAGACCGCGGCCTGGCGATTCTCGGCGAGGGCAACACCTCGGTCAAATTGAGCCCGGAAACATTCCTGGTCAAAGCCAGCGGCACGTGTCTGGCCACCCTCGGTGAGGAAGACGTTGTGGAATGTCGCTTTGCCGCCTTGCTGCCGCTGCTGGACCGGGAACAGATGAGCGACGAGGAAATGGACCAGGCCTTGCTGGCGGCGCGCGTGGATCAAGGCGCCAAAAAACCATCGGTCGAGGCGGTCTTTCACGCCTATTTGCTTTCGTTGCCGGAGGTGAACTTTGTGGCCCACAGTCACGCGACGCACGTCAACCAGGTGCTCTGCTCGCCGCGGGCGCAGGATTTTGCCAACCAACGGATGTTTCCGGATGAAATCGTCCTGTGCGGCCCGCGTTCGGTGTATCTGCCCTACACCGATCCGGGATTAAAACTGTCGCAGGCCATCCGGCGGCAGACCGAGGCGTTCATCAAGAAATACCAGCGCCAGCCCCGGGTCGTGCTCATGCAAAATCACGGCCTCATCACCCTGGGCCGAACCTGGCAGGCGGCGCTGTACACGATGCTCATGGCCGAAAAAGCGGCTAAAATTTTTGCCGGCGCGGCGGCGATGGGCGGGCCGGTCTTTTTTACCGAGCCGAACGTTCAACGCATCGCCGGCCGACCGGACGAGGCCTATCGCCAACGCGCGTTGAAAATGTGAGTTTCGCAAACCGCCCGCCGGCATCTGTTCGACCTCTCGCACCGGCGGAGCGCAGCGGGAAGGCGGGTGCGCGCCTGCCCTCATCGTTTCCAGCCATCCAGTTCTCCCGTTGCGCGAACGGACGGTGGGGGATGGACGCCGCACATCCGGTGTTTGCGCCAGAGGTCAAGGGGCAGGATTGGAATCTGAAAGTCAGCCGTTTTCTGTGGCAGCCAATTCTCGGCGGCGCCGCAGTGCCACCCTGCCCAAAAAAGAGAGATGGCCGGTCTGAAGACAGATGCGCCGTCCTGGCGGCCGCCGGCGAGGTACGGGGAATTGGGGATTCATTTTTTTATTCGCTTTCGGATTGACCTTTCCCGCCGCCTTTGACGAAATGATAAGTCTGAATTGCTAAAATGCCGAAAATTTCAGTCAGAAACGGGAACGGCCCCCGGGCCGGCACAACGAAATATGACGCGCACCACAAGGTGCTCTCGCAAACCTACGGCGCCTTTGCCGATTTACGCCGCGAGTTGTCCGACTCCAAGGAGACGGTTGGCGGGCGGGAGGAAATTCTTCGCCACTTCGCGGCCTGTCCCGATTCGCAGCGCTCCTGGCTGCTGCTGGAAGATTATTTCGACAAACTTTCGCTTTCGCGCCGCGATTTTCCCGATACCAACTGGTGGCCCCGGTTGTTGAACGTGCAGGGAAAGGCGCGTCTGGAGGAGCTGGCATTTTTGTTCCTCCGCGCCAAGCGGCCGGTGCCGCCGGAATTGCAAGGGTACGCCAATCCCGATCGTTTCGCTCAGGCCGAGGAGGCCGAGCAGGAACTGCGCCTGGTGCAGGAGCTGGAAAAATGGCTCGCCCCGCCGCCCCTGCCGCGGCTGGACACACCGCGCGCCCGGCTGCGCGTGGTCTGCCAAATCCGGCCGGACGCCGAGGAACCGACGCGTCATCGCCTGGCCGTGCAATTTCTCCTGCAACGTCCGCGCACCGGTGAAAAGGCGCGCACGCTGCACGATTTGATGGACCTGGTCATGCGCGCGACGCACGAGCAGGAATTGTTTACACCCACCGACTGGGAATTTATCCAATGGCTGGCCGACGCCTACCGCCAGCGTGAGGGACCCCTCGACACCCTCGTTTTGTCCGACGCCGAATTGTTGCAATGGCTGGCCCGCTGGGGGCACAACGGACGGCTGGAATTGATGGAGGAGCCGGCGGCCGGTCCCGCCGCCGAAAAAAATTCCGAAACCCGCCGCCCGGAAGACGGCGCTGCCAGACCGCTGCATTTTTACGGCCAGATCGTCTCGCTGGTGCCGCATCTGGAAAACGGCGACAAAGAACTGGCCTTCACGCACCGTTTGTTGTTGTTCAACGGCCAGACACGCGGTGTTTCCGAGGCGAAATTTTTCAATCGCCAGCCGCCGCTGGTGCTCCTGGACCACACATTTTATCTGCTGCACAACGCGCCGCCCCCGGCCGTTCTGAAATATCTGGCCCGGAAGCCCTCCGTGCCGGTGCGCAAATTGAGTCACCGCCTGCTGCTGCATTTGCGCCGTTCCCAGGCGGGCCACGGGGTGGACTGGGAACAACTTTGCATCACGCACCGGGCCGCACCGCAATTCATTTTTGAACTGCTCGACGATACGATCCGTTTGCGTCTGCTGGCCAAAAGCCAGCGTGACGGCAGCCGGTGGTTCTGGAACGGTCAGGAATGGCAACGGGATCAAAAGTCTCCCGCCGCGGGGCTTTTGCCGACGGATTCCCCGAAAACCAAACCGTCCAGCCAGCCGGAACCCGGCGCCGCAAAACCCGAAATCCTCGACGACCCGCGCCTGGAAATCGCCACGCAATGGCTGCGCAAACTGGACTGGTTCATGCAGGAACCGGGCTTGTGGGTGGGCGACGCCAATGAACATTTTCTGGCCGCGCTTGCGGAGGCGTGGGCGACTCGGCCCAAGGAGGCTGAATTTCTTGGCAACCCGGCCTTTCATCGGCTCTTCCTGGCGCCGCGCGCGCTCAAACCACGGCTGGTCGTCAAAGGCAGCGGCATTGACTGGCTCTCGGTTTCCGCCGAATGGGAAGCCGAAGGTTTGAAATTGACCAAGGCGGATCTGGAACGGCTGGCCGCCGCCACCGGCCGTTTCGTCAAATTACCCAACTCCGGCTGGGTGGAATTGGACACCCGCGCCGTGCAAAGCGCGCACGAAGCCATGGCCGAAATGGGCGTGGACGGCCTGGTGGCCGTGCCGCAAAAAGTGGGCCTGGAACACGTCGCGCACCTGGACGAAAACGAATTGAAACGCTTCGCCGACACCCCCGAAGCGCGCGAATTGCGCCGCCGGCTGGCCGAATTCAAAGGTGTGCCGTCGGTCGAATTACCCCAGGGCCTCCGCGCCGAACTGCGCCCGTATCAAAAAGACGGCTTCGATTTCCTCTGCCACCTGGCGCGCGTCGGGTTGGGCGGCATTTTGGCCGACGACATGGGGTTGGGAAAAACGCTGCAAACCCTTGCCTGGCTGGCCTGGTTGCGCGAACAGCACAAAAAAAACCCCAAACCCTCGCTGGTGATCTGCCCCGCCTCGGTCATGCACAACTGGCGTCGCGAAGCCGGGAAATTCACCCCCGGTCTGAAAGTGCTCGTGCTCGAAAGCGGCGTGGCCCGGCACAACCTGCGCAAACAAATTCCCCAGCACGACCTGATCGTCACCAACTACGCCCTGTTGCGGCGCGACTTGGAAGAGCTGCAAAAATTTTCCTTCCGTGCCGTGATTCTCGACGAAGCGCAATTCATCAAAAATCCCGGCGCCCTGGTCACCCAATCCGTCAAACAGCTCAAATGCGAACATCGCCTGGCCCTCACCGGCACGCCCCTGGAAAATCGCCTGCTGGACCTGTGGAGCATTGTGGATTTCATCCAGCCCGGCTACCTCGGCAGCCAGGAACAATTTCTGGAGACCTACGAGCCGCGCGCCGCGGCCGCTCCCGGAGACGAAGCCCCCACGCCAGCGGACGCCCGCAACAGCAAAACCGAATCCGCCCAGCGCATCGCCCGCAAACGTCTTTCGGCCAAATTGCGCCCCCTGTTGCTGCGTCGCCTGAAGAAACACGTCGCTAAAGATTTGCCCGACCGCATTGAAGAACGCCGCGATTGCCCGCTGGGCGAGGAACAACGCAAACTTTACCTGGCCGAGTTGCGCCGCAGTCGCGAACAGGTCATGAAAGTTGTCGAGGAACAAGGCCTGAACAAATCGAAAATGCATGTCCTGGCCGCCCTCACCCGACTGCGACAGATTTGTTGTCACCCGGCGCTGGTTGGCAGTGACACCCCCAGCGGCAAAACGGACACGCTTTTTGAATTGCTGGACCCGCTCATGGCCGATGGCCAGAAAGTGCTCGTCTTCTCGCAGTTCGTGCAGATGCTCCACTTGCTCCAAAAAGAATGCGCCGCGCGCCATATCCCCACCCACCTGCTCACCGGCCAGACCAAAGACCGCCAGGAAGTCGTCAACGCTTTTCAAAACGACAAGAGCGCGGGAGTTTTTCTGTTGAGTCTGCGCGCGGCTGGCACCGGATTGAACCTGACCAATGCCAGCTACGTCGTCCTTTACGACCCGTGGTGGAACCCGGCCGTGGAAGCCCAGGCCATTGACCGCTCCCACCGCATCGGCCAGACACAAACGGTCAATGCCTACCGCCTCATTGCCCCCGGCACCGTGGAGGAAAAAATTTGGGAACTTCAACAGAGCAAGGCTCGAACCATTGCCGACGTGCTCGGTGAAGAAGGTTTTGCCCGCAGCTTGACGGCTACCGATCTGGAATATCTGTTTGCTGAAGATTGAACCGCAATCGCCGCCGGCCGGTCACCGGTGCCGTTGCAGGATTTTCTCCGGCCCGGAGCCACTTGTTTCGGGAATTTGCCGGCGAAGTCATTGTGCCACCAGGTTTGAGAGATTGCCTCCTGGGGACGCAGATTTTCAAAGTTCAAGGCACGTTGGGGGGAATGGTGAGGTAACTCAGAACGAACAGGTAGGCCGATTCAGGAAACAGAAACACCCAGCGTTGACCGTCCAGTGTGGTGGCCGCCAGGGCGCCGTTGTTGTCGGCAATCGCCGGTCCAAAGTCCACGTGGTATTGTTTTCCGTCCTTGAGCGCGATGGAGATTTGCAGATTGTCCGGTTTGAATCCGAGGCTGTCCAGATTGGTCAGGCCGCGCCCCAGCCAGCCGTCGGCGGTGAGGGAACTGATTTGTTTGACGGCGCGCTCGATGGATTGGCCGTCAATGATGCCCTGGGAATTGGGGCCGAGGGACCATTTATCCGGGCCGTCGTGGATCAGTTCGCGGGTTTTGCCGTTTTGGCGGAGGGTGATTTGCGCCACGTCGCCCGGTGAGAAATCCCAGATGTGCCGGTCGCGAAACTGCCAGGCTTCACCAAAGAGGCCGCTGTCGCCGAACAGGAGGTTGTAATCTTGCGCGGAAATGGCATAAACGGGATTTTCATCGGCGCGCCGGACGAAGACCTGATTGGTCTGCTCGGCGCCAAAGAGCAGGTCGGCGATGACGGCGTTGGTGTTGCCGGCTTGCGCGCGCAGGATTACTTCGCGTTGAGGTTTGTCCAGGCCGTAGGCGGGCAAATCCGGTGTTGTCACCACGTCGCGCACGAATTGCGTGATGCGCAGGCCGGCGAGGGCCTTGAGGAATTGTTGGACGGTGGCGGCGTCTATGGGAAACGTTTGACTGGCGATGGACCATTCATTCGAGCCGTGCCGCTGCAAAATGAAGTCGGGCGTGTCCGGGCCGCGCTCCTCGATTTCAGCCACCGGAGCGGTCAATTCCAGCAGATTGGTGTCGCGAAACGAATTGACCGGGCCATACCACGCTGCCAGAGGCGATTTGTCGGCAACCGCCACGGTGTCCCAGCCGGCGCGTTGGATGTAGAGGCGCTCCGGGTTGTTGGTTAACGCGCGACCGAGGCGGAGGCCGGCAAGGGCGTTGCCATCCTTGCCCAGCCACAACTCCAGGTCGGCAGGTTGCAGGCCAAAGGCGGTCAGGTCGGTGTTGGGGGGGGCGGTGACGAATTGGGCCACTCGCGCCGAGAGCAGACGCTGCAGGATGTCGGTGAGATGACCGGTATCGGCGCGGGCCTGCAAGGGACGGATCAGGCGCCATAGATGATTGGTCGGGTCGCGGGTCAGTTCAATGGTCAGACCCCGCACGTTATTGGTCAGCACAATCCAATCAAAACCGCCGGGGCGGGCGTCCACCAGCGCGGTATCGCGCCAGTCGTCGGCCTTGTGAGGCAGAAATTTCAGCCAGCCGGAGTCGGTCACGAAGATGCCGGTGGCGCCGACCAGGTTGAGATAAACCTGGTTGCCAGGGGTGGTGCGGTGACCGATTTTCAACTGCCAGCGCTGGCGGCCGGCGGCAATGATGAGAGTGGTGGGATGGACCAGGCCAAATTCGGCTTGCGCGTCTGAATGTTCGCGCAAGTCGCCGGGAGTGAGACGCGTATCGGGCGTCAATTTTTGCAGCGCGTCGAGCAGGCTTTCAATCGCCGCCGTCTGGGCCGGATAGGAAATCGGGCGGGTCAACAGCCAGACGCCGTTGGTGCGGTCAACGCGGATTTCCAGGGCGTCGGGCGGAGCCACGGTGATGCTGGTGACGGCGGCGGCGCGCAGGTCGGGCAATACCGGCGCCGGCGTGAACACCGCGGGCCGGAGCCAGTGCTGATAGACGAAGATGAATGCCGCCAGCGCCACGGCGATGGCGAACCAGACTCCGGTGGTTTTTGAATTCATGGACAAGGCACACGCGCTAGGGGCCATTCCACACCCAACGGACCGGCGCGCCGGCCTTCATGAGACGTCCGGTCGGGAAATGGGAATGGGGCGCAACTTGCATTTTTCTATTTTCGGCGCACCAGCCAGACACAGCCGCCCAGCAACAACACGGCTCCCGGCAGCGCGACCAACAACAGCCAATCCACGGCCCGACGCTGGCTGGGAGTCATCGTCAACTTGAATTCCGCCACCGGCCGCGGGCCAATGCCTTTCAACAGTTGCGGCCGGTCCAGCAACCAGTTGACAGCGTAACCGACAAAATCGCGATTGGCGCCGGCGGCAATGACTTGATTGTCCAAAAACTGCGAGTCGCCGGCCACGACAATACGGGTTTCGCCGCCCGATCCGGCGGCGGCGGGCGGATTTTTTTGTTCAACGGACACAATCAACGGGTAACTGCGCGGTGCGGCGGTGGGATCGCCGGCCAGGGTGGAAGCGGGGCTGGAAAACACCAGTTCCTGCACCTCCGGCGCGTCGGGCGGCGGATGGTTCCACTCCACCTTTTCAATCGGCCGCGGGAGGATCATCTCCAGCGCCAGAGCGCCCAACGGGTTGACAAACGACTGGGTGTTGAAGCGGCGCACGATAACGCCGGCGCCGCCGCCGACGCTTTCCGGGTCTTTGACGTAATCGGCGGCCACATTCACGCCCCAGGGCTGGCGCAGGATGGATTCCAATCCCGTGGGGCGCTGAATGGAAGACCAATTAAACAGCACCCAGAGCCGCCCGCCCTGGGAAAGATACTGGGCAATCTTTTGCAATTCCGATTCCCCCAGCGGCGCCGTCGGACCGGCAATGATCAACAGATCGCAATCCGCCGGCACAGGCTGGTCGCCCGTCAGTTCCAGCGGGTGCAACTGGACGTAATTTTCCGCCACCGCCTGAGCGAATCGGGCGTAGCCGAAATTGCCGGTGTCGTTGAGCGAAGGCTCGCCGTGACCCTGCAAAAAATACGCCTGAAACGGATGGGAACGTTGCAACGCCAACAGCATGGCGGTGAACGCTTCCTCGCCGCGGAAGGCGACCGGCCCGAATTCCAGTTGTTTGTCCTTGGAAATTCCCGTGAGTCCGTTTTGCACCAGCGCGTCGCCGGCCACGATTTTGTAAGGCCCGACGCCGTCGGACGGCAGATCGGGCTGGCGCTCGAAAATGATAAGGTTTTTGCCGCCCGTGGCGTTGAGTTTGTAGCGTTCCGCAATCCGGGCCGCTTCGCCCGGCTGGCGCACGTAATCCACCGTGCGAAGCAAAAGGTTGGGATTGGCGTAGGTGTATTCTTTGGCCAGTGCCAGCACCATCGGGTAAAACTCCCCGGCGTCGTCGTTGGGATTCGTATCGTAATAAAGCGTGATGGTTACCCGGTTGGTGATGGAGCGCAAAACCGACAGCGAACGCGAAGACAGTTGCATGCCCGTCTGCGAACTCCAATAGAACCGTTTGAAAAATTGGGCGCCCAGGTAGTTGGCCATTACCGCCACCGCCAGCACCAGCGCCGTGCGCAAGGCCAGTTCCGAGCCGATCTTCCATTTGCGGGCTGGCGAGAAACTCGGGTGAGGGTGGGAGGCAGACGGGGTGGACATTTTGCCAAATTTTTTTCTGCCGATCAGGAGACACAAGGCAGGAAAACCGGCGGCACCGGGAGCCGCCGGCCGAATGCCAGGCGCCGCCGGTGGTTCTTCGGAGATGTGCAGTTTGGAGTTTTCATTTTCATTTCCATCGCCGGCTCTCAATCACTCGCAGCGTCAGGAACAAAAAAACCAGCGCCGTGCTGACGTAAAAAATGATGGCGCGCGTGTCCACCGCGCCGCGCGCAAAATCATCCATTTGATCAAACAGGTTGAAATAAGCAATCACTTGAGACTGCCATTCCGAGGCGCCGGCGGGCACGGCACGGGCCAGAAAGCCCAGGGCAAAAACGCTCACCCCCAGCACAAACGCGATCATCGCTGCCGCCATCTGACTGCGCGTGAGCGCCGACGCAAAGCAGCCCAACGCCAGAAACAGACTGCCCACCAGAAAAATGCCCAGAAACATCCCGCCCACCGTGCCGGCATCCAGCCTCGTCTGGTTGGTAAAATGCCGCACAATAAACAGACACGCCAGGAGCGGCAGCCACATGACCAGATAAAAAATCAGCGCCGCGCCGAATTTGGCCGCCACCACCGGCAAATCTCCCACCGGCGCGGTCATCAGCGTTTCCAACGTACCGGCGGATTTTTCCAACGCGAACAGCCGCATAGTGATCACCGGCGCCGCCAGCAGCACGATCAGCCAGAAAAAGTAGGTCTCGTAAAACAATTCCGTCACCGGCAACGGCGAGGCGTCGCTGCCCAGCCCCTTCATGAGTGTGATAAAACTCAAGCCAATCAGAAAGGCGGCGGCGGCGATGATGATGTAACCCGTCACCGAAAGGAAAAACGCGGCCAATTCGCGCCGCAGGAGGGTGAGAAAAATCTTCATGGGCAGCGTGGGGGCCATCCGGCATCAAACCGCCTCCGGCCGGCCTCTCCGTGCTGGCGGGCAAACCGGCACGCGGGACCAGCAGTCGGCCACTGGCGGCTGGCTGTTCGATGTTGCTTCACGCTTCTTCCTCCTCCGGCCGGGCAATCTCCACGTAAATATCTTCCAGCGAATGACGGCTGCGCGTCAGTTCACGCAGCATCCAGCCGCGCTCGCGCGCCAGGGCGAAAATCATTGGTCGCAAATCGTAGTTGTCCCGCGGCGTGAGCGCGCAACGCTGGAACTCCCCGTCGCTGGGCGAGAGGTTGAATTGTTCCACGCCGGGCAGTTGGGAGAACATCTCGTTCAATTCCGCCGCCGGGGCGGCGATTTCGGCAATGATCTGGCTGCCGCCGGCCATGCGGCGCTGCAAATTTTCCGGCGTGTCGGCGGCCAGAATCCGGCCGTCGTACATGATCAACATCCGGCGGCACATCATTTCGGCTTCCGGCAAAATGTGCGTGGAAATCAAAATGGTATGTTTGCCGGCCAGGCTCTTGATCAATTGCCGCACCGATCGGATCTGGTGCGGGTCCAATCCGATGGTGGGTTCGTCCAAAATGATCAGCTCCGGCTCGTGGACCAGCGCGTCGGCCAGTCCCACCCGTTGGCGATAGCCTTTGGACAGTTGCCCGATGACGCGTCGGCCCACGTCTCCCAGGCCGCATTGTTCCATCACCGTGGCGACGCGCTGACGCGCGCGTCGGCCTCCCAATCCCTTGAGCCGGGCGCGGAATTTCAAATACTCGCGGACGCGCATTTCGGGATAGAGCGGATTGTTTTCGGGCATGTAACCGATGCGGCGGCGCACCTCCTGAGATTGGTAAAATACGTCCCACCCGGCCACTCGGGCCGTGCCGCTGGTGGCCGGCAGGAAACAGGCCAGAATCCGCATCGTGGTGCTTTTGCCGGCACCGTTGGGACCCAGCAGACCGACGATTTCGCCGCGGGCGACGGTGAAGGAGACACCATTGATCGCCGCGCGTCCCGCGTAGCGTTTGGTCAAGTTTTTGACTTCAATCATCGGTGCTGCCGAAGCGGAACTGTCCTCTGCCCGAGCATCAGTTGAATTCATCGCCATATCGGCCCGTGACGCCGGTCCGGCGGAAGGCGGCTCGTCCCCGCCCCTCCCGCTGCCGACCAACCGGGTATTCCTATAAACAGGCAATTCCGACATAAGATGCGTTCAATTTTGCGGCCCTGGTCGGGACGCCGGAAACGGTTCCCGTCAAATTCTCTCCGCCGGCTGCCAACCGTCGCGAACGACTTTCTGGTTGACTTTGCGCCAAACCGGGCGCAAAAGCAATGGCCATGTCCGGCGCGCCCGCCTCCTTTTACGCTGATTGGCGGCGGTTGGCAATCCAGGACCGTGCCGCCGGTGCGTTGCGCGACCAGGCCGCAATGCCGCCTGAGCGCCTGCTGCAAGCCGTTTGGCACCGGCAGCGCCTTCGCCGTGAAGCCCTCAAAACCACTGACGGCCGGATCGTCCGCGTCTTTCATCCCGGCTTTGCCGGCACCGGTGGCGGACCGGATTTTCACGACGCCGTGGTGCAGATTGGAGAGCAAGCGCCGCGCACCGGCGACGTGGAGATTGATCTGCGCACGCAACATTGGCGCGCGCACGGCCACGATCGCAATCCGCATTTCCGCAACGTTTTGCTGCACGTGGTTTGGGAAAATGAACCCGGCGACGCACCGCCCAAAGCCCCAAACGTTCC
>DASRCU010000126.1:0-1163 GCA_035652955.1 Verrucomicrobiia bacterium | reverse complement strand
GAAATGAAATTCGGTATGCCCGGGCGAACGCTGCCAGGTGATGAAATTGAAAAGAAGATCCTGGCGCACCGTGTCGGGTCCGCGCCGGTCATAGCGATAAACGGCGAAGAGCGGACTGTAGGCGAGGCGCACGGTCTCGTTGCTGGAAAAAAACGATTCGAAGGGGCTGAACACTTCCACCTGGCGGCGGCCGGCGCTGTTCCACACCGTAAAAAGCGGCCACAGGCTGGTGCGGCGGGCGGGGGCAAGGTCGGGACGGTCGGGGCGGCGCTGCTCGACCGACCAGTAAAGAAAGTAGAGCACCGTGGTCTTGGTCTGGACAAGGCCGGCGCCGTTCCAGCGGATCTGCCGCCAAAAAGGCCAGAGCAGCCACGTCTTGTCGCGGCCTTCGACGATGGAGTGGGTGTAAAACGGCCCCCAACGGTTGACGTAGCGGTCGTCACCACGGCCCTGCACCAGCAGCGGCCAGAAATACCGCGTCTCATGGTAATGGTACGGCGCGGTCCGGTCGGTGTAGCCGAAAAACGGCCAGAGGTAATCTTCGCTGATGAAATTGGCGTCCTGCTCGCGGGTGTAGAATGGCAGCACGCCGAGTTTCACCTCCGGCTGCGGTTCCCAGAGGGCGTGTTCGTTTTTATAAATGAGGGGCCAGAGATAATACTGTTCGCGGTAGGCGCCGGTTTTCGCCCGCCGGCCGAAAAGGGGCCAGAGTTCAAAACCTTCGTTGCCGTCACCGTGCAGCACCTTGATGAACGGCCACGGCGTGGTGGTCGTGACCACGCCGTTTTTCTCGAACCGGCCGTAAAGCGGAAACAGGCAAAATTTCCATTTGTCCTGGCCGAAGCGATTCTTCGTCGTCCCGACGAGGGGAAAAAACGCGCGATAAGAGCTGCCCGGGGCGCCGGTCTGGCGTGAAAAATAAAACGGCCAGAGATCGAAGGCATGGAATTGATCGCCCGTGCCGGCCCGCGGGCTGGCGCTGTTGATCATGGAAAACACGCTCCATGACGAGCCGGCCGGGCCGGCGCGGTATATGAACAGCGGGTAAAGCACGGCCGCCTGTGTGATCTCGCCGGACTGATCTTTTTTCCAGACATACACCGGCCGGATTCCGCCCTCGCGTCCGTCATCAAGCGTTTTTTCAAATCCGAGCGGCCCGGCCG
>DASRCU010000125.1:0-2112 GCA_035652955.1 Verrucomicrobiia bacterium | reverse complement strand
GCATCATCGTGCCGCCGTCGCTGGTTACCTGCCACGACACGGAATAAATGTAGGGCAGCAGCCGGTAACGGAGGTCTATGAACTTCTCCAGAATTTTCTGCGTCGGCTCGTCCCAGCGCCAGATTTCCTTGGGCGCGTCCGTGCCGTGGACGCGGAACATGGGGCAGAACGCGCCGAATTGAAACCAGCGCGTGAACAGTTCCTGGTATTGGGGGTTATTCAATTTCGCCCCGAAAAAGCCGCCGATGTCCGTGTTCCAATACGGAATGCCGCTGATGGAAAAATTCAACCCGGCGGGAATTTGTTTCGCAAAAACGTCCCAGTTTCCATGAATGTCTCCCGACCAGGTGATGGCGGCGTTGCGTTGCTGGCCGGCCCAGGCTGAGCGCGTGAGGATGCAGACGCGCTTGGCGCTGGTGGTTGCGCGCTGGCCTTGATACACCGCCGTGGTGTGCAGGAGCGGGTAGGCGTTGAACACATTGGAGCCGGGGCCGAGGGCGGTTTGATAATTTCGGAATTCGCCCCAGTGAATGCTCAATTCCGGCTCACTTGCGTCCAGCCACCAGGCGTCTATGCCCAGCTTGAACAACTCGTCCCGCATCTGCCGCCAATAAATTTTCCGCCCCACAGGATTGAACGGGTCGTAGTATTTGTTTGTTTCCAGCGGATCGAACCATTTGAAACCGGGCAACGCCTGGGGATAAAGCGCGCCGGCGCGTTCCAACTCGTTGTAATTCGATGTGCCCATATCGAACTTCGCCCAGACGGAAATCATCACGTGCGCGTGCATCGCGTGCAAATCACGGATCATTTCCGCCGGATGCGGGTAGCGCGTCCGGTCAAACTGGTGCGAGCCCCAGGCGCGTTTCGGCCAGTATTGCCAGTCCTGAATGATGCCGTCCAACGGCACGTGCATTTGGCGGTATCGGGCCACGACATTGGTCAGTTCCTCCTGGCTGGCGTAATGCTCTTTGCATTGCCAGAAACCCCAGACCCAGCGGGCCATCATCGGCGCGGCGCCGGTCAACGCGCGATAATCCTGCACCACGCCGTCCGCTGTCGGGCCGCGCATGAAATAATAATCCACTTCATTCCCGGCTTCCGAAGTCCACGACAAAACGCCCGGATCGGTCTTGCCCACGTCCACGTCCGTGATGGCCGGATTGTCCCACAGCACGCCGTAGCCTTTGGAGGAGACGAGCACCGGCAACGCCACTTCCATGTTCCTCTGTTGCAAATGCACCGTCGTGCCGCGATAATTCCAGACGCCGGCCTGATGCTGGCCGAGGCCGTAAATCGCTTCATCCGGCGCCAGCACAAAGGACTGGCAAACGCCTGCGCTGCCTGGAACCGGCGGCACTTTGGCGCCATCGGCCTCCAGCAAAATCGGATGTCCGCTCAAATCGTAAAATCCCACCGCGCCAGTCCGGCGGTCCACACGCGCCTCCAACGCATCCGTTCGCAGCGTCACCACGGCGGGCGTTTCGGAAAGTGACCATTTTGTTCTGGCCGGTCTGCCGATGACGCAGAGGCTTTTCCTGCCCGGCAATTTTGTTCCCGGCGCGAACGTGACGCGGATGATTTTATCCGACCACACCTGGAGCCGCGTCACGCCCGCCGGGGTCGCGAGTGTCACGCCGTCAGATTGCTTCTGTACACCCGGCAACGCCGCAGCCGTCCGGCAAACCGGCAAAAGCATGAGGACCGACGCCGCGAAAACAGCGGCCAGAGGTTTGAACGGTGATTGTTTGATCAGAGAAGTTTTCACGGTCGCAGATTTGGTTTGAATGGAACCAGATTCGCCAGTGTCTTCAGAGCCGGCGGCGCCAGGCAAGCGGAAAACGGCCAATGGATTAAAGCACCACCGGACGTGACAAAGGCACACCCCGGAGAGAGGCTGTTCTAAAAGACAGCCCCCCGGCGCGCTTCTCTGGCGCAACCGGATTTCCCCGATGCCAACCGGAGTCTCGTTATGCCCGGCGGGTCTTTCGTTACGGATGCTGCAAGCGGAAGAACAGCGTGCCTGCCGGCGCGGTCAGGTTCAAATAATTGGTGTTGTTGAGCAACGTCACCCCGCCGCTGGCCGACCAGCCTGCCGGATTGGCCAGGTTG
>DASRCU010000124.1:0-10191 GCA_035652955.1 Verrucomicrobiia bacterium | reverse complement strand
TTGGGTTGTCAATAGCTATCTGATGCCTGACAACGGCGCCTTTAGCGCCACGACGGTTCAGGTGGACGGCCCGGGCACGGTGTTTTGGAGCGCGGGCAAAACCGGAGCGTATGCGCCCAACAGCGCCCTCGGCACGGTCATCATCAACGGCGGCACACTGGTCATTCGCAGTTCGGGTCTCTTCACCGGTACGGCCAACCAGACTATCGTCAACAACGGCACGTTGGAATTCGACGCGCCGGCGCAGGCGCAGGGCCTCACGGGCGTCATCGCCGGCGGCGGTTATTTGCAGGTCAACAACGGCACACTGACCCTTTCGGGCCAAAACACTTACACGGGCACCAACCTGCTCACGGGCGGTGAGTTAGTGGCCGGCGGACCGGAAACCCCCGGCACGTCCGGTCCGTTGGGCTTTGGCGGTCCGATTACCTTTGCGGGCGGCACGCTCGGTTTCAGCGTGAACAACGTGTTTGATTATTCCTCGCGATTCGACACCACTGCCAACCAGGCTTACAGTTTTGACACCGGCGGACAAAACGTGACGTTTTCCAATGGATTAACCAGCGCGGGTGGCACGCTGACCAAACTTGGCTCCGGCACGCTGACGCTGGCCGGCACCAACACTTATGACGGAGCGACCACCGTCAGCGTCGGCAAACTGGTGTTCCGCGGACCGAAAACCGGGACCGGCAACATTACGGTGGCCGACGGTGCCGCGCTCGGGGTGTGGGCAACGGGAACCTCCCTGACGCCCGCCACGTTGACTTTGGGAAGCAGTGGAGGCGTCACGCTGGAATTTAACAACGTCAACAGCCTGACGACCCCCTTGATCGCCGCCGGCACGGTTTCCGCCGCCGGGACGGTGACCATCAACGTCAACAGCGGCGTGCTCACGCCGGGCCAGAGCTATCCGTTGCTGTCATGGACCAGCGGTTCGGCGCCGGCGGTGGTTTTGGGAATTCTAAACGGTTATGTGGGTGTGCTGGCCACCAACGGCAACACCATCCAGTTGAATGTCAGCGGAACGGCTTACACTTGGACCGGCGTGGTCAATGGCACCTGGGACACCAGCACCATGAACTGGTTGCAAAACGGCAGCCCGGCGGCTTTTGCCAACGGCGCTCCGGTGTTGTTTGACGACACAGCCACGGGAGCGACGAATATCACGGTCGTCGGCATCGTCCAGCCTTCCAGCATCACGGTGAACAACAACAATCTCGTCTACAGCATCGCCTCCAGCGCCGGAAATGACATCAGCGGGGGAACCGGCTTGACCAAGAGCGGCAGCGGCACGCTTATTCTCTCCGGCGGCGTCAACACCTACACCGGTGTGACAACGATCGCCGGCGGCACGTTGAGCGTGGGCACCCTGGCCAACGGCGGTTCGTCCAGCGACATCGGAGCGGCGGGCAGCGGCGCGACCAACCTGGTGCTGGATGGTGGCACGTTGCAATACACCGGCAGCGGGATAAGCCTCGATCGCCTGTTTACCATCGGCACCGGTGGCGGTACGATTGATTCGTCCGGCTCCGGCCCATTAAGTTTCAATAACAGCGGTGCGCTGGGCTATGTCGGCAACGGCCCGCGCGTCTTCACCCTGACCGGCTCCGAGCCGGATGCCAACACGCTGGCCGCCAAAATCGCGGACAATGGCGGGCCGACATCGCTGACCAAGAACGGCCCGGGCACGTGGGTGTTAACCGGCACCAATACGTATTCGGGCAGCACGACGATCGCCGCCGGATTACTCCAGATCGGCAATGGCGGCGCCAGCGGCTCGCTCGGCAGCGGCGGGGTTGTCAATAACGGCGCCCTCGACTTCAATCGCACCGGCACCTTGACCGTCAGCGGCGCCATCACCGGCGGCGGTTCGGTGACCAATGATGGAAGCGGCACGGTGATTCTGGCCGGCAACAATAATTACGCCGGCAGCACCGTCATCAATGCCGGCACGCTGCAAATCGGCAATGGTGGCGCAACCGGCACGCTGGCCGGCGGCGCACAGATCGTGAATAACGGCACGCTTATTTTCAACAGCACCGGCGACTTTACTCTGGGGGCCGGCAGCGCCGCGAACATCAGCGGCACCGGTCAGGTCATCAAACGCGGTTCCGGTCTGCTGGTGTTGCGCGGTAACGGCAGTGTTTATGGCTGGGGCGGCGGCACGACCATTGACTCCGGCGCCCGTCTGCAGATTTTCTCCGGCAACGAAGCGGTCTTCACCGCCACCGGCAACATCACCAACAACGGCACGCTCATCCTCGTTCGCCAGGACAACGGCGTGGCCGGCATTACCAACAACATCCTCGGAACCGGTAAATTGTGGAAGGACGTCAACAATCCCAACCCCGGCGACGTAACGCTGGCCGGCACTAACACCTACACTGGCGGCACGTTCATTGCCGGCGGGGGGATCATTCTCGGCGACGGCGTGACGCCCGGCGCCGGCTCCATCGTGGGCAACGTCATCTTTACCAACAGCGTGGTGAACGACACCTACCGGTCGCTCACGTTCAATCATCCGGCCGGCGATGATTTGATCTTCAGCAATAACATCCTTGGCGCGGTGGTCAATCCGCCGGCTGTGGTCAACGCCGGCGCAGTGAATCAGGTCGGCTTTGACACGGTGACTTTGACCGGCACCAACACCTATCCCGGCGGCACCGGCATTACCAACGGCACGTTGCGAGTGGGCAATGGCGGCACCAGCGGCTCCATCGGCACCGGCCCGGTTTCCGATCAAGGCACGCTGGTCTTTGACCGGGCGGACAATCTGACTTTCGGCGGCGACATCACCGGCATTGGTTCGGTGGCGCAGGCCGGCGCCGGCACACTCACGCTGACCTCCAGCAATCTGAGTTACACCGGCGCCACCACCGTCAGCAATGGCACGCTGGTTCTCACCGGTCAGATTACTCCGGGGGTGATTGATCTCGGCGGTGAACTGGATTTGAACGGCGGCACGCTGGTTGCCGGCGGCAGCAATGCAATTGTCACGCTGAACGTGGGCGCCGTGAACGGCGGCAGCCTGATGATCAATTCCGGCACGCTGGTGGCAGTGTTGAACAAGTCGGTTTCGCCATCCAACACTCTATTCTCGGCCGGCTTCATTCAAAGTGCGGGGGGAACGTTGAAACTGGTCAATGTCGGCCCGGCGTTGTCTGCAGGAGACAAATTCACGCTGTTCAACCAGCCGGTTTCCGGCGGCAACGCCCTGACCATTGTTTCGACGGGCTTCAGCGTAACCAACAATCTGGCGGTGGATGGTTCGGTAACGGTGACCGCCGTGACGCCGGTGACACCGCCGACGATCACTGCCGACGTTTCCGGAGGGCAATTAACGCTGACCTGGCCCGCCGGCGCCACCGGCTTGCATTTGCAGGTTCAAACCAATTCCCTGGCCGCCGGTTTGGGCACCAACTGGATCACCATTCCGGGAACAGACGCCACCAACCGCTACCTCGTGCCGCTCAATCGCACCAACGGCGCGGTGTTCTATCGCCTGGCACCATAAACGCGCTTGAGCAAACAGGCCGGCGCGGCGGAGCATGGCTTCCGCCGCGCAGTTGTTCAATCGCCCGGATAAAACCGGTGGAACCGGAGGTAATCATCAGTTTTGGCGAAGGCACGCTTCCGAGGCCGATGTTAAATTAGCAAGAGCTTTGTAAAAGACCGATGAGAATGGAAACAAATCCAAACAAACCCCTTTCGCACCCGGCTGCATCAGGTTGGTCGGATGCTCGGTTTCGACCTCCCGCGGCGTCTTCCGGCCCGGCGACCGGTTTCACGCTCATTGAATTGCTGGTGGTGATCGCCATTATTGCCATTCTGGCGGCATTGTTGTTGCCGGCACTGGCCAATGCCAAGGAGCGGGCGAAACGGATTTCCTGCCTGAATAATCTCCGGCAAATCGGTGTCGGCATGACGGTTTATGCAACGGACAACAATGACTATGTAATTCCGGTGCGGTTCAGCGGTCAATATGTCCCCAATACCTTAACCGATCCTGGCGCGAAAGCAGCGGCGCAGGTGGGGTTGCTGGTGCGCTCCAACGTGACCACCACGATCTGGACGTGTCCCGACCGCCCGAGACTGGCTCCCGGTCTGCCCAACTACGAGGCCAACGCTTCCCCGCCCCAATGGGTGATCGGTTATTGTTACTTCGGCGGCATGACCAACTGGATTACCAGTGCCGGCACATTCAATTCCCACAGCCCGGTCAAACTGGGACAGTCCAAGCCGTATTGGGCGCTGGCTGCCGATGCGATGATCAAGTACGACGACGGGAAGTGGGCGGGGGATCACGTTCCCAGGAACGACCCGCGATATTACATTTACGCCAACATTCCGCCACACAGAAAGGGCAACGGCCCGGCCGGTGGCAACGAAGTCTTTGCCGATGGTTCGGCTGCCTGGCGACAATGGGACAATTCCTGGCGCCGTTACGCCTACTGGGCCGGAGCCTACGGCAACACCTACGTTTACTGGACGCAGGATACTTCGGATTTTGAACAACGTCTGATCAGCAACCTGCCCGCGCTACAATGAGCGAAATTCATTCGTGTGGCAGCGACTGGCGCGCCTGAACAAAATAACGTGGCAATATGGCCAGAGCCGTTTGGGTCTTTCTTTTGGCGTGCAGTCTGGGAATGCAAAGTTTTGCCGCCCCGGATCCTTGGGTTGCCACCTGGGGCTGCGGCGCACAACTGACCGAGCCGCACAATCTGCCGCCATTGCCACTGGCCCGGCATACGCTGCGCCAGTTTGTTCATGTCACCCTCGGCGGCCAGCGTCTGCGGGTGCAATTTTCCAATGCCTACGGCACCAGCCCGGTCACCATCCAGATCGCGCACGTTGCTTTGTCCGCCGGCAGGCTGGGCAACGGCAGCATTGATCCGGCAACGGACAAGGCGCTGACGTTTCACGGCGCGCCGGGAGTCAACCTTCCGCCCGGCCAGACCGTCTGGTCGGATCCGCTGAATTTCAATTTGCCCGCGCTGACCAATCTGGCCATCACCGTTTATTTGGGAACCATTTCAGCCACGACGATCACGGGGCATCCCGGCTCGCGCACCACGTCGTTCATCGTTCCCGGCAACGCTGTTTCAGCGGCGAACCTGACCGACGCGGCGACCACGCCGCACTGGTATCTCATCACCGGGGTGGACGTGTGGGCGCCTCCCGCCGGTAAAGCCGTGGTTGTTCTGGGCGATTCCCTCACCGACGGGCGCGGTTCGACGACCGATGGCAACGACCGTTGGCCGGACGATTTGGCGCGGCGGCTGCTGACCAATTCGGCCACCACGAATGTGGCCGTGGTGAACATGGGCATCGGCGGCAACGGCATTTTCGGCGGACTCGGTCCGGCGGCGGTGAAGCGGTTTGACCGCGACGTGTTGGATCAGAGCGGTGTGCGGTGGGTGCTGGTGTTTGAAGGCGTCAACGACATCGGCGCCGCCCGCCAGGCCGGCATGGCGACGAATTTGATTGCCGCCTACAGGGGATTTGCCCGCCAGGCGCACGCGCGCGGTTTGCAAATTTACGGCGCCACCCTCACGCCCTTTGGCGGCAGTTTTTACGACAGCCCGCTTCACGAAGCGGCGCGGCAAACTGTCAACGCCTGGCTGCGCACCAACACAATCTATGACGGCGTAATTGATTTCGACGTCGCCGCGCGGGATCCCGCGGCGCCCGCCCGCCTGCGGCCGGCTTACGACAGCGGCGATCATTTGCACCTGAATCCGGCCGGCTATCAGGCCCTGGCCAATGCGGTGGATCTGAAACGGTTTGCGCCGTGACCACGCGCCCCACGATCAATGATTCGACTGGCTTTCATCCTCGGCCTGGCGCTCGCTGCCGAATTGGCCGGCGCCGCGTCGCCGCGTGAGCGGATTTGCCTGGACGACCATTGGCGGTTCACCAGGGGCGATCCGATTCCTTGCTCGGCGCATTTGGATTACGACGCGGTTAAACGATGGCTTTTGCCGACCGGCAATGAGTTTATCAGAGACCCGTCGCGGCGATTTGTTCGGCCCGAAGGAAATCCGGGCGCGAATGTGGCGTATGCGCAGGCGAATTTCGACGACCGCGCGTGGCAACAAATCAGCCTGCCACACGATTGGGCCATCGCCGGGCCGTTCACGCATGCTGGCGGTGGCGGCATGGGACGATTGCCCACCGCCGGCGTGGGCTGGTATCGCCGGTCGCTCGAAATTCCGGCATCTGACGCCGACAAGGAAATTTTCCTGGACGTGGACGGCGCCATGTCTTACGCGACGGTCTGGTGCAACGGCCAATGCGTCGGCGGCTGGCCCTCTGGTTACGCGTCGTGGCGGGTGAATTTGACGCCGTTTGTAAAATTCGGCGGTCGGAATGCACTGGCCATCCGCCTGGACAATCTGCCCAATTCCTCGCGCTGGTATCCCGGCGCCGGTCTTTACCGCCACGTGTGGCTGGTTAAAACCTTCCCCGTGCACGTCGCACATTGGGGAACGCAAATTACAACGCCGGAGATTTCATCCCGCCACGCCACGGTGGATTTGAAGGTGACGGTGGACAACGATTCGGCGCGACCGGCCAGCATCCGCGTGGCGACGGAAATTTTTGCGCTCCGCTCCAGCGGCGAAAAAACCGGTGCCGCGTGTGCCACCGTGGCGCCGGTGGACCTGAACATTCCGCCCGACCAAAGCTTCACCACCGAAGGCCGCGCGGAAATTTTGAATCCCCAACTCTGGGGACCGCCGCCGACCCAAAAACCCAACCGCTACGTGGCGGTGACCACGGTCCGGCAAAATGGTGGAGTGGTGGACGTGTATGAAACCCCATTCGGCATCCGGTCGCTGCGATTCGACGCGGACCGGGGATTTTTCATCAACGGCGAGCACGTGCTATTGAAGGGCGTCTGTCTGCACCACGATTTGGGCCCGCTGGGCGCGGCGTTCAATGCGCGCGCGGCGCAGCGACAGTTGGAGATTTTGCAGGCCATGGGCTGCAACGCCATTCGCACAGCGCATAATCCGCCGGCGCCGGAATTTTTGGATCTCGCCGACCGAATGGGATTTCTCGTTCTGGATGAAATGTTCGACTGCTGGCAGCGCGGCAAGACGCCGAATGACTACCATTTGCTTTTCAACGACTGGCACGAACAGGACGCGCGGGCGCAAATCCGGCGCGACCGGAACCACCCGTGTGTGTTCCTCTGGAGCATCGGCAACGAAGTTGGCGAGCAATACACCGGCACCAACGGCGCGGCGCTGGCACAGCAACTCTGCAACATCGTCCACGAGGAAGACCCGACCCGCCCCGTCACCACCGCCATGAATTATGCCAAACCGGATATGCCGTTGCCCGCGGTCGTGGATGTCATCGGGCTGAATTATCAAGGCGAAGGCATCCGCTACGACGGCGCCTACCGTGACCTCCGGGGGATTCGCACCCCGCCGCAATTCGACGCCTTTCACCAAAGATTTCCCAACAAAATGATTCTGGAGACAGAAAATGCAGACGCGCTCAGCAGTCGCGGCGAATATCTGTTTCCCGTTTTTTCGGGAAACAGCGCTCCGGTGCGCGACGGCCAAGGCGGAGATTCTCAAATACGGCAGGTCAGCGCCTACGAGTTGTATTCGGCTGACGCTGGCGCTTCCGCGGACAAGGTCTTTGCTGCCGAGGACCGGCATCCGTTTGTGGCTGGCGGTTTCGCCTGGACGGGCTGGGATTATCTCGGTGAGCCGACGCCTTACGGCTCGTCGCGCAGTTCGTATTCCGGCATTGTGGACCTGGCGGGCTTCAGAAAGGACCGGTTTTATCTGTATCAGGCGTTTTGGCGACCCGATTTCCCAATGGCACATCTGGTGCCGCAGAATTGGACCTGGCCGGAGCGCGTCGGAAAGGTTACGCCCGTCCACGTGTTCACCTCCGGCGATGAAGCCGAGTTGTTTCTCAACGGCCGGTCGCTGGGCCGAAAAAAGAAAGCTCCTTCCGAATACCGTCTGCGCTGGGACCACGTGGTGTATCAACCGGGCACGCTCAAAGTCATCGCCTACAAAAACGGAAAACGCTGGGCGACAGATGAAGTCAAAACCGCCGGCCCGCCGGCTAAAATCCAGTTGACGCCCGATCGTGACGAAATTCGCGCCGACGGAAAGAATTTGTCGTTTGTCACGGTGACGGTGACCGACCGACACGGCCTCGTGGCGCCGCGCGCGGATAATCACCTCTATTTCAGTCTCGAAGGGCCGGGCGAAATTGTCGCCACGGATAACGGCGACCCGACGGATTTTGAACCGTTTCCGTCGCCCGACCGCAAGGCGTTCAACGGACTTTGTCTGGTCATTGTGCGGGGAGAACCTGGCCGCCCTGGTCCAATCACCGTCATGGCAACATCCGACGGTTTGGCCGCTGGCAAAATTGTCATCAAAAGTGTCCGGTAGGATGATCCGCCGAAGGCAGGCGCAGGCCGTTGCGCCATACGATATCCGTCGTATGGCGTGGGCGGCATTTTGCAGATAGATTTCAGCGATATTTTCCCTGGTGCATACTGGCAATTATCCATGTTGAAACTTGCGTGGCTGGTCATCACCTTTGCGGCGTTCGTTGCGCTTTCCGGCCGCGCCGCTTCGGTCACCTTTGAAGCCGAGTCCGGCGTGCTGGGTGCGGACTGGGCTGTCAGCAACAGCCGCAGCCCCGTCTATATTACCATCACTTCCAACACCAACGGTTACAATCCGGGCAGTTCCAACCGCGTGGCGACTTATCTCGTGACGTTTCCGTCCGCCGGCACCTATCAGCTTTACGCGCGGGTGCGCGTCGGGCCGGACACTTTCAACGACGACAGCCTCTTTTACGCGGCTGGTTTCGGGACAAAATCGCCGGTGAACAACGCGGATTGGATTTTGGTGAACGGGTTGGGCAGAGCGGGTTTCAGTAATGGCACGGACGTGGTGACGGGTGGCGGAACGTTGGGCAGCGGGATGTGGAAATGGGTTAATCTCTCGCAGTTCACCGGCCAGGCGGGTTTTACCGTCAACGCGGGAAGTTTGACGCAAACGTTTCAAATCGGCGCGCGTGAGGACGGTTTGGACATGGACAAATTTGTGTTTGGCACGGCGAGCGACACGTTCACTGTGTCCCACCTCGACAGCGGCACCGACGGCGCGCCACCGCCGCTGGCGACCGCGACGATTGATCCGACCAGGGTTTATCAAACCATCGAAGGCCTGGGCGGCGCCACGGCGTTCTATGCCGGATGGATACGGGATCACCCCTACAAGCAGGAAATTTACACCAACGCCTTTGCCGGCCTAAACCTCTCCATGCTGCGGCTGGGCGATTGGTATCGTTACCAAACGCCGTTGGCGGGTTTCGATTCCGCCGCCAGCGACATCGTATCCAATGCCAATCGCGTGCTCGGCCGCCCGGTCTCAATTTTGATGAGTTCGTGGGCGCCACCGGCCTTTTTGAAAAGCAATGGTCAGACCGGCAATGGCGGCACGCTGCTTTACACCAACGGCGGCTTCGCCTACACCGATTTTGCGCAGTATTGGTATGACTCCATCCAGGCGTATCAGTCCAACGGCATTTCGCCGACCTGGATCAGCATCCAAAATGAGCCGGATTGGGCGGCCAGTTACGATTCCTGCGTCTTTCACCCCGCCGAAGACACGGTGAACGGCACGAACTACGCCAGTTACTCCAAAGCCCTTGACGCGGTCTTCCAACGCCTGACGAATTTGTCCGCGCCGCCCAAAATCCTCGCGCCGGAAGTCGTCGGCCTCGGCTATAACGACGTGCAAAACTACGCAGCGACAATGAAATCGAACAGCTTTTACGGCCTGGCGCACCATTTGTATGGCGGCAGCACCGACGGCACGCCGGATGGTTACCGCGCCGCCATGCTGGCGCTGACCAACGTTTTTCCCGACAAGCCCCGATTCATGACCGAATTCGGCTACACCAATATGATCGAAACCGCCTGTTTGATTCACGATTGCCTCACGGTGGAACAGGTTGCCGGATTTAATTTCTGGAGCTTGATTTGGCCGCCAGGTGGCGCGGGTCTGGTGCAAATCGAAAATCCTTACAATCGGCGCAGTTGGACGAACGCTCCGCCCGGCACGTCCACGGAGGCGCACGGTTACTGGCTCTCACCCGGCTATTGGGCGATGAAACATTTTTCGTATTTCATCATGCCCG
>DASRCU010000123.1:0-1553 GCA_035652955.1 Verrucomicrobiia bacterium | reverse complement strand
AAATCTCTCCATCGGACGCGATGGCCAGCGCCGTGATTTTCAACGGCGCAGTCCAGGCTGAATTTGTGGGTGTGGCATCTTGAAAGTGCCGGCCGTCCCAAAATTCAAATCCGCTGTCGGCGCCGATCCACAGATTCCCGGCGGCGTCGGTGGTCAGGCAATTGAGGTTTGTGCCCGCCTCCGGCACCGGCTCGAACCGGCTGCCGGTCAAGCGCCACAAACGCCGGTCGCCATCGCGATACCAAATGACGCCGCGGCTGTCTTGAACGGCCTGGGCATCCAGTCCGCGGCCCGGCGGCGGCAGTTCCTGCCAACCCTCGCCCGGCGGCGCAGCCAGCGGTTTGCGGAGCAGTTCGCCGCGACTCTCCAGAAAAACGATTTGGTTGGAGGAGGAACCGACCGGCGTCATTTCACTTTCGGACAACCGGGTGTTGTGACGTTCCAGCGTAAATTGCCCCTGCCGATACGTCGTGAGCGAGCCGTCGTAGGTGTTGATCCAGAGCGTGCCGCGGGCGTCCACGTAAAGTTTGCGGAGGCGTGCGTGCTGGAGCGCGGGCGTGTTGGCCGGATCAAACGTCACAAACCGCACGCCGTCGAATCGCGCCAGGCCGTTGTAAGTGCCCAGCCACAGGTAGCCGTCGGGTGTTTGCGCGATGGCCGTGACGGAGCTGTCCGGCAGACCGTCCTCGGAAGTCCACACGTCCGTCAAATAATCCCGCGTCAGCTCCGCGCCCACGCCCGGCGGCACAAACGCCCACGCCGCCATAACCCATGCCGTCCACAGAAAGGAAAAGAGTGACGCGCGCCGGTTCATCGCCTCGAAAACGACCGGAGAAGGTTGCCACGCCCGGCGCCGCGTTCCAATCTCTTTCGGATTCTTGGAAGGGCGGCGGTGCAAAACGGCCTTGGGGCGCGACCGCTTCGCCGATTTGGCAAGTCAATGGGGAGACGCTTCCACCGTCTCCGCCCGCCGGGCCAGCAGCCAGAGGACGTCGGACAGGCGGTTGAGATAAACGAGGATTGCCGCATTCACCGGCTCGCCCGATTCCCGGAGCGCGCACACGCGGCGCTCGGCACGGCGGCAAATCGTCCGCGCCAGGTCCAGAGCCGCGGCCAAAGGCGTGGCGCCCGGCGTGGCCCAATGGCGGCGGGGAGGAATCTGCGCTTCTATGCCGGCGGCCAGCGTATCGAGTCGGGCAGTCAATTCCGGCGTGACCCGCGCGAAGCCGTCCTGCGCATATCGTGACGCATCCTCCGGCGCCACACACAGTTCGCCCATGAGGGCCACCAGGTCCTTTTGGAGCGTCAGGAGATTTTCGGCAACAAATTTTTCCGCAGCGGCGGCGCGCGCCAGACCCAGCGCGGCATTCAATTCGTCCACGGTGCCGTAAGCCTCCACGCGGGCATGGTTTTTGGGCACGCGCCAGCCGTACATCAGCGCGGTCGTTCCGTCGTCGCCGGTTTTGGTGACAATGCTCATTCCACCTCGAATGGCCTCCGGGTGGTAAGACCCCGGCCAAAGGCATTTCAATCTGGCAAGTTTGCCGGGATTT
>DASRCU010000122.1:0-1546 GCA_035652955.1 Verrucomicrobiia bacterium | reverse complement strand
CCATCTCGAAGACCTCGCGAACATTTGAGCGCCCCCAGTTGGTCGCCTCCGGCAAGTTACAATCCACTTACACCCGCCGGTTAGCGCCGTTCCAGTCATACGAAATGCTGTTTGAAAAACCCCCCTTTTTTAGCCATGCTGATGGTGTGTATCACCATTTTTCAAGTAATACGCCGTGTAGTTCCCGCAAACTGCCCGCCCGCCAACTACATGAACATGTAATAGCCCGCCGAGTCACTTTATGATTACTTCCCTGCGAAATTCGGTGAGGAATGCAACTTTTGCCGAATGTTCATGTAACTAGGGTAACCCAAAACATATTAACTACTCGTATGCTGATGAATTCATTGACGGCGATGCCGCTCCAACAACTGAAGCGGGCAATCGCAATTCGCGAACAAATTGAAGTACTGACCCTCGAATTGAACGATTTGATGGGCATTTCGCCGCTGATCCCGCCCATGGGCAACGGCCACAACGCCCGGGTCGGCGTGGCCAAACCGCGTGGCTTGAGCCAGGCGGGCCGCGCGCGGATCGCCGCGGCGCAACGCCTCCGCTGGTCCCGCTACAACGCGGGCCGCCCGGCCACCGAGCCGTCCACCACGAGCGAACGCCTCAGCGCCGAAGGCCGCGCCAAGGTTTCCGCCGCCGTGAAGGCCCGCTGGGAACGCTATCGCGCCGCCAAGGCGCGCAGCGCCCGCAGCAAATAAATTACCACCCACACCACCACCGGAACGCCGGCCCCCGACCCCGGCCGGCGTTCCGGCCTTTTTCGTCCCCAGCAACCACGGACTCCCAATCATCCTCGGGCGCGTGTTTTGTTGGCAAATCACCCCACCAGCCCGATTCATCTTGACCACCGCCGTTGTTCTGCTATCGTCTTCGACGTCAGAAAGAACTGGTGGAGGCCCGGTTTGCTCCTTGAAATACAACCAGCAACCAGAAATTGGTTGAGGGTTCATCGCGGATGGTGGCTGGCTGGAGGCCAAGGCGCAACTTTTACGTTAAAGCTGGCAATTGGCAAAAAACCGGGCATGCAACGCCCTCTGTAACACTTGCAATGCCCTGTAACGCCTTTTGCAACAGCCCGTAACACCTTGTAACACATAATCACACCTAAATGGAAAAAACCGATGCGTTACGCTCCAAAAAGTGGCGGCACAGCTTGGTGGCGGTAGGGACGACCTGCGGGTCGTACGAGTCCGCCCAGCAGCGCTGCTCTGCCAAAGGAAGGGTCAAAAGTGTAACACATACTTAAAAACAGGCCCTCAACCCTCAAAAACCCCGAAACCCAGCACAGTTTGTACAGGTTGATTGAGCTTAATTTGAAAAACATTCTCTTTTGGCCCGGCGATGAGGAAAAACCGCCTCTTGCCGCATAATGCCGCATATCGCCACCTGACGCCCTTCCCCTCAGCCCTTCGATGTTCAGCGTTCGATGTTGGATGTTCGATGTTTTGGAATCCATCGCCTTCTGTCGCCTATTGTCGGATAATGCCGCCTCGCCGCTTCCCAAATCCGCAATCCGAAATTGCTGGCGCGTTTC
>DASRCU010000121.1:0-1873 GCA_035652955.1 Verrucomicrobiia bacterium | reverse complement strand
TCGGCCCTCTTGCGCGACGAGCAGCCCGCTCCCCTGGAGTTGGCAGCGGGTGAAGCGGCGGGCCGGACTCCGACCGCGGTCGCCGGCACGGATGCGCTCCCCGACCTGAATTGGGGCGCCCGGCCGATGATTTTTTATACGCTGGGCTGGCTGCATGAGAAAATCGGCCGCCAAAAAACGGCGCGGGAATTTTACAAACGCGCCGCCGCCGAATCGCCGGATTATTGCTTTCCGTCGCGGCTGGAGGAAATTTGCATTCTTGAATCCGCCCGGCGCGCCAATCCACGCGATGCCCGCGCGCCGTATTACCTCGGCAACCTGTTTTACGACCGGCGCCGGCATGCGGAGGCGATCCGGCTTTGGGAACACAGCGCGAAATTAAATCCCCGTTTTTCCATCGTCTGGCGCAACCTGGGCATCGGCTATTTCAACGTGGCCCGAAAGCCGGCCGCCGCCAAAGCCGCTTATGAAAAGGCGTTTGCAGCCAATCCCCGCGACGCGCGGCTGCTGTTTGAGCGCGACCAGCTCTGGAAACGCCTCGGCGAAAAACCGGAGCGGCGTTTGCGCGAGCTGGAAAAATTTCCGGAATTGACGGCGCAACGTGATGATTTGAGCGTCGAACTCTGCGCGCTCTACAATCAAACCGGCCGGCCCGAAAAGTCGCTGGAGATTTTGTCGCGCCGGAAATTCCAGCCGTGGGAGGGCGGCGAAGGCGCGGCGCTCGGCCAGTACGTCCGCACGCATCTGGCGCTGGGACGGGCAGCCCTGGCCCGGCGAAACTTTTCGGAGGCGCAAGGGCATTTTGAAGCCGCCCTCGCCGCGCCGGAAAATCTGGGCGAAGCCAGGCACCTGCTGGCCAATCAAAGCGATGTTCATTACTGGCTGGGGTGTGCGCTCGCCGCGCTCGACAGAAAAAAATCCGCGCGCGAGCAGTGGAAGATGGCCGCCACATTCAAAGGGGATTTTCAGGAAATGCGCCTGCGCGCCTTTTCTGAAATGACGTTTTATTCGGCGCTGGCCTGGGAAAAACTCGGCCAGAAAGCGAGAGCCCGAATGCTCTTCCGTCAGTTGCTGGCTTACGCACGCCACCTGCAAAAAACGCCGGCCCAAATTGATTACTTCGCCACGTCGCTGCCAACGATGCTGCTGTTTGAGGACGATTTACAATTCCGCCAGGAAACGACGGCGCTGTTTTTGGAGGCGCAGGCGCGGCTGGGTCTCGGCCGGAAATCTCCGGCGAAAAAATTATTGCAGCAGGTTTTGCTGCGCGACCCGAATCATGCGCTTGCCGCTGATTTGGTGAAGGAAATCAAATAGAATTCGCCGTGAGTGGATGTTTATTGTGTTCCTGAATCGAAAATCTTTCTTGTTGAGTCGCCACGTTTTGGCTGCGGCCATCCTCCTTTTGACAACGACGGCTTTTGCGCTGGACATCAGGCTTGATCCAAAACAGCCCGGCCGCACGTTTGAGGGCATCGGGGCGGTGAGCGCGGGCGCATCGTCGCGGCTGCTGATGGATTATCCCGAGCCGCAGCGCCGCCAGATTCTCGATTACCTGTTCAGACCGGATTACGGCGCGGCATTGCAGCATTTGAAGATCGAGATCGGCGGCGAGGTCAATTCCACCGACGGCACCGAACCAACATTTGAGCGGACGCGCGGACAATTTAATTTCAACCGCGGCTACGAATGGTGGCTCGCGCAGCAGGCCAGGATACGCAATCCGGGTATCTCGCTGGATTGTCTTGCATGGGGCGCGCCGGGCTGGATTGGCAACGGCAATTATTACTCACAGGACATGTGCGATTACATTGCCGGCTTTCTCAAAGGCGCGCAAACCGCCTGCGGCCTCACATTCAATTTTACCGGCACG
>DASRCU010000120.1:0-12229 GCA_035652955.1 Verrucomicrobiia bacterium | reverse complement strand
GGTTTGATTTGTACCGGCAAGGTCATTTGTCCGCTGAATGTTCCGGCTGCGGGAAAATTCGTTTCCCAAAGCGTGAGACGATGCAGCGTGGCCATTTGGGCGCTGGCGTTGGGTGATTCAAACTGCGCGACCACCGAGGGCGGTAAATCGGGCAGGTTTTTCCCTTCCACGGCGATGCCCGGTGTGGTTTCCAGCAACTTGACGCAGATGTCCTGATGCGAGCGGGTCAAGCGCAGCCGGTCGAGCACCTGACTCAACGTTTGCGGCGGCACCGGTGGCGGCTCGTCTGCCTGCCGCGCTGCGTCCGCGTCTCCCACAAAAAGTTGCACTTGACCGGCGCGCAGGTCCGGCGGCACCGGTACCGCCACGGGAATCAACGTCGGCCCGCCACGATAATTCCTCAGGCCGATGACGGCGTGAAGGGTTTCGCCGGGTTTGATTTCGTCGCGATCCAGATTCACCGAATCCAGCCAGCTCTCTCTCCAGCCGTCCACGAGCCGGACGCGGAAGGTGAGCTGTTTGACATTTGGAAATTCGCACGGATTGTTCAACAGCGATTGATAGAAGTTGAGTTGACGACTGACCAGAGGAAAGGCGGCGTCCGGCCCGCTGGCCACATCCGGCAGATGAAGCGGACGGTGGCCGGGAATATCCAGCGTGGTGTCCAGGTAAATCGTCTGCTTCAACTCCGATTCCATGGTGTCCTCGATGGATTCGAGCAGCGACATGGCGGCGAGGGTGGGCGAGAGGCTCTGGTTCTGGAACAGTTCACCCTGGAACCGGCGCGTCTTGCCGCCCGGCGCCTGCAGATGAACTTCAAAATGGGTCGTGCGAGGCATCCGGCCAATTTCGCCGGCGATGGCGGTGAGCCGGTCCTGGTAAATCGTGCCGATGATCGGCCCGGTGTTCGAGAGTTTGAACGAGCGCTGGAGGGATTGGACCACGGTGAGGATTTCCGCCGAGGCCATGGGCATTTCGCTGGGGCCATCCTGCAAAAACGGATGGCCAAAGGCCAGAAGACGATCGCCGCTGCGCCAGGTGACGGTGCCGGTGCCCGCGATTTGAAAGTCACCGCTCATCAAGACACCGGCCAGCGGCTGGCCCGGCTGAGGATCGTTGTCAATCTCATGCGTCGCGCGGCCCGACGGCGCCTGCATCACGTCCAAACCCAAGGCCGCCAGACGCGGCGCGAACCGCCGCAGCACGCGTTCCGAAATGCCCGAAACGAAGAGCGGCGTGGGCAACGGCCGCATTGCCGATTGCAACGCCGCTGGCGCGGGTAAATTCGCCCCGCCAACGGACGGGGCAACCAGCCAATCCGGGTCCGAGGCCGGAGACGACGGGAGACGGGCCACGCCTTTCGTTCCCGCCGCCGGAAAGGACGGCGGATAATTCGATTCCACTTCGAGCATCTGCTCGATGGGCGTTACGCCAATAAGAGCCTGGTTTTTGGGCCAGAGAAATCCGTAGGCGTAAGCCCCCACGAGTTTGCCATCAATGAACACCGGACTGCCGCTCATACCCGCCACCGGGCCGGTGAGTTTGTTCGTCGGGTCGAGTGCCTGGCAGATGATGACCGGTCGTTGCGGGCCGATGAAATTCTCCGCGATGCCCACGACCTGGAGCGGAAAACTTTGGACGCGACTGCCGGCCACGGTGGTGCGCCACTGGCCAATCATGCCCGGTTTCACCTCCGCCAGTGGCAGAATGGGCGTGTCGGCGGCGCCGGCCGGAGTGGGGCGCAGCCAGACCAGCAACGCGGCAGCGGCCAGCGCCTTGGAAACCAGAACGGCTGTTTTCATCGTGACCTTCAGCCGGACGGCGGCCCTCGCCACCCGACCGGGGAATCGCGCGGATGCTGGTAGCACGGGACGAACGGCGCAAGCAAAAAGTCAGAGACGCCGCCGCGCCCGTATCAATTAAAAACCTTGACGATCCGCGTTCCCGTTCAGCCGCGCTTCTCAATCAACGAACGGAATTCGGCAAACAGCGGCGTTGAATCGTGCGGGCCGGGCGAGGCTTCGGGATGATATTGCACACAAAATACCGGTTTGGTTTTGTGTCGCAGGCCTTCGACGGTGCCGTCGTTCAAGTTGATCCGGTCCACCACAATCTCCGGCGGCAGGCTTTTGGGGTCCACCGCAAAGCCGTGATTTTGCGAAGTGATCTCCACCCGGCCGGTCTCCAGGTCTTTGACCGGCTGGTTGGCGCCGCGATGGCCGAATTTCAGCTTGAACGTTTTGCCGCCGAACGCCCGGCCGAGAATCTGATGCCCCAGACAGATGCCGAAAATCGGAATGCCCGTGTCCACGAGGGCGCGGACTTCGCGCACCAGGTAATCCAGCGCCGCCGGGTCGCCCGGCCCGTTGGAGAGAAAAATGCCGGCGGGTTTGAGCCGGAGCGCTTCGGCGGCGGACGCCGGCGCCGGCAGGACGTGCACGGCGAATCCATGTTGCCGCAGCCGGCGCAAGATGTTGTATTTCATGCCGTAGTCGAAGGCGACGATAGGAATATCCGCCGGCGGCAAGGGCTGACGTTGGCGGTGCGGGTCGCCGCCCTGACTGCCGCGCACCAGCGCAAAGGCCGGACTGTGCTCGTCGTTTTCGTCCCAACGAAACGCCCTTTGGTGGGTGACCTCCTTCACGTAATCCACGCCGACAAAGACAAATTCTTTCGCCCGGCGAACGGCTTCGGCCTCCGAAACATCTTCCGTGGAAATGAACCCATTCATCGCCCCGTGCACGCGGAGTTTTTTGGTGAGGGCGCGGGTATCAATGCCTTGAATGCCCGGAATGCCGTTTTTTTCCAGATACTCGGGCAGCGAAAGTTCGGCGCGCCAGTTGCTGACGACCGGCGAGAGTTCGCGGATGACAAAGCCGGCCACGTGTGGCCGCCACGATTCCACGTCCAGGGCATTGACGCCGTAATTGCCGATGTGCGGATAGGTCATGGTGACGATCTGACCTTTGTAGGACGGGTCGGTGAGGATTTCCTGATAGCCGGTCATCGAGGTGTTGAAACAAACTTCGCCGCCGGCGGAGGCGCGCGCGCCAAAACCTTGTCCGCGAAAAACCGAGCCGTCTTCCAGAGCCAGAATCGCTTTCATCCAGTGCCGGAAATGTTAGGCCAACCCGCCGCTTGAGGCAAAACGTTTCACGCCACCGCCGCCTCGGATTGTTCCGACCAGACCATTTTGCCGCCAACAATCGTGGCCACCGCCCTGCCCTTGAGTCTCCAGCCGTGAAAGGGGCTGTTGCGCGATTTGCTGGCCGAATTTTCCACGCGAAAGACCCATTCGGCGTCGGGGTCGAGCACCGTCACATCCGCCTCCGCGCCGGGGCTTAACGTGCCTTTGTTCAAATTCAACAGACGCGCCGGGTTGACCGTGAATTTGGCGATCAAGTCCGGCAGGGCGATCCTTCCGCTGTGCACGAGCTGCATCAGCGCCAGCGCCAGTTCTGTTTCCAGGCCGGTAACGCCGAAGGGCGCGTAATCAAACTCCACTTCCTTTTCGTAATCACAGTGGGGCGCGTGATCGCTGCATAAAACGTCAATCGTGCCGTCGGCCAACCCCTCCAGGATCGCTTCGCGGTCGCGCGCCGAGCGCAGCGGCGGGTTCATTTTGAAATGGGTGTCGTATTTGGGCCACACCGGCAGTTGGCCGTGTTGCGTTTCGGCCAGTTCCCGCCCGTCGGTCTCCCAGAATTTTTCACTGCCGGCAACCGCCGCGTCCGTGAGCGTGAAATGATGCGGACACGCCTCGCCGGAAACCGGCACCCCGCGCCGTTTGGCCGCGCGGAGCAGGGCCACACTGCCGGACGCGCTCAGATGCTGACAGTGGATTTTGGCGCCAGTCAACTCGGCCAGTAAAATATTGCGGGCGACGATGAGTTCCTCGCCGGCGCTGGGCCAGCCGCGCAAACCCAATACCGTGCTCCAATACCCCTCGTGCATCACGCCGTCGGTCACCAACGAATAATCCTGGCAGTGGTCCAGCACCGGCAGACTGAACATCCGGGCGTATTCACAGGCGCGGCGCATCAATTCATGGTTCTGCACGCAATGTCCGTCGTCGGTGATGGCCACCACGCCGGCGCGTTTAAGGCCACCAATCGGTGCCAGTTCCTCACCCGCCAGATTCTTGCTGATTGCCCCGGCGATGAAAACGTTCACCACTCCTTCGCGCGCGGCGCGTTCGCGGATGAGCGCCACCGTGCCGGCGGTGTCAATGGCCGGCGTGGTGTTGGGCATGCAGACCACGGAGGTGAACCCCCCGCGTGCCGCCGCCGCCGTGCCCGTGGCCAGCGTTTCCTTGGACGTCTGGCCCGGCTCCCGCAGGTGAACGTGCAGATCCATCAAACCGGGACAGACAATTTTGCCGCGCGCATCAAAAATTTCGGCATTCCCAGGAGCGGAAAGATTCCTGCCGACGGCGGCAATTTTGCCGTCCACGATGAGCACGTCGGCGGCCGCATCCAAATGGTTCGCCGGGTCCACCACGCGACCGCCGCTCAGAAGCAACGCTGCCATGCGTTGCGATCTTACCCTGCCGGCATTGACATGGCAAGCGCCGGGGCTATGCTGAAGGCGTCGTGCGGGCGTAGTTCAATGGTAGAACGGCAGCCTTCCAAGCTGCACACGAGGGTTCGATTCCCTTCGCCCGCTCCACCACCAAACTTGACGAGTGGTCGAGGATGAGTGACCACGGCGTTTTGGGAAGGACTCAATAGTTTGATCTCGGCGACCAAACGCTCAGCACGGGGTGATCGCTCCCCGTGCGATCAGTCCGCGATGCCTTCCTTTATCGCTGGCAAATTGGAGGTTCCATACGCTGGCCGACTGCCCATTACAGATTCGAAGAAGCAAAATAACGTGCAATCCCCGAACTGCTGGCCACCGGCGAAAAACTCAAAGCCGTTTCCCCAGCCGACGGCATCACCGTTTCCGTGCCCGCCGATGCGCCGGAGGATTTCCTCGATGATTGTTTTGAACCTGGAAGGCGTGCCGGAAGTCCAGTAAAACGTGCAACAGAGGCGGAGTTTGACGGCCCTTTTCTCCGCGCCGTTTTTTGCTGGCGAAGCAAACTTTTGAGCTTTTCAATACCGCAGCGCATCCCCCAAAACGGGGAGAAGATGGGGTTGGGTCAAATGGTATCCTGGTGAGGATGCGGCTCGTTTGCGGACACGCAAAAGGTGAGCAAATGCCAGCCGTTTCCATCAAAAAATGTATGAAATCTATCAATTCGTGCCTGGCACTGTTTGGCTTCAGTTTGTTGGCAACGGCCGCGCCAAACCCCGACCACTACTCGGTCATGAATTTCGGGGCGGTGGCCGACGGGAAGACAGATGATACCGCGGCTTTTCAGAAAGCGCTGAATGCCGCTTCGCAAGCCGGCGGCGGGGTGGTTTACGCCCCGCGCGGCGATTACTTTTTCGCCGGCCATTTGGATGTGCCGGCTGACGTGACGCTGGAGGGAATGTGGGAATCGGTTCCGTCGCACAATGGTTTGCGCGATCAAGGCGGAGACAAACCAACGGCCGATGGCACAACATTACTCGTCACCGAGGATGAAGGCAACGAGAGCGGCCCGGCGTTCATCACATTGCACGACAACAGTGCGCTGAAGGGTGTGGTGCTTTACTATCCTCGCCAGAATCCTGATGAGGAACCAAAGCCATATCCCTGGGCGATTGCCATGCGCGGGAAGAACCCGGCGGTGCTGGCAGTTGAGTTGCTCAATCCGTACAATGGCATTGATGCCAGCCGCAATGAACGTCACCTGATCCGCGATGTTCAAGGGCAGCCGTTGCGGCGCGGCATTTTCGTGGACAGCATTTACGACATCGGCCGGATTGAGGACGTGCATTTCAACCCCTGGTGGAGCGTGAAACCGGCTCTGTTCCACTGGCAGGAGGAGCACGGCGAGGCATTTATCTTCGGGCGCAGCGACTGGCAATATGTTTTCAACACCTTCTGCTACGGCTATCATGTCGGCTACAAATTCATCAAAACCGCGACGGGTGTTTGCAATGGAAATTTTTTAGGCATTGGCGCCGATGATTGCAACACAGCGGTGCTCGTTGAAAACTCGGCTCCATTTGGCTTGCTCATTTCCAACGGCGAATTCACGTCCTTCCACGGCCCGGACCCGACCATAGTTCGCGTGGAGAGGAACAATTCCGGCAGTGTGCGTTTCGTGAACTGTGCATTCTGGGGACCTTGCGATCAAATCGCCACGATCGCCGGCCAGGGAACAGTGGCCTTCAGTGATTGCACTTTCGTACAATGGGACAGAAACAAGAAAGGGCGTTACGCCATTCAGGCCCAGAGTGGAACTGTCCTTGTCAACGGCTGCGAATTTCAGGAGGACAAACCACAGGTCAAGCTGGGCGAAGACGTGCGACGCGCCATTATTTCCGACAACATTTTCACCGGCCAGCCCCGCATCGCGAATCAAAGCAAGCACGGGATCAAAATTAACTCCAACGTGGGCGACGGGCATTAAGGCCAACACTGGCTGAGGGAATACTTTCAAATACCGGAATTAGATGTTCCCCTGACTGACAGCCGAGATCAGGACGCAAATTTCACCTCATCCCGCCTCTTTCCAACGAAGCCTCAGAGGCCGTTTTGAAATTTAAAAAAGAGCTGAAATTTAACTGGATTGAGTTCAAAGAGGCACAAAAAACGAAGTGAGATATTGGCTTACACGTTTGCCTGGTGCGGCCATTTATAAGCAGAAGCTTCCGTTGCGGCGATGAAAAACGTCAAATCGGAGGCAATCTTACTGACGGCCAATGAGGATACATCAAACCCAGGTTGCCAAAACCTTCCAGGCGCAGCCGACGCGGACGATTTGCGCCGAGCGATTGGTGCTATCTTTTTTTGTGTGCTCAAAGGCGGATCCAGTGGCGGTATCTGCCGGCGGAATTTCCACCGTGGAGATGGTTTATAGTTTCTTCTGCCGCTGGCAACGCCATCGTTTGCGGACTGCCCTCAATGACGTATGGCGCATCCTGGTCCGGAAACCTCAAATGAAACGCCGCCAGCCAACCGCCGCCGCAAGCTGGCGGCCCAAGTCGTCAAACGTTTGGAGCAGGGGCGGGCTTCAAAACGCTGCCGCCTCGCTGGGGCGTCAATCACGTCGGTAAGCCGAAGCCGACTGGCATTCTCCTTGCCGTCTTTTTGTAGTCACTTTATGTGACTGCCGGTGAATAATCCGGGGGATATTTTGTGCGCCCAAACAAGTTATGGCCGATGGCTGGTGGCGAACCTGAACAGGCGGTTGAATTCTCAAGGCCACGGAATAATTTCCGCAAACGGCGCCGCTAAAATCGTCCAAAAGTTTGGAATTTATTTCATGCTGACCAACTACGCGCATAAAACGAAAGTTCTGCCGCCCGCAGCCCGGCTGGTCTTCGGCGCCCGATTATCCGCCATGGCGGCTTTCTGGCTCTGCACCGGGATTGCGTTCGGGCCTCCACTGTCCACCCCGGCGGCGGACACAAACTCATCGAACGCAACGGTAGCCGGCGGATGGTCCTCTTTGGGCGCCATGTCGGTTCCCACTTGGGACGGCAAAACCTTGACGTTTCACAGCGATCAGGGTGTGCTCGCCATCACACCCCTTTCGGAGGAAGTCATTCGCGTTCGATTTACAAGAGCGAAGGAGTTCGGGCGCGACCATTCTTACGCCGTCGTCAATCAGGAATTGGGCAATCCCAACGCAAGGGTCCGCATTGACGCCAGGTCGGCGGCTTTGGAGACGCCCAAAGTGACAGTCTCGGTGCAATACGATCCGTTGCGAATTTCGTTTTACAATTCGGCTGGGGCAAGTCTGGACGCCGACGATCCGGGCCGGGGCATTTCCTTTGCCGGCAGTGAAATCCGTGTGGCCAAACGACTGCGCGAGGATGAGCACGTTTATGGATTGGGCGAAAAAACCGGTCGGCTGGACAAGCGCGGCTGGCAACAGGGCGGCTACAATTACGTGATGTGGAATTCGGATACCTACCAGTATGATTCCAGCACCGATCCACTTTACGTCTCGGTGCCGTTTTTCATGGTGGTGCGCGGCGGGCAGGCCCACGGCATATTTCTCGACAACACCGGCCGCAGTTTTTTTGACATTGGTCGGGAGCGCCCTGATTTACTGACCTTTGGCGTGGCGGGTGGGGATTTGGATTATTATTTCATCCATGGTCCAACTCCGAAACAAGTCGTGGAGCGTTACACCGCTTTGACCGGCCGAATGCCGCTCCCGCCCTTGTGGGCATTGGGATACAATCAATGCCGTTACAGTTATTATCCCGAATCCAAAGTGCTGTGGTTGGCCGAGACGTTTCGGCAGAAGAAAATTCCCGCCGACGTCATCTGGTTGGACATTCATTACCTGGACAACTACCGTCCGTTCACGTGGGATCCTCGGCGGTTTCCCACGCCCCAAAAAATGCTGTCGCAATTGCGCGCCGAACATTTTCGCGTAGTCAGCATCATAGACCCGCATCCGGAGGCGCTGAAGGGCTACGCGCCTTACGATGAAGGCATGGCCAAAGGCTATTTTGTGAAAAACCCGGACGGCACGGTTTACCAAGGGCCGGTGTGGCCGTCCAAAGCGCCGGAGCATCCCGGCCCCAGTGTGTTTCCGGATTTCAGCAATCCGGCGGTGCGCCAATGGTGGGGTTCACTTTACCAGGGCCTGCTGAGCGACGGCGTTGCCGGCATTTGGAACGACATGGACGAACCATCGGTTTTTACATCCCCAACCGGAACCCTCCCACCGGAGGTAAGGTTCGACAACGACGGCCAACCCACCGCCGAACGCGAAATTCACAACGTCTATGGCCAATTGATGAGCCGCGCCACGTTTGAGGGACTGTCGAGGCTGCGCCCGAATGAAAGACCGTTTGTGCTGACGCGTTCGAGTTTCGCTGGCGGGCAACGTTACGCCGCGGTGTGGACGGGGGACAACACCTCCGACTGGTCGTCCTTGCGGCAGTCGCTTCCCATGTTAATGGGCATGGGGTTGTCCGGTTTTCCGTTTGTCGGCAGCGACATTGGCGGATTTGTCGGGGCGCCGTCCGGCGAACTTTATACGCGCTGGTTGCAGATTGGCGTGTTTTATCCGTTCATGCGTTCGCACAGCGAATTCAATTCGCCCAGCAAGGAGCCCTGGGCGTTCGGTTATCGCTACGAGACACTCAACCGACAGGCAATTGCGCTTCGTTACGAACTCCTGCCTTACATTTACAACACCTTGCAGCAGGCCAGCGAAACCGGCGTGCCGGCGCTGCGCCCTCTCTTTCTGGAGTTTCCGAACGACGAACAGGCAACGGACATGGATGATGAGTTTCTGTTTGGGGCGGACTTGCTGGTGGCCCCCGTGCTTCAGGAAGGCGCGAGAGAACGGGCGGTCTATTTGCCGGCGGGAAATTGGTATGATTATTGGACGGGTCGGCGTTTTGCCGGCGGGAAGACGATTCAAGTTCCCGTGACGCTCAGTTCAATCCCTGTGTGGGTGCGGGAAGGCGGTTTCATCTTCCGCCAGCCGGTGGTTCAGTCCACGGACCAAATGCCGGGGAACGCGCTGCAGGTGCTCGTCGCTCCGGCCGGGGAATCTGCTTCCTCCCTCTACGAAGATGACGGCCGGACATTGAACTATCGTAAAGGAGATTTTATGAAACGTCAGTTTCGCCAGGTTCGGGAGCCGCATAAAATCACGCTGACGGTGTCCGCTCCGGTGGGTTCCTTTCGTCCGGCTCCGCGTGAACTGGTTCTGCAAGTTTGGTGTGACCATCGGCCGAAGGCTGTCACCGAGACAGTGGAGGGTGGCCACACGACAAAGCCAATCTCTCTGCCGCCACTTAGGCAGGCAAACGGGAAAGATTCGTCCTCCGGTTGGTTCTTTGCCAACGGGCTGCTCACGGTCAGAACCAACGATTCCTTTTTGCCGATGCAATTTACGATTGAGCAGTGAGGAACCGTCGGAGTGCCGGGCGAGATGAGCATTCGTTTTTCAGTCCCGGCGGTTGTTGCCTGTGGAGCACTCGCGCAGGGCATGCCGCGCGTTCCGCCGGTGGGGTGCTTTGGTCGCGGTTGCTTGTTTCGGCCATTTCGTCATAAAATGGAATCATGCTCCAGCATTTTCCCATCTTCTGGCTGCGCGACGGGTTTGACCGCTTGACTTGGACTTCAGCAAAAACCTTTTCCCGTGCCCAAATCTCCGGCGCAAAATTTTTCTGGATGCTGGCCATCGCCCTGGCGGGACTCCTGCCTGCTCGCGCTGTCATTCTGTGGGCTGATTTGGGGCCGACTTTGGTTCACGAAACCGGTGCCGGCTACGATATTCTGAACGGCGCCGTAAAGGAAGACGACAGCTCGACCAACACGCTTTACTTCAAATTCCATGTGGACCCGTTGTCCGACGCGAGCACGGAAGAATATTTCGCGGCCTTTGAACTGTACGAAGGCGACAAAGAACGTTTGGGCGTCGGCAATGCCCTGAAAGCCTGGGCCTACAGCGCCTTCCGGGCCGACGCGACCGGGGATTCCCACGAAGGTTCGGATTACATTGATTTGCATTCCTCGCGCCCGGAACCCTCTCCGCCAGGCCGTTTCATTTCTTATGAGAACCCGCATCGCGGCATCGAGTGCACGATGGTTTTCAAAGTACAATACATCCCGGGAGGCAATGATCTGGTGACGGTGTGGCTCAATCCGGATTTGGGTCCCGGCGCGACTGAAGAAGCGCAGCCGCAAAATTTGATTACGCGCTTCCGGGCCAACGCCTCGTTTAACGAAATTCACTTGCGACATGGCGGAGGAGGTGACGGCTGGATTTTCAGCGACATGGCCATTGCCACCGCATTTAGCGATTTCGTGGCGGCCAACAACAATGGAGCCGGAGAGGTCCATCCACCCTTCGCCTCTCCACGGCCGTTGTTCACCTTTCAATCCTGGCAAAGCCAGCAAGGGTTGCCGCAGGATTATGTCCGCGCGCTCGCTCAAACGGCCGACGGTTACCTGTGGGTGGGAACCGACGATGGCGTGGCGCGTTTTGATGGCGTGAGGTTTGTCTCATTCGGTTTGCCCGAGGGGATGCCGACCGGCCCGGTGCAAACGTTGTTGGCCGACCGCGACGGCGCCCTGTGGATTGGTACTGCGGGTAACGGACTGACCCGCTGGCAGGCGGGCAAAGCGCAAACGTTCTCGATGGCGGATGGCTTGCCTTCTGATTCCATCACGGCGCTGGCCGAGGATGGCCAGGGACGGCTCTGGATAGGAACGGAAGCCGGTCTGGCCATTTGTCAGAACGGTCACCTCACTCCCTTTGCCGCCGGTGATGCCTTCAAAGGGAAACCCATTACGGCTTTGTTCGCCGACCGGCGGGGGAATGTCTGGCTGGGCGCAACGGGGACGGGCGTATTCGAATTCAGCGCCGGCAAAGTAATTCCCATAACCGACGCCGCCACCAGAGAACTGTTACGGGACCCGCATTGTCTGCTGGTGGACAAAGCCGGCCGAGTCTGGATTGGAGCGGGTGATGATTTTGTCTTGTGCCGCGACGGCAACCAATGGCGTCCTTATCGAATTCCGCGCCACTTTGCGCGGTCGTACATTGGCACGCTGGCGGAAGAACCGGATGGCACCGTTTGGGGCGGCTCGGTCAGCGAAGGACTGTTTGAATTCAAGGACGGCAAACAGGTCACGTTCAACGCCGGCAGCGGGCTTTCGGACAATTCCGTGGCGTCGCTGTTCGTGGATCAGGAAGGTCACTTGTGGGTGGGGACCGCCGCAGGACTTAATTTGTTGCGGCAGAAAAATCTGTTTGCATTCGATCAAAAGCAGGGCCTCGGTTACGGCGCGGTGGAGGCGTTGGCGGAAATTGCGCCCGGACAGATTTGGGTGGGTATGCAGGCCGGCGGTTTGTATCGCTGGGCCGGCGGAAATTTCAGGCCGCTGAAGTCGGCAGATTTGGCGATCATCGGCCCGCAGATCAATTCCTTGCTGGTGGCCAAAGACGGCAGTTGTTGGGTGGCGGGGGTTCATGGCTTGTTGCATTTCAAAAATCCGAAAGAAACGGCCAACCGGGCGGATTTGTTCACCCTGCCGGCGTCAAGCATTATTTCCCTGTGCGAAGACCCGGAGAGCAACCTCTGGGTGGGCACGCGCGAAGGAACCTTGTGGTGTTGGCGGAATAAGCACTGGCTGGCTGAAACCAATTTCATCC
>DASRCU010000119.1:0-13696 GCA_035652955.1 Verrucomicrobiia bacterium | reverse complement strand
TCGCCGTTTTGCAGCCGGCCGAGAGAAATAGCGAGGCGGACAACGCCCCGAAAAGGATTTGGGTGGATTTCATGCGCGCGCAGCATTGCGCCGCGGGCCGGGCAAGTCAAGCATCACCGCGTTTTTGCGCGCCTGTCTGCGTATTAGCCGGGACATGTTTTGGCGCCGTGCTCGAGCGGAGCAGATGCGGCCGCCGGTGGAGATCAGCCGCCCAAGACGCCAACGGCGCGAAATGCGGCCGAATGCTTGAAGCGGTTGTTGACCGCTGGCCTAACGATTTAACCGGCGCTGCACAAATTCAAACACCGTTTCCGGCGAAATGGCCGTCAGGCACTCGTTCGGTTTGGACCAGGTGCAATACGGTTTGCGGCAGGGCGAACAGGGCAGCGGCACTCGTAACACGTTTTCGAGCTGGCCGTAGGGTCCGGTGCGACGCGGTTCGGTGGGGCCAAAGAGCGCCACCAACGGTTTGCCGAGCGCGGCGGCGGCGTGCATGGGGCCGGTGTCGTTGGTGATCAGCAAATCGCTCAGGCGAATCCATTCAATCATTTCCGGCAGCGAGGTCTGGCCGCAGAGATTCCGGACGCGCGCGGGCGCGGCGGCAGAGAGAATTTCACCCCGGGAACGGTCGTCGGCGTTGCCGAGGACCACGAAACGCGCGGTGGAAAATTTCGCGGCGAGCAAACGGACGAGCGCGGCAAAGTGTTCCGCCGGCCAGCGTTTGGTCGGCCAGCGCGCACCGGGCTGGAGCAGAATCAGCTTGGAATCGGGGGCGACCTGTGCCGCCGGTTCGCCCAGCCATTTCTGTTTTACGGTGGCGGCCACGTCGGGGCGTTCGGGCAGCCAGGTGAAATTTTTGTGAACCGGCACGCCGAGCAGCGGCAGGACGGACAAGTACCAGTCCACGGCGTGGGTGTAAAAATTCTTGCGCGGCGCGACCAGGTCGTAGAAACCGCGGGCGCCTTCGCGGGGTTCGTCCAGGCCGACAAGGAATTGGCCGTTGGCCAGCCAGGCGAAGGCGCCGCTGCGGGCCAGGCATTGGAGGTCAATCACCAGATCAAAACGCTGCTGGCGCATCCAGCGGAGACTGCGGAACATTTCGGGCCAATGGCGCGGGTTGGCCCAGCGGCGGCGCTCGAAGCGGACGACGCCGGCCAGATCGGGATCGCCTTCAAGCAACGGCGCCAGCGCGGAATCAATCCACCAGAAAATTTGCGCGTCGCGGAAGTGTTGTTTGAGCAACCGCAGCACCGGCAGCGCCTGAATGACGTCGCCGAGCGAGCTGGGTTTGAGAATCAGGATTTTCAAACGGGGCGAGTGCCGGGCGAGGGCGGGCAACCTCGTTGACGACCTCACCGGCCGTAAGCCAGCCGTTCGGCCAGCCGTTCGGGCAGGCCGGCGGCGCGGATTTTTTTCTGGGCGGTGGCGATGTCGTAATCCAGACGGCGCAGTTCAATGGTGCCGGCGTCCATGTCGTAGATGACGTAGGCGGCTTTGGGGTTGTTGTCCCGGGGCTGGCCGACGGCGCCGACGTTGATGAAGTATTTTTTGGCCGGATCAATTTTGAATTTGGAATAGGTGCCGCCGCGGACGACGCTGTCGCGCATGAAGGCCACCGGCACATGCGTGTGGCCGAAAAAGCACAGTTGGGTGTTTTGATAGGGGAAACTGGCGGCGGCGGCCAGTTTGTCGAAGACGTAGCCCCAGCGGTCGGGGGCATCCAGCGTGGCATGGACAATGGTGAAATTGGCGACCATGCGGGTGTATTTGAGATCGCGGAGCCATTGTTTGTCCTCCTCGCTCAACTGCGCGCGGGTCCAATGGACGGCCTCGGCGGCGGCGGGATTAAAACCGTCCAGGGGACCGTCGGTGGAGCAGTATTCGTCGTGATTGCCCTTGACACAGGGGATGTTCATCTCCCGGATGATTTGAAGGCATTCCTTGGGATTGGCGTTGTAGCCGACAACATCGCCCAGGCAGACGTAGTGCGTGGGATTCTGGTTCCGGGCGTCTTCCAGCACGGCCTGGAGGGCTTCCAGATTGCCATGAATGTCAGCAATGATGGCAAATTTCATGGGCGTTCAAGGGACAATTTCAAAGCTGCGGAATTCATTCCGCGGGGCGCTCCACCTCACTTGTTCATGGCGAATAAAGGATTTCAGCCCGGCGTCGCGAAGGGCCGCCCGGAAGGCTTCCAGTTCCCCGCGCGGGCCTTCGGCAATCAGTTCGACCCGGCCGTCGGGTAAATTACGCACTGTTCCGGTGATTTCAAATCCGGCGGCGACGGTTTTCGCGGTGTAGCGAAAACCGACGCCCTGAACATGGCCTGAATAAAAAATTTCCATGCGGCAGCGGCCCTCAATTGGCAGTGGTTCCGACACGGGCGCATGAAGCCAAAGTTCGGGGTCGGATGCAATGTTTATTTGGCTGGCGACTCGGCGGAACGGCGTTGCCGGGGAGGGGAGCGGTCCGGCGGTGCAGCGGTTCAAGAAACAATTTTTTCATTTCTGTTTGACCGCCGGGGAAAATTCCGTTAGTCAGAGCGGGCTGCCGCCAATACCTCGAAAATTCCCGACGTTTGGCGCGGCGCGAATGTCGTGAGCAGCCCATGCTGAACACCAAGTCATTTCTGGCGATTGATTTCGGCGCCGGCAATCTCAAGCTGGCCGAGTTCGAAATCAACGAGGCCGGGGGCCTGCGCCTGAAAAATTTCTGCCTCAAGCCGCTGGGAGCCGAAGGCGCCCAGGAAACCGCGCGCGAGGCGGCTGTTTCCCGCGCCCTCCAGGAAGCCCTGGCCGAAACCGGCACCAAGGCGCGTGAGGTGAACGTTTGCGCCACCGGATTCCACGTGTTTTCCAAATTCGTCAAACTGCCGCCGGTGGATGCCGGCAAGGTCACGCAAATCATCCAATACGAAGCGCAGCAAAACGTGCCCTTTCCCCTGGCGGAAGTGGTCTGGGACTATCAAATCATGGGCACCGCCCCCGGCGGCGAACTGGAAGTCCTCCTGGTCGCCGTCAAGTCTGAAATTGTGGAGGGACTTTTTCGGGTGGTGGAGAAGGCCGGGTTGCGTTTGAATCTGTGCGACGCCTCCCCGGCGGCGCTCTGCAACGCCTTCCGCTACAATTACGGCAGCCCGGATGAATGCATCATGCTGCTGGACATCGGCGCCCGCACCAGCAACCTGCTGTTTTTCGAGAAGGGCAAAGTGTTTTCCCGCAGCATCAATCTGGGGGCCAACGCCATTACGCAGGACTTCGCCCACGAAATGAAGTTGAAGTTTGACGACGCCGAGCAGATCAAAATCGCCGAGGGCTTCGTCAGTCTGGGCGGCGCCTATGAGGAACCTGAAAACGCCAACCAGGCGGCCATTTCCAAAATCGCGCGGCAGTTCATGACCAAGCTGCACATCCAGGTCAACCAGCCCACCCAGTTTTATCGCGGACAGCAGGGGGGGTCGGCGCCGCAGCGCGTGTTTCTGGCCGGGGGGGCGAGCATCATGCCTTACACGGCGCAGTTCTTTACCGAAAAACTCAATGTCCAGCCCGAATATTTCAACCCGCTGCGCAACGTCCAGATTGATCCCTCGGTGAATCTGGAAGACCTGGCGCGCGTGGCGCATTGCCTGGGCGAAGTTGTCGGCCTGGGGCTCCGCAATCTGGCCAATTGCCCGGTGGAAATGAATTTGATGCCCGAAAGCATCCTGCGCTGGCGGGCCTTCAACGAAAAGAAACCCTACTTCATGGCCACCGTCTTCAGCCTGGTCCTGGTGGCCTTTTCCATCGGCTTTTTGTTCCAAAAACTGGCTGCGGCCAAGGAACGTGAAATTGCCGACCTGCAGCCGCAAGTCCAAACAGTTCAGAACAAGGCGAACCAGATGCAACAAGCCTGGAGCCGGCGCAATCAGGCGCTGGCCGAGGCCAATCAGATCACGTCCTGGCTGGGCGACCGGTTTTACTGGGGAGATACTCTGGCCGAAATGCGCCAGGCACTCATCCGCGCCGAGGAGCAGGTGACCAAGGACCTCTCGCGCCAGCATCCGGGCATTGCCGTGGGCGTTTGGATTGATCAAATGACGGTGAGCGCCGCGCCGGCCGCCAATCCCAACAATCCGCCCGCCCCGGGCGGGCCGGAGACGGATAATGCCGCCCCCGCCCAGCCGGCGCAGCCGTATGCCACCCCGGGGACCGCCGCGCCCGGAACGCCGCCTCCGCCCGTGAGCACCCTGCTGTTGATTTGCCGCGCGGTGGATTTGAGCACCGTCACGGGAGATTCGGCCGCCAATAACAGCATCGCCTTTGCGGTGGAGAGCCAGTTCAAAAACGATCCAATGTTTGATCCCAAGGCCACGGCCCTGGCCGGCAACATCACGCCGGACCCGTCCAACAACACGTTCACCTTCGGCTTGACTGTTACGTTGGCTCATCCGCTGGACCCCTTCACACCGCCGCACTGATTTTCAATGGACTGGATCAAACGCAATTTGTTTTTCACCATCGGCGGCGTCGTGGCGCTGGCGCTGCTGGGCGCGGCTGGCTTTTATTTTTACGTGGGTTGGCGGCACAACGCCGCAGCGTTCGTGCAACTGTCGGAAATTTACAATCAGTTGAAAACCGCCACCTCGATGAATCCGGCGCCGGGCAACGACAGGGTCAATAACATCCAGGCGGCCAACGAGCAGACGGCGCAAATCCGGCAGTGGATCCGGCAGGCGCGGAAATATTTCGTTCCCATTTCGCCCATTCCGGCGCCGGTCAACGGCCTGGTCAACGGCAAGGAATTTGCCGACGCGCTGCCGCGGACAATCGCGCAATTGCAGCGCGAGGCCAACGATGCCAGCGTGCAGGTGCCGCCCGATTACAAATTTTCCTTTACGGCGGAAAGCGGGGTGGTGTTGTTCCCGCCCGGCAGCCTCGGGCCGCTGTCCCAGCAACTGGGCGAAGTCAAGACCATTTCGGAAATTCTTTTTTCGGCCGGGATCAACGCCCTGGAGAGCATCCAGCGGGTCTCCGTTTCCGGCACCGGGCAGAGCGCCGGCCCGCAAAGCGATTACCTCAATGCCTGGCCGGTGACCAACAGTCTGGCCATCATCACGCCTTATCAGGTCACCTTTCGCTCGTTCACGCCGGAAATTGCCAAAGTCATCCAGGGCTTTGCCACTTCGCCGCATGCTTTCATCATCCGCACGGTGGCGGTCCAGCCGGCAACGGCTGCCGGTTTCGGCGAAGGCGGTTTTGGCGCGCCGGGTTACGGATACACACCAGGGGGTTACGGCTACGGCGTTCCCGGTTACGGCATGCGCGGCGGATATGGCGGTGAAATGCCCGCCTACGCGCCGCCCGGTTACGGCCCGCCCCGCGGCATGGCTGGACAACCCGGCGCCGTTGTTCCGAGCCAGGGCGGATTGCAGACCATTCTGGACGAACAGTTGTTGCGCATCACCATGGAAGTGGACGTGGTCAAATTGTTGCCGGGGGACTGATGATGCAATTTCTCAAGAACCATTACGAAAAAATTCTGCTTGGCACCGTGTTGCTGGGGCTGGTCGCCGTCCTGGTAGGCATGTGGTTTGTCATCCAGGCTGACAAGCAGCGGATGATGAACCTGCGCACCACCTATTTCCCGCGCAACCCCAAGCCCCTGGAGGCCTTGGATTTGTCCGCTCAGGAAACCATCATGAAACGGCTGAGCGCGTCCTATGCCCTGGATTTTTCCACGACTAACAAATTGTTCAACCCCGTCCGTTGGCAAAAGGACGCCAACGGGCGGCTGGTCAAAGGCAGCCAACTGGGTCCCGACAAGGCCGTGGTGACCAAAATCACGCCGCTTTATTACCGCATTACGCTCGAATCGGCGATGACCACCGACTTGGGCACGCGTTACGCCTTCAACATTGAAGATGAAGCTGCGCCTTTGCCGTTCCAGCGCCGGCCGCGGCGGCATTATGCATCCGTCGGCGACCGGGTGACGGACACCTCGGTGGGAGGACAGGATGAAGGCTTCACCCTCGTGAGCGTCCAAGGCCAGCCCTCGGACCCGACGGCGCTGAATTTGAAACTGGCCGACAGCGGTCAGATCGTTAACGTCGCCAAAGGCAAACCCTACGAGCGCGTGGCCGGCTACACGGCTGATTTGAAGTACGATCCGGAAAATTTTCGGGCCACCGGATTGCGCGTGGGCAGCCGCATCCATTTTGCCGGCGACGATTACAATGTCATTGCCATCGAATCCAACGCAGTGGTATTGTTGGCCCAATCCAATCAAAAAAAATGGACATTGCCCTACACGCCGTGATAGTGTGACACGCATTTCCGCGAATACGCGCCGATTGATGACGAACTTGAAACCACGACCATGACCAAAGCCGTTTTTCTCTCGCTCGGATTCTTCCTGCTGGCCGCCGCCATTCCGGTTTCGGCGCAAACTGCGCCTGCCACCATTGCGGCCAATGAAGCCCTGTTGCGCCAGGCCAAAACCATTGAACTGCGCCGTAAACTGGAGGAGGCCAAAGGCGCCGTCGCGCGCGGTGACCTTACCGGCGCCGCCCAGCTCTACGATCAGGCCTACACGCTGGTCACCCAAATCGGTTCGGGCATTGACGCCGAAACGGCGGCCACGGTGGCCGGCCTGACCTCCACCCGCCTGGAACTGGCCCGGCAGGCACAGCGCCGCGGTGATTTGCACGAGGCCCAAACCCAAATCGCCCGTGTCCTGGCCGTCAATCCCAAAGACCCCAATGCCCTGGCTTTGAAACGGCAGAACGATCAGTTGCTGGAAGCGATGCGAGGCCGAATGCCCGATGCTGCCACCCTGGAACGGATGCCGCAAATCAAGGAGGAAAAAATTCAGGCCGGCACGCTCGTTCAGGACGGCAAGATGCTTTACGAAGCCGGCAAGTTTGAAGAGGCCGAAGTCAAGCTGAATCAGGCCTTACAACTGGATCCGGACAACCAGGGAGCGGTTTATTATTTGAACCTCGTCAAACAGGCCAACTACGCCCGCGCTGAACAAACCCGCACCACGGAAGCCCAGGACGCCATGGTCCAGGTGGAAAAAGAATGGACGCCCAAAGTGGGTATCGGCCTGCCCGTGCCCAATCCCTACGCCACCAACACCGATGTGCATACCGGCGCCGGGCGCGAAGCCATTTACCGCAAACTTAACACCATTCACATTGACAACATTCCCTGGGGCGACGGCATTCCGCTGAACGAAGCCCTCAATTATCTGCAGAAGGAATCCCAGCTCCGCGATCCGGACAAAATGGGCATCAACTTTTTGTTCAATCCCAACGTCACTCCCAGCTCCGCGTTCACCACCGGTCAGCCCGGTCAATTTGGTGGACCTGGTGGATTCGGCGCGCCCGCCGGCGAAGGCGTCCAATTGAATCCCGCCACCGGTTTGCCTGCAGCTCCCGGAACTCCAGGGGCCGGTGCCTCCGCCCAGCCAGAAACGCTGGATCCCAGTACCGTCACCATTCGCATGTCGCTCCGGGATGTCCGGCTGGCCGATGTGTTGAACGCCATGGTTATGGTGGCTGATCATCCCATCAAATTCTCCGTGGAAGACTGGGGCATCGTTTTTTCCGGCAAACCCAACGGCCCCGAGCCGCCGACACTGGAAATGCGCGTGTTCAAAGTGGACCCCAACACATTTTATCAGGGCTTGCAAAGCGTCGCGGCGTTCAACTTTGCCAGCGTCAATACCACCGCCAGCGGCGGCGTGGGCGGCGTCGGCGGCGGTGTGGGCGGCGGACAAAACGGGAACCAAGTCAGTGGCGCTGCCGTGCCTCAAGTGAACATTGCGCCGGGAACAGGGCAAGCGCGGTATGGTTCACAAAATGGTGGCGGCGGCTTTACGGGCGGTGCTGCCGGTGGAGTGAACGGCGGTGTGGGCGCTGTCGTGGGGGCCGGCGCGGGCGGTGCCGGGGGCGTGGGAGGCGCCGGTGGGGCAGCCGCCGGTGCCGGGCCATTGGGGGCCGGCGAAGGCGTGGCTTATTTGACCTTGCCGGGTTATATGTCCGCCGTCAACGAGGCCGTCATGAACTTCTTTGCGGCGATCGGCGTCAATTTGCGCGCCACCGGCCGCAGCGTGGCCTTTAATGACCGCCTGGGTCTGCTTTTCGTAAAAGCCACGCCTGAGGAATTGGACACCATTGAACGGACTATTCAGGCGTTGAATCAAGTCGCCCCCCAGGTGCATATCAAGGCCCGTTTCATTGAACTGCAGCAGGATGACAACGCCGCGCTGGGTTTCGACTGGTATCTGGGCAATTTCATCAATGGCAGTGTGGTGGCCAGCGGCGGCAGCCAACCCTCGCTCTTCAATGGCAATCCGACAACGTCGGGTTATTTCCCGGGTGAAACTCCGGCCGGCATCATTCCGGGTTCGGCCAACGATCAACTGGTCACCGGCGGTTTGCGCAACACCGGCCCGGCGCTGGCGACCGTCACCGGGATTTTGACCGACCCGAATTTCCGTGTGGTGATTCATGCCTTGGAACAACGCACAGGCGTGGAGACACTGGCTGAACCGGAAGTAGTCACCACCAGCGGCCGCCAGACGCAGATGCGGGCTACCGACATCAAATATATCATTACCGGTTACAGCTTCCAACAGGCGGTGGCTGGCGTCGGCGCGGTCGGTGCGACCGCTACTGGTACGCAATAACCGAATCGTTTCCATTCATGATTTTCATTTTGCCATTATGAAATCGCATGATTCTTTATTGTTTCCGGCGGAAATTTCCCGGAGTGGCGACTGTTGCAAATTAAGCGGTGCGGGCGCGGGTACGGCGGCGTTTCGGAAGACCGCCATTGGAGCTGTGGGAGAATTAGTTTCATTCGCGTCCCGGTTTGGCCGATGGGCCGCCCCCATTTGGGCCGGTTGCGTGATGGCCGGTATTCTGGGAGCGGCAGTCGCCGCACGGGCGCAAGTGGTTCAAGGTGCCGTCGGCCAGGCAGCCATCACTCCCATCACCCAGCAAATTGAGCTTGGGCCGACGCTGGACGTGGTGCCTTACGTATTGTCCGATGGTTACACCATCAATCTCACGCTCATCCCGGAATTGCTGCAATTCAACGGATACGACACGCCGCCGACCGTCCCTGGCATCAGCGGCGTCGTGCAGGTGCCCACCGCCCTGCCTGATTTCACCGTTCGGGAAGTGGTTACCACCGTGAACATCTGGGACAATCAAACGGTCGTTCTGGGCGGCCTGATCTCCTCGCAGGTACAATCCACCAAGGACAAAGTGCCTTTCCTGGGCGATATTCCGCTGGTGGGGCGACTTTTCCAAAGCCAGTCCAAAGTGACCACGAAAAAGAACCTGATGATTTTTGTGACGGCGACGATTGTGGATCCGGCGGGCAATCGCGTGCATTCGGACGATGAATTGCCCTTTGCGCAGACCTCGATCCCGCTCAATCAGCCGTCCACCTCGCGGGCGGGCGACCAACAGCAATTCATCCCCGGCCCGCTGACGCCGCCGGCAGGGAAGAAGTGATGACAATGGAGAGAGATGGTTCACCACCGGCCACATTCCACTTTCAACCTTCGACCGACCGATGGAGCGGCTGCTGATTGTGGACGGACACGCTTACGCCTATCGCGCGTTTCACGCGATTCGCGGTTTGCGTTCGCCGGCGGGGGCGGCTACCAACGCCATTTACGGCTTCGTCCAGATGATTGGGAAAATGCGCGCCGCACTGGCCCCCACCCACGGCATAGTGGTCTGGGACGGCGGCTTGAGTGCCGAGCGCACGGCCGCCCTGCCCGAATACAAGGCGCAGCGCCCAGAAATGCCGGACGATTTGCGTCCGCAACTGGACGAAATGGTCGCTTGGGTGGAAGCCGCCGGCATGGCGTCGTTCTGCCGGGAAGGAATTGAGGCAGACGACTACATCGCGTGCCTGGCGCGCCGGGCGGCACAGGCGGGCTGGCAGGTAATCATCGCCAGCAGCGATAAGGATTTCATGCAATTGGTGTCGGATCGGGTGGGGTTGTTAAACCCGAACGACAAGGAACCGGTGGTTTGGGGTCCGGATCAGGTGCGGGCCAAGGCAGGCGTGGCGCCGGAACAGATTGTCGATTGGCTGGCCTTGATGGGCGACAGCGTGGATAACATGCCGGGTGTGCCCGGGGTGGGACCCAAAACGGCGGCGGAACTGCTGAACCGCTTCGGCTCCATTGCCGGAATTTACCGGCGGCTGGACGAAGTGCCGTCGGAGAAATTGCGCGCCGCGCTGCGCGACGCGGCGGAAATTGTTCGGCGCAACCGCGAGCTGGTCAGATTGCGCGACGACCTGCCATGCGAATTTTCGCCGGCGAAACTGGCCCTTAGACCGGCGGACACCGAACGGCTGCGCCAGTTGTTCGCCCGCTGGGGGTTCAAGGGAATGCTGGCCCGACTGGAAGCCGGTGCGCCCCACGAACAGCAGGCGGAATTGATCTGAAAATGAATGGGCAAAGCTTGAAAATTGTTGGTGACCGCCAGAAGGCGCTTGTCGTCTTGAAGTGCGGCGGCAAGTCCGCTTGGGCAGTGCCCACGGTGCCCAAAGGCGATGTGGCGCTTCGCTTCCCGCCGCTGCCTAAAACCTGGCGGCGATTCGGGCGTTTTGTTGAAAGAATTTTTGGACAAACCGGCGCCGCTCGTTTAAATTCCGACCATTCGTTGTTTATGTCGCTGTCGTTTGCCCGCAAGGCTGCCGTTGGCTTTTGCGTGTTTCTCGCGCTGCCCGCCGCCGTCTTGGCCCAGACCAATTATTACGCCACCAACGGAACCGAATACGCCATCGTCGGCAACCTGCCTGGCGACCAAACCAAACCCGATGTGGCGCTGAATGCCCAGGGTGGTTTTGTGGTCTGGCAGGATAACGCCACCGACGGCAACGGATTAGGCATCAGCGCCGCACGGTTGGACAGCACGCTTTCGGGGACGACATGGCGGCAGCGCGTCAACATTCAAGGCACCAACGACCAGTCCAATCCTCGTGTGGCAATGCTCCAGAACGGCGGCGCCGTGTTTGTCTGGCAGGGGGGTCCGGCCGGTCACGAACACATTTACGCGCGATTTCTGGCCCAAACCAACAGCGGCGGCGTGACCAATTATCTGTGGCTCAATCCCAACGCCACCAACGACCTCATAGTCAATACCTTCACCAACCATTTCCAAATCAATCCGGCGGTCGCCGCGCTGAGGAACGGCAATGTGGTCGTGGTCTGGGAAAGCTTTGACCAGGCCAGCTCCAACAGTCTGCTGGATGTTTATGGGCAGGTACTCACCAGCAACGGAACCAAAGTCGGCGGGGAATTTCTGGTCAATCAGTTTACTTCCTGGAATCAGCGGGACCCCACCGTGGCCGCGCTGGCCAATGGCGGCTTTGTGGTCGCATGGGTTTCCGAACAGGAACGGCGTGCCTTCAATTTAAGCGCCATCAACAACACCAACGGCACTTCGCCCAGCCAGATCGGCACGGCGAGCGTGGACATTTACGCGCGGATTTATAATGCCAACGGCGTGGCGCAAAGCGGTGAATTCCGGGTAAATGCCGATGACAACCCCGCTTCCAATCCTACAGCCGCCGGCGCGTCCGACGGCAGTTATCTCATCACATGGAATGCCATGGATATGACCAATGTGGGGAATAGCTGGGATATTTATGCGCGGCCGTTCAATGGCACAACCGGCGGCCCGGTGGTGCGTGTGAATTCGCATACCTACGGCGATCAGTACCTCCCGCGCCTGAGTGCCACAGGCGGGGATTACCTGATCGTCTGGACGAGTCTGGGCCAGGACGGTTCGCGCGAAGGTGTGTACGGCCAGTTTGTTCACGAAGACGGCTCCTTGATTGGCGGCGAATTTCGGGTCAACACCACCACGCTCGGTTCGCAAATGCAACCGGCGGTGGCCAGCGACGGCGCGGAGCAATTCCTCGCCGTTTGGAGCGGCTTCACCTTTACCCCCAGCGGCATGGATTTGTTTGCCCAACGTTACCTGAACGTAAACGCGCTGTTGCCGCCGATTAATAACGTGTACGTCTGGGCGCCGTTCACGTTGAGCAACGGCGTTTACCAGCCGCAACTGTGTGTGACCTGGCCGACGATGCCCGGCATTTCCATTTCCAATTACGAAGTCTATGTGGACGGCGCCGGAACACCCGCCGCCTTGACGGTCAGCAACCTTTGGGTGATGACGGCCGCCAATGGCCTGGCCAAAAACAGTGTTCATTCCTTTGCCGTGGATTACCTCACCACCGATGGGCGGCGCGCGCCCCTGTCTCCTTCCGTGGGCGGGGCCACCTGGAGCGGATTGAATTGGGGCGGCATTCCGTATGAATGGATGGAGCAATACTTCGGCAGCGATGTCAGTCAATGGCCTTCCGCCAGCGCTCGCCCGGCCGCAGGCGCCCCCACGCTGCTCCAGATTTTCCAAAGTGGCGGCGATCCCACCAACTCCGCCACCTGGCTCCAACAAACACTGGTGCAGACGTCGCAAGGCCTGTTCTTGAACTGGAACACGCAGCCGGGCCACGTTTATCAAGTGCAAGTAACAACCAATTTGGCTTCCTGGACCAATGTCGGCCTGCCGCGCATGGCGGCCGGCACCAGCGACTCCATGTATGTCGGTGGCCAATCAGCCGGGTTTTACCGGGTAATTTTCCTGTATTGAAGAAATGAACGTGTTGCGAACCATTAACTGTGTTTGTTGCGCCGCGCTGCTGGTTCTCGCTGGGCAGACGGCGCGGGGCTTTGCGCTGTTGGGGCCGGCGCCGTTCACGCCGGGTGGCGATTTAAGTCAGCCTTTGCCGACTACTTTTGGCGACGCGTGGGAGACACTCAATGTGGGATATGGCTTGAGCAGTCTCAATACCAGTCAACCTGGCGGACCGGTGTGGCTGCAGGACCTCGGCGGCCCCAAGAATGTTGGCGAAGAATATCGTCGCAACATCCCGGTGCTGTATTATGCCTACGACGCGAATTTCGCCGGCTTTTTCGGTGCGAGAGGGGAGCAGGCAGCCGACCAGGCCTTTGCCATCATGAACCAATTTTTCACCAACTATCCCAACGGCGTGGATGGTTACAGCGCCGATCTCTCGGAATTTCCGTTCAATTCTCAACATTTTAATCCCACGGCGCAGAATTTGTATCTGACGGACCTGAAGTCGGTAACCCTTCACTTGCTGGTGGAGCAAATGGGATTGGCCGAGCCGGAGCGCTACACCTGGACCTTGCACGATCGCTATCAGAGTCCCACTCCCTGTCCGGTGGGCACCTATTACCTCGTGGTACAAAGGAACCTTGCCGATACCGATCAACCGCTGGGTGTGGGTTCCGGCACGCTGTACTCGCCTTACGTCAACAATGTCCTTTACACATATGGCATCGCAGACAAGTGTGGTCTCCCGTTGCCGGAATGGCAGTCGGTAGCCATTCCTTTTCCCGTTCAACCAACGGCCGTAGGATATACGGCAGTGGCGGCCAACGATTTTGAGTTCGCCCCTGAACAGGAAACAGCCGGAATTTTTATATCGGGCAATCAGGTGCAAAGCACAGGGGTGGCGGCCCTGGGAGGATTGGAGCTGGGCGGCTTTTACACCGGTCTGACTCGAGACGATGCGGCGGGACTGCGCTATTTGATGACCAGCAATAATATCAACTTCGAAAATCCTGGCGCCGGCAGCCTGTTGCAAGCCAC
>DASRCU010000118.1:0-31206 GCA_035652955.1 Verrucomicrobiia bacterium | reverse complement strand
AGGATTTGCTGCTGGTGGATTGGGACAGCCCCACACCGTTCCGCCTCCGCCTGCAAAACGCCGCCGGCCAGCTCGGCCCGGAAATGTATTTCAAAACGCAGCCCATCCGCTCCTATTGCGCCGATAACCTCGAAGGCGGCTCGAAAAATTTCATCGTGACCATCGCCCAAACTTCCGGACGCGCGGAGGTGTGGCAGTTCCTCCGTCAACCGGCGGAAAAGTTGTCCGGCGCCTTTCGCCGCGGGCAGTTCCAGATCCTGCCGCTGCGCCGCACCGACGCCGCCCGGCGCGGTGAATTATGGGCCGACGTGAACGGCGACGGCCGACCTGATCTGCTGGTGGCCGAGCCCGACAGCGGGCAACTGGCCGTTTATGGGCAACAGCCGGACGGTTCGCTGGCGGCGCCCAAAGTATTCCCCGCGCTGGCCGGAGTCAGCCAGTTGGCGGTGGCGGATTGGAATGGCGATGGTCAGCCGGAAATTTTCCTCTTGAGCCAATCCGAACGTGCCGTCGGGATGACTTCGTTTGACCGCAACGGACGGCTGCCATTTCCCAATTTGGTGCCGTTCGATGGCAAACCGCTGGTCATGGCCGTCGGTCCTCTCCGACCGGGCGCCCCGCCAACCCTGTGCGTCATCGTGGAGGATCAAAACGGCCGGCGTTCCCTGGTCACCCGCACCGCAGATGGAAAAGTGAAAATGCAACGACTCAGCGAGAGCTTCAAATCCAACCCCGTTTCCATGGGGGTGGTGGATGTCAACCAGGATGGCTTGACGGACCTGGTAGTGCTGATCCCCTACGAAAAAATCAAGGTGCTCCTCCAAAAGAGCGACGGAAGCTTTGATGAAACTGACGTGGACCCGCCCGGCGGCACGATGGATCAGCCCTGGCTGGCGACGGCGGATGTGGACGGCGACGGCAAACCCGAACTGCTCCTGCCCCAAAAAAACTTCATCCGCGCCGTCGTGCTGGAAAAAGAATTACGCCTGGACAACGGCACCAATCAACCGGCGTGGGTCTTTCACGTGCGCGACCAGATCAACGGTGCCGCCAGCGATTCCCGCATCACCGGCGCCACCGCTGTAATGGACGGCACCAACCGTTTGCCGGCGATTTTTCTGCTGGACGCCACACACCGCCAATTGACGCTCTGCCAACGCGACACCAACGGTGTGTGGCGCGTGACCCGTAACGTGGACCTGCCCGTGGCGGATTTCACCGGCCTTCAAACTGTCGCCCTCGGCGGCACGAACCTGGCCAGCATTGCGTTCCAGGGACTCAACGCCGTGGCCTGGCTGCCGCTGGGCGGCGAAGTCTGGGATTTCACCGCGCTCGACGGCTACGACACGCCCATCAAGGATGGATATTTGAACGACGTGGTGGCCGGCGACCTCACCGGCAGCGGGCGGAAGGACCTGGTCTTTCTGGAAACAGCAAAAAATTATCTGGACATCGTCCGCTTCAACCCCGAGCACAAACTGGTGCCCGCCCTCCGCTGGCAGGTCTTTGAACAACATACCTTTCGCGGCGCCTCCAGCACCCTGCCCGAACCGCGCGAAGCCGTCGTGACCGACGTGACCGGCAATGGCAAAAATGATCTGGTGGTGATCGTCCACAACAACATCCTGGTCTACCCGCAGCAATAAAATCGCCGCCGCCGGCATGAAATCGCTCACCGAGTATCTCTGGTTCGAAATCCCCAGCCGCCGGGGCTTCGTCAACATCACCGACCGGATTGAAAAATTGGTCGCCCAAAGCGGCGTCCGGGAAGGCCTTTGCCTGGTCAATGCCATGCACATCACCGCCTCGGTGTTCATCAACGACGCCGAGGACGGGCTGTTGCAGGATTACGACGACTGGCTGGAAAAACTCGCCCCGCACGCGCCGACCTCGCAATATCGCCACAACCGCACCGGCGAGGACAACGCCGACGCGCACCTCAAGCGCCAGATCATGGGCCGCGAAGTGGTGGTGGCCATCACCAACGGCAAGTTGGATTTCGGGCCATGGGAACAAATCTTCTACGGCGAGTTCGATGGCCGCCGCCGCAAGCGAGTGCTCGTTAAAATCATCGGTGAATAAATCTCCATTACTTGCGGCTCCCCAAATTCAGACGTCCCCGCCGGAACCAGAGTGTTTTTACCGAAAGGCTTTTTACGGTTTGAACCGGAAAAACATTGCGCCATTGGTATGCGTATCCACCGTGTAAGGCGGCGAAACCTGCGCATCGGCGTAAGGCCCAGCCACGTTCGTGGACAATTGCAAGGTCAGCGTCGGGTCCGACCAGTCCAAAACGAAATTCGCCCCCGCCGGCTGTATGCGCAGGGACGGAAACACCGAATCGAAGGTGAGACCAACCTTCACATGCGACACATTCAGGATGCCTTCGGAACCATTGCTTTCGCGCAAGGCGTAGCTGTAAATATTGACCTTGTTGGTTGTGATGTCGGTGGGGTCGGTCACGCCGGGCGAGGATTCGCTGGCGGGATTGATCCACAGCGTCGAGACGCCGTTGGACAATACCAGGCGGGTGACCACGACATAGTTGGAACCCGGAAACAAGTCCTGCGGAAAAGTCGCGACGCTGGCGCTGGTGCCGGCGCTGTTGGCGATGCCCAGCCGGTAGGCGCCGGCCCCCGCACCGAGCGTCGAAGCCCAAACTCGGCCGAGGAAACCAAACGTGGTGTTGTCCTTGAAATGCGCGAAGTAAGCGCCCGTCGCATCCGGCAGCGTGGAATAATTGACGACGAAGCTGGAATACAAAACCGCTGCGCTGTTGGTCAAATACGGCCCGCCGATCAACGGCGCGTTCACGTCTTCGCTGTGGTTGAGGCCGTCAATCGTCGCCGCGCCGCCACTGACTTGCAATTGGTTGGCCGCCCCGCTGTGGGTTTGCCAGAAACCGCCGGACAACGTGACGAGCGCGCCGCTGCCGTCGTAATCAAAGTTGTCGTCTAAAACCACATTCGTGTTCGGGCGGACAGTCAGGTAGATCGTTTGCGACGTGTTCAACGAACCGTCGCTGGCGGAAACAGTGATGGGCGCTGTGCCCAATTGATTGGTCGCCGGGCGGATGGTCAGCGTGCGATTGCTGCCACTGCCGCCGAGAGCCAGGTGCGCCCCGTCGTTTGGAACCAGCTTGGAGTTCGCCGAAATCACCGCGGGTATGATCGCCGCCGGATCCGTGTGATCATCCGTGAGTGTAAACGGAACAACCAGCGTGCCATTGGGCAACAGGTTGGTGTTGCTCAAGCCGGCAATGACCGGCGGGGCATTGGCCGGCGTGATGGTCAACGTGAACCAGCCTGCGGCCACGTCGCCGTTTGCATCAGTGACCGTCACTAAAATCGGCACGTGAACATTGGCCGTGTTGCCTGAATTGGGGGTGATGACCAGTTGAACGGTGCCGTTGGCATTGTTTACTGTCAGAGCCGGATAGACGGTGGGGTCGAGGCTGGCCGCCGTCACGTTCAGCGAGCCGGCCGGCGTGGTGTCATCGCTGACGGTGAAATGATTGCTGACACTGTAACTGTCCGCCACAGTGACGTCGCCCAAGCCGCTGATGACGGGCGCGGCGTTGGCGTTGGTGATGGCATCCGCGCTGACGGTCACCAGATCATAGGTCAGCGTGCCGCCGCCGTTGTAAGTGGACGAGATGCCCACGTAATTGGCGTTGTTGGTGTTGCCGTTGAGCGCGGTGCTTTCAAATTCGGTGACAAGGCGGATGCCGAAATTTGGATTGTCGGCCACACCGGGGAAACCGGCGAGACTCACGCTGCGCGATTGAAAGATGTTCACGCTGCCGCTTGGAATCGCCGCGCTGACCGGATAATCAATCCAATCCGTCCCGTTGGTGGTGAATTGCAACCGCTGATATTTGCTGGCCGTGGACGTGCCGCGGACGTCGTAGCTCACGGTCACGTTCTTGGCGCCGACGGTGCTGATGTTGAACTGCACGCCGGCCTGTTTGTTCAGACCAGACGCTGGATAATTCTGCGTGCCCCAGGCGCCGGCGGTGCTGGCCGGATCGTTGGCGTCCGGCACCGGCGATTGGAAGGTCGTCACGTTTATCGCCGATGCCGTGCCGACACCTTGATACGGCGCCGGATTGGCGACATTCAGGTAAGGGCTGTTGAAATCCCACAACGCCAGCGGCCCCGTGGTGGCCACCGCAAGCGAAGCCACCGAACTGGTGATTGAGCCGTAAGCGCCGGTGACGACCACTACAAAATTGGTCGCGGCCGCGGCTTGGAGATTGGTGATTGTCAACGTGCCGGCAGTCGCGCCGGAAATAACCGCGCCGGAAGCCTGCGAACCGTCGCTCACCGGCGAAGTGATTTGCATGTTGTCAGACGGATCGGCACAGTAATACCACTGGTAGCCGATCAAACCCGTGCCGCCGGCAGACACGGAAAATTGCGCCCGCCCGTTCAACAAACCCGTCTGGCTGACCGGCTGGATATTGATGGCCGGGTCAATCACCGACAGCGAAGCCACGTCACTGGTGGCCGTGAGCGCGGAAGCATTGGAGACGACGACCTGGTAATTGGCCGTATCGGCCAACAGTACATCCGGCAGCGTCAAGGTGTTTGAGAGCGCACCCGTCGTGACGACCGAGACCAGGTTTGTGCCGGAAGCGGTTTCCTTGAACCAGAAATACGTCAAGGGCGCATCGCCAGCGGTCAGTGTGACGGTGAAGGCGACGGTGTTGCCCGCGTTGGTCGTCAATACCGAAGGCGAAATGCCGGAAATGGCCGGCGCCGTTCCCGTCGAAGCCGTTACCGTAAAATTGTCCACGCGGGAAGTGCCCGAGGTTCCCACCGTTCCCCCGTTGGATGCGGTCGAGTCCGCAAGCACCAGACGGAAATAAACAACCGCGGCGTTGTTGAGGGCAGTGACAGAGCTTAAATCATAAGTGTGGGAATAATTGGTGTTGACAGCGCTTGAATTCCACGAAGGGTTATTACCGTTGGTGTAAATGCCGCCGAATTGTGTGAACTGAACGCCATCGGTGCTGTAAGCCAGATAGAAATCCCGCGGCCCGGTGCTGCTGCTGATGGAATCGAACGAAACGTTCACATTTTGCGCGCCGATGGTGCTGACGGCAAATTGATAGAAATCACCAACGGACCAATTGTTGGCGCTCAATGATTTTGCGGACCCGTTCCCGGCGGGAGTGGAATAAAGCGCAGTGGCGGTGGCGTGGAACCCCGATGCTGTCCCGCTGCCCGCGTCGGCCGCCACATTGGTGCACCAGCCGTTGGGCGGGCTGTTGGTGTTGGCGGTGCTTAAGGCGAGGCTTTCAAACGTCCAGCGAGCCAGCGTGGTTGCGCCGGACGTGAAGGCTGACAAAAAAACAATCGTGATGACGGTGAAAACAAGTTTCGGGTTCATGGCGGTTGATCGAGGCTGAGGGTTGCGGGGTTGAAGGTTTTCAGGTTCGTCAGGTTTCTTTGTCGTCTGAAATTCTGCGGCTTAATTCGGTGTGGTCGGCGTGGGATACCAATACATCGTGGGCGACATGGCCCATTCGGCACTGGCGCTGTAATAGGTGGCATTGTTGCGCCAGAACTCATTCGTACGCGCCGACCGGCAACTGCCGTCGCACATCGCAAAATTCTCCAGCTTCTTGTTGGCGTGCCGCACGGCGGAGTATTTACCATTGGTCACAGACTCCGAAGGCGCAGTGGCCGTGGTGGTGTCCTGCTCAGCCAGAAAAATGGTGTCGGACGGCTTGAGAATCGTTGTCAGTTTGGTCTGCGGGTAGCCGTATTGCCGGCGGCTGCTGTAATTGATGCAAATGGCGCTGCTCTCGGCATACATGAAAAAGGCTTTGTTGGCGTTGAGCGGCGTGGAATAACCCTGCGCCGCCGCGGGGTCCGGCGCCGCGGGGCAGGAAAAGAGACTCGCGCTGCGCGGCAGCGGCTGCTTGTCCGTGGACAATGGCGGATATAGGCTCACCAACGCCGGCTGGCCTATCGTCGGTGGTACGGCATTATACCAGGCGTAATCTCTGTTGTTCAAAGTGGTGGCGCTGCCGCTGGAATTGATCGGCGCCATGGTGTCGCCTTCTTCGGGAACAAGTTCCCTGTTGTCCTGGGCATACATCGTGAACGCCAGCCCCCACTGTTTCATGTTGTTCAGACATTTGATCGTCTGCGCCTTCTGCCTGGCGGAGGCCAGCGCCGGCAGGAGCAACGCCGCGAAGATGGCAATGATGGCGATGACGACCAGGAGTTCGATCAGGGTAAAGGCCGAAGCGTGAAACGCACGTCGTGGCAGCCGACCCCACCAAAACCGGGTGCCAAAATTTCCCTGTGGAGGCACCGGCTTCCGTCCGCCGATGCCGTCGGCTCCGCTGGTTATGTTCATCGAATCCGTCTTCTGCCTCATACGCTAAGTGGATTAAACTTGTTGGGCTTTTCTCACACGAAAGGTTGGGCTTGACAAGGCCCCTGAGGCGAAGTTTTCGCACAATTCACCTTCCCGTGACTTTTTCGTTGCGTGGCCGGCGCGCTTGCGCCCGCCGAAGGGAACGTGCATGCTTGTCGGACGCAAATTGCATGATGCCCATGAGAAATTTGTTTTGTCTGCTGCTCCTGTTCGTTGTCCGGCTGTCTGTCGCAGACGCGCCGAAAACCAATTCCCCTGCAGGTGCCGCTACGCCGCCGTCCGCCGAAACGAAAGCCGCCGCCGTCATTCCCGACGCCACGCACCGGCCCGTCTTTACTACCAACGCTGTCACCATCACCGGTCAGCGCGTCCCCTACGTGGCTGAGACGGGCATGTTGCCGATTTTGAGTCCCACCGGCGCCGTCCGCGCATCGGTTTTCTACGTCGCCTACACCCGGCAGGGCGAAACGAACCTTGCGGAGCGGCCGGTCATCTTTTGTTTCAATGGCGGTCCCGGTTCGTCGTCGGTCTGGCTGCACCTGGGGGCGTTTGGACCGCGCCGGGTGAAGATGAACGACGACGGCACGTTGCCACCGCCGCCGTTCAAAATGGTGGACAACGCGTATTCCATTCTCGACGCGGCCGACTTGGTGTTCATTGATCCGGTAGCGACGGGTTTCAGTCGCCCGGCGGTGCACGAGAAGCCCGAAGATTTTTTTGGGAACCAAAACGATTTGAATTCCGTTGGCGAATTCATCCGGCTCTGGACCACGCGACACAACCGGTGGCTCTCCCCGAAATATCTTGGTGGCGAGAGCTACGGCGTTTTTCGCGCCGCCGGGTTGGCCGACTACCTGAGTGCGCGCTACGGCATGTATTTGAACGGGCTGATTCTCATTTCCGGCGTGCTGGACTTTGCAACCATTTATGACAATCCCGGCAATGACGTGCCGTATCCGCTGTTCCTGCCGGCCTACACGGCGGCGGCGTTTTATCACCACAAACTGCCGCCGGATTTACAGGCGAATCTGACCAACGCCCTGGCTCAAGCGCGTGCCTTTGCCCGCGGCGAATACGTTGCCGCCCTGCAGCAGGGCGACACCCTGTCCGCCGCCGGGCGCGAGAAAATCATCCAGCAACTGGCGCGGTTTACCGGATTGAAAACCAATGTTATCGCCGATAACGATTTGCGGATTGATCCCGGCGTGTTCCGCAAACAATTGTTGCACGACGAAGGATTGATTTTGGGCGCCTATGACGCGCGCATCACCGGGCGCGACGACGACCCGGCGGCGCCGTACCCGGACTTCGACCCGTCCGCCGCTGCCACCCGCGGACCGTTTGCCGCGGCCATCAACAGTTACATTCGCGGCGAGTTGAAATTCGAGGACGACCTGCCCTACGAAGTTCTGGCCGGAGTGCAGCCGTGGGATTACGGTGACCGCAACACCTACGCCAATGCCGCCGGTCGCCTGGCTTCCATCATGAATCAGAACCCCTACATGCGTGTGCTGGTCCTGGGCGGGCGGTGCGACCTGGTCTGCCCGATTGACACGATGCATTACGCGATAGACCACATGGCGCTGGACCCGGCCTACCGCACGAACATCACCTACGTCCAGTTCGATGCCGGCCACATGATGTATGTCAATCTGCCCGACTTGAAGAAAATGCATCGAACGATTGAAGCGTTTTTGAAATGACGTCGGTCGGGACTCCTGTCCACCCTCTTTGGCCTTCGGCAAACGCCAGAAGGTGGGCGGAACTGTCTTTTTTCTCAACATTTTTTACGGCAGAGCCCCTGCCTTCATTTGGTTTTTGACGACCGATACGCAGTTAAATTACCGCGCCTGCCGTCTCGCAGAACTCTCCGGCCCAAAAACGAGCGGCACAGAATTTGCTTGAAAGGTGTTGTTCAGCTTCATGAATGGCAAGCGTTCCATCGCCGTTGGGATTGAACTGAATCCCAAGCTCATTCCGGCGCCCAGTCAAAAGGTCGCTTCGTGAAATTCTTTTTTCCTGCTCTGCGATTGCCCGCCGCTTTACTCATGCACCTTGATCAGGGTCTTAATGGCGCGATTGCCCGCGGCCATCGTGCGGAACAATTCCGGCAACTGCGTCAACGGCCATTGGCCATCCACAAAATCCGTCGCGCGAATGACGCCGGATTCAATGAATTCCAGGGCGCGCCGGATGCTGCGCGGTGTATGATGGAAACTGGCCCGAAGTGTCAGGCTTGAATAGTGGATTGACTGCGTGTCCAACGTCACGCTGGTGCCCGCCGGACAACCGCCGAAAAAATTCACCGTGCCGCCCTTGCGCGCCAGTTGCACGGCGGCCTGCCACGTTTCCGGCCGGCCCACGGCTTCAATCACGACGTCAAATCCCGTCCGGGCGGAAATCGCCCGGAGCACGTCGCCGTCGGGGCCGACTTCAAAAACCTGTCCGGCGCCCAAGCGGCGCGCGGCCGCCAGCCGTTTTTCGCCCCGACCGGCCACGCTGACGTGGCCGCCGAGGTGTTTGGCCAGGGCCACAAACATCAGGCCGATGGGCCCGGCGCCGAGAATCAAGACATGCTGTCCCGCCTGCAAGGCGGTTTCTTCGATGCCCTGCACCACGCAGGCCAGCGGTTCCACCAGCGCGGCATCGGCAAAGGAAGTATCCGGCCGGAGCCTCAGCAGGTTTTTTTCGACCAGGCGCGCGGGAATAACGATGCTTTCGGCATAGGCTCCGTTGAGAAACAACAGATCGTCGCAAAGATTTTCCCGGTGGTTTCGACAGAAGAAACAACGGCCGCAGGGGGCGGAATTGGCCGCCACGACGCGGTCGCCGATGCGGAATTCGGATTCCGGATTTTGGGTTTCCACAATAACGCCGGCCAGTTCGTGGCCAAAAACGGCGGGCGGCACGATCATGCGGGCGTGGTAACCGCGTTTATACACCTTCAAATCCGTGCCGCAGGTCAAGGCCGCTTCAATGCGCACGCGCACTTCCCCCGGCCGGAGCGGCGCCGGCGCGAGTTCTTCGAGGCGAAGATCTTCCCTGCCATGGAGAACGGCGGCTTTCACGCGCCCAGTTTAGGTGCCTCCCGGCGGGCGGCAAAGTTTCTTTCGTGTCTTTTGCCCCAGGGCCGTTAAAATTTTTGGCGTGCTGCCGCACAAACATCTGGAACGAAAACTGCAAGCCGCCGTGCGCGATCTGTTGCCGGACGCCACGCCGGAGGATTTGGCCCGAATTCAGGTTCGCCCCTGCGCCGACCCGCAATTCGGCGATTACCAGGTCAATGCCCTGATGTCGCTGGCCAGACAACGCCGGTTGAATCCGCGCCAACTGGCGGAAAAGGTCCTGGCCCGCCTGGACATTTCGGAGGTGGGCGATGGCGCCGAGGTCGCCGGCGCCGGTTTCCTGAATTTCCGGCTGAAAACCTCCGCGCTGGTGCAAACGCTTCAAGCCGCCGCCCGCGGCGAACATTTGTTTTTCGAAACGGCGGGGCGGACGTCGGGCAGTCCGGACGCCTCGCCGGCCCGTTCTGCCGTTCGCACCATCGTGGTGGATTTCAGCTCGCCCAACGTCGCCAAACCCATGCACGTGGGACACATCCGCTCCACGATTCTGGGCGATTGCCTGGCGCGCGTGCTGCGGCTGCTCGGCCACCGGGTCATTGCCGACAATCATCTCGGCGACTGGGGCACGCAGTTCGGCATGTTGCTGGTCGGCTGGAAACGGGAACTGAATGCCGCCGCTCTGGCCGCCGACGCCGTCGCAGAAATGGAGCGGCTTTACAAAAAAATCTCCGCGGAGTGTGTGGAAAATCCCGCCACGCTCGAAGCCGCGCGGCAGGAACTGGTGAAATTGCAGCATGGCGACGCCGAGAATTTGAAAATCTGGCGGGAAATGATCGCCCTTTCACAAAAGCAGTTCGACGCCATTTACGCGCGACTGGGCGTGAAGTTTGATGTCACTCTGGGCGAGAGTTTTTACAACGACCGCCTGGCGCCGCTGGTGGAGGAACTGGTCCGGCTGGGCATCGCCCGCGAGAGCGAAGGCGCCCTGGTGATTTTCTTTGACGACCACCCGCAATTGAAGGACAAACCGGCCATCGTCCGCAAACGCGACGGCGGTTTCAATTACACGACGACGGATCTGGCGACGCTGCAATATCGGCTGGAAACCTGGAATCCGGAGGAGATCATTTACGTCACCGACGGCCGGCAGCAATTGCATTTCCAGCAACTCTTCGCCGCCTTTCAAAAATGGCAATCGGCCGCCGGCCGGCAAGCCACCGTTAAATTGGCGCATGTCTGGTTCGGCTCAATCCTCGGCCCGGACGGCAAGCCATTCAAAACCCGCAGCGGCGAGACGGTCAAACTCGCCGAGTTGCTCGACGAAGCCGAGGAGCGGGCATTCCGGATCGTTTCCGAAAAAAATCCCGCTCTTCCGGAAGCTCAGCGACGCCGCATCGCGCGCGTGGTCGGCATCGGCGCCGTCAAATATGCCGATCTGCTGCCCAACCGTCAGAGCGATTACGTGTTCAGTTGGGACAAGATGCTCGCCCTGCACGGCAACACCGCGCCGTATTTGCAATATGCCTACGCGCGCATCCAAAGCATCTTTCGAAAAGCGGCGGAGCCTCTCCCCCGGCGGCCGACGGCGTTCGATTTCCCATTGACGGCCGGCGAGGAAATCACGCTCGCAAAACATTTGTTGAATTTCGGCTTGACGCTGGAAGCCGTCGCCGAGGAATACCGGCCGAACTTCCTGTGCAATTATCTCTTTGAGTTGGCGGGAAAATTCACGGCCTTCTACGAAAATTGCCCGGTGCTCCAGGCCGCCGACCCCGCGCGGACCAGCCGGCTGGCATTGTGCGACCTGACGGCGCGGGTTCTGAAGCAGGGACTCCAGGTGCTGGGCATCGAAGTCGCCGAACAGATGTGACGGCGTTGGAAGGCCCGGACGATTCCGGCTCCGCCAGGCGGATGGTGAATAATTTGTGAACAAGTTTTCCCCTTTTGACCTGTTCTTTCCCGGCGGGTTGGATCAAAAATCCCTCCCAATCGGATCGCAACCCTGGAACCCAAACCCAAGCGAAAGCAGAATCCGATGAAGGCGCATCTGAAAAAAATCGTGGGGCCGGCTTCCGGCCGGCGTAATCCAGCGTTTGTTCCCTTCCCTCTCGTGGAAATTCATTGCGGCCGATGCCGGGCGGGTTGCCCGCCCCATCGCCTTTCCCGGGGCCTCTTGAGACAACTGTTGATTCTCGCGGCCGTCCTGCCGGCGATTTCCGGGGCGCCGCTGCGGGCCGATACGATTGCGGCATGGACATTTGAAACGGCGGCTTCCACGAACCATATCATCGGCGCCGGGCTGACCTCCGGAACCACCCAAAGCGGCGTGCTGGCCGACATCGGAACAGGCGTCGCCGACGCCAGCCACGCCAGCCCGGCCACCTGGTCCATTCCCGCCGGCAATGGTTCCGGCCACGCCTGGAGCGTGAACACGTGGGCCGCCGGCGATTATTTTGAATTTTCCGTCAGCACCCTCGGCTTCCGGAATATCGTTCTTTCTTACGATCAAACCAGCAGCGGAACCGGGCCGCGGGATTTTCTTCTGCAATACACTTCCGACGGCGTAAATTTTTTGCCGTTCGGTTCGACGTACCTGGTTCTGACCAACGCTGCCTCGTCCAACAACCAAGGCTCCGGCCTGTCCACCCAGCCGTGGAGTCCGAACGGTTCGCCGCAACCGGAGTTCAACCGCGTGTTTGATTTAAGCTCTCTTACGGTGCTCAACGATGCTCCGTCGGTCTCGTTCCGCCTCGTGGCGGCGGACAATTTCAACGGCAGCGGCGGCGCCATCAGCTCCGGCGGCACCGACCGGATTGACAATTTTGTTGTCAATGCCACCCCGGTGCCGGAACCGGCGACGCCGCTTTTGGCGGTTTTAGGAGGTGCGGCGGGCCTTTGCATCCGGGGACGTTGTCTGACGCGATTTGCCGTTTGATCGCCGGCGAACCGGCCATTGCGGGGCCTTTGCCCGTGAAAAACGGGTGTTGCCGGCGGGAATGTCAGCCGTTCAATTCCGCCAGAATGCCTTTCGCCGCGGCGAGAGGATCGGCGGCGGCGATGATGGGCCGGCCAATCACCAGCCAATCCGCTCCGGCACGAAGGGCTTCGCGCGGGGTGAGCGTGCGTTTTTGATCGTCCGGTTTTCCACTGTCTGTGCGCACGCCGGGGGTGATGAGTTGGGTGTTGGGCGGCACCGTCTGGCGCAACCGGGCCACTTCCCGCGGCGAACAAACCAGCCCGCGTAAGCCGGCCTTGACGGCTACGGTGGCCAGCCGGCGCACCTGATTATCCACATTGGCGTCCATCCCCACCTCGCTCAAGGCGGCGCTGTCGAGGCTGGTCAACACCGTGACGCCGAGCACCCATGGCGGCGTGCGGCCCAGTTGAAACGCTGTTTCCTGGGCGGATTGCTCGGCGGCCTGGAGCATTTCGCGTCCGCCGCTGGCGTGCACCGTGAGCATTTGCACGTCCAACCGCACGGCGGCGGCCACGGCCCGCGCCACGGTGTTGGGAATGTCGTGAAATTTCAGATCCAGAAACACCATCGCGCCGCGTTCGCGGATGCGATGGACAATGTCCGGCCCGGCGGCGGTGAACAATTCGCTGCCCACCTTGAATCCGCCCGAAACCGGAGCCAGTTGCTCCACGAGTTTGAGGGCGGCCTGGTGGGTCGGCACGTCCAGCGCCACGATAAGAGGGTTGCGCATGAATTTATTTAGCCACAGAGCCAGCGCGGATGAAACACCGATTTTCAAAACTTGAAACGGCTGGCGGAAATTGGAAACTATCGGCGTGCAAATCCTTCGTCAACGCGACGCGAATTTCCGCCAAAAACTTCGCGAAATGCTCGGCGCCTCCAGCCTGTTTGATGCGGAAATCGAACAGCGCGCGCGGGCGATCCTCGAGGCCGTGCAGGCGCGCGGGGACGCCGCGCTGCTGGAATTCACCGAAACGTTTGACGGCGTCAAGCTGGCTGCCGACCGGCTGGCCGTTTCGCGGGCCGAATTGTTCAACGCCTCGCTGGCCGCCGGCGAAGCGCTCCGTCAGGCGGTGGCCGCCGCGGAAAAAAATATCGCCGCCTTCGCCCGAAAATCGCTGCGGCACAATTGGAGTTGCAAAAATTCCCACGGGGCGACCGTGGGCGAGAAATTTGATCCCTTCCGGCGCGTGGGCCTGTACATTCCCGGCGGGAGCGCGCCGTTGATTTCGACGTCGCTGATGACCGTCACGCTGGCGCGCGTGGCCGGCTGCCCGGAAATTGTCGTCTGCACGCCGTGTGGCCGGGACGGCGCCATCAACCCGGCGCTGCTGTTTGCCACCCGCGCGGCGGGCGCCACGGAAATTTACCGCGTCGGCGGCGCGCAGGCCATTGCCGCGTTGGCCTACGGCACGGCCACCATCCGACGCGTCCAGAAAATTTTCGGTCCCGGCAATGCCTATGTGGTCGCGGCCAAACGACTGCTTTTTGGTCGGGTGGCGATTGATTTGCTGCCCGGCCCCAGCGAAGTGCTGGTGCTCGCCGATGAAACGGCCCAGCCGAAGTTCATCGCCGCCGATCTCCTGGCGCAGGCCGAGCACGGCTCCGGCCACGAACGCGTCTGGCTGGTGACCCCTTCGCCCAAAATACTGCGCGCCGTCCAAAAGGAGATCGCCCGGCAACTGCCGAAGCTGGCGCGGCGCGAGGCCATTGCCCGCGTGCTGAAAAACAACGGCTGGCTGATCGAAACCGTCTCGCTCGCCGACGCGATTGCCCTGACGAATGAACTGGCGCCGGAACACTGCGAAGTGATGACGCGCCACGCCCGCAAGGTTTCCGAGAAAATTTTCACGGCAGGCGCCATTTTCCTCGGCCCCTGGTCGCCGACGGTACTGGGCGATTACGTGGCCGGGCCGAGCCACACCCTGCCTACAGGCGGCGCTGGCGCGTCGTTTGCCGGCTTGACCGTGGATCAATTCCAGCGCCGCACCAGCCTGGTGGAATACACCCGCGCCTCGCTCAAAAAGGCGCTGCCGGCGGTGAAGCAATTCGCCGAACTGGAGGGTCTGGACGCGCACGGCAGATCGGCCCAAATCCGGCGGTAACGCCGGTGACCGCGACGACCTCGGCGACGGAACCAAAGTCGGCCGTTGCCGGTTTGGGCGTGCAACTTTCGCGCTTCAACGGTTTTTGATAAAGGACGTTATGCCGCAATTTGCTTACAAGGCGCGCCGCCGCTCCGGCGAGGTGGTCGAAGGGGTGCTGGAGGTGGCTGACCGCGCCGCCGCCGTTGCTCAAATCGAGCGGCTCGGTCTGTTTCCGGTGATGGTGGATGCCGGCAAGGCCGCGTCGGCTGCCGGCCAACGCGCGGGAACGAAGGTGGATTGGGCGGCGTTTCTGCCGGAGACGCTGCGGGCGCAGTTGCAGCAGCGGCGCAAACCCAAATTGCAGGAGCTGGCCACCTTCACCCAGCAACTGGCCAACCTGCTCCAGGCGGGGATGCCCCTGGCCACGGCGCTCAACAGCATGACGTATCTGGAAACCAAAGGCATTCCGGCGGAGGTGAGCCGGCAGTTGAAACAGGAGGTCACCGAGGGCCGCAGCCTTTCGGACGCCATGGCCAAGCAGCCGCGTGTCTTCTCGGAGCTGTATGTCAACATGGTCCGCGCGGGGGAACAAAGCGGCGCGCTGGTGGATGTCCTCCGGCGTATGGCCGATCACTTTGAAAAATTCGCCCAGGTCCGGTCCAAATTCACTTCGGCGATGGTGTATCCGATCATCGTCGTCTGCGCGGGCATCGGCATGATCTTTTTCTTCATGACGTTTGTGCTGCCGCGGTTCATGAAATTGTTTGGGGATGTGGGGTTCACGCGGCTGCCGGTGATGACGCAGATTTTAATCAACATCAGCAACGGCTTTGCCCGCTGGTGGTGGTTGGGCGGCGGCGCGCTGCTGGTGGCGGTGATTTTTGTGGCGCGGTTCAAAGCCACGGAAACGGGCCGGCGGAAGATGGACGAGTGGAAGATGAAGACGCCGGTTTTCGGCAAGGTGGTGTGCCTGAACCTCTACGGCCAGTTCGCGCGCACCCTGGCCACGTTGCTTCACAACGGTGTGCCGGTGCTCACCGCCCTGAAAATCACCGAGCAGGTCATGCCCAACGTCATTGTCAAGGAAGCCATCGCCAAGGCCCGGGACGCGGTGACGGACGGCAAATCGCTCGCGCAGCCGCTGGCGGCCAGCCGGGTCTTTCCGCGGCTGATGGTGGATTTGGTGAAGATCGGCGAGGAGACCGGCAACGTGCCCGAGGCGCTGAACAACATCGCCGCCACTTACGAAAACGAATTGAACATTGCCCTGCGCGTGATGACCAATTTGATTGAGCCGGCGCTCATCGTCGGCATCGCGCTGCTGGTCGGCTTCCTCTTGGTGGCGGTGCTGGGCGCGATGTTCTCCATGGTGTCGAACATCGGCAGTTCAATGGGAGGCACATGAATTGGCAATTGGCGGTCGGCAACTGGCCATTGACCGGTGCCACGGCCTCCCGGAGGTTGCGTGGCCTGCCGGACCAAAAGCCACGGGCGAAAGGCGAGAACGGCTTCACGCTCATCGAAATCATGATGGTGGTGGCCATTCTCGGCCTGATTATGGCCATGGGAATGCCGTCCGTTCTCTCGGTGGTGCGCGAGGGGCCGTTGCGCAAAGCCGTCAATGACACGGTGGAAATTTGCGATCATGCCCGGGCACAGGCGATCTTGACCGGCCGGACGACGGTGGTGGTGTTTCATCCGCGCGCCGGCGAGGTGGCCTTCACCGGTCAGCTCGACCCGACCGCCGTTTCCATGCAAGTGGGCCGCAAGCCTGTTCAAGCCACGCAATTTGATCCTTCGGTGACGGTGGACCTGCTCCAGATCAATGATCAGGACCTGACCGATCCGGAAGGCGACGTGGCGTGGGTGTATTTCCACCCCAACGGGACGTGTGACGCCATGACGCTGGTGCTCCATGCCGGCGACCAATGGCGGACGATCAAACTGGAAGAAATCACCGGCCTGGCTTCGGTGGGGACGTTGAGATGAAAACTGTCAATTTCCGATTGGGCCAATGCGCGGTCGAGCCGTTGCCTCAGCCCCGCCCGTTGGGCGATTCGGCGATTCGGCGGTCCCCCGCAGGCGCGGCGTCACGCGCTTTTACGTTGTTGGAGGTGATGATTGCCGTGGTCATTTTCACAGCAGCCACAATCTCCATTCTGGGCCTGGTCGCGCAGGCTATTGACAACGCCCGGCGCCTGCAACAGCCGGCCGTGGATGCCGGCCAGGTCGCAGCCCAATTGTCCCTCACCAACAAACTCGTCGAAGGCACTTATTGGGGCGACCTGAGCGACCTGCTCGGCGATGACTACCAGGGCTACACCTGGACGGAAAACGTCGTCGAGGTGCAAAGCAACAAATTATTTGCGGTGGACATCACTCTGGAACGCCAGGGACAGAGCCAGCCCGTTTCGCACCTGCAGGTGCTGTTGTTTCGACCGGATTCGCCGCCGGGCAGTCTGGACGGCGGACCGGGTATTCGCGGAAGGTGAACATGCACACTTGCCTTAAACCATTGAATGGCGGCCCGGGGACGCCCGGGCGCCGCCAGGACGGCCCGCGCGGGGCAACGGTGCGGCAAGGGTTCACGTTGATTGAAATCATGATCGCCCTGGTGATTTTCACCATGGTCATCGGCGTGATTTATTCCACGTGGCTGTTGATCATGCGCGCGGCGCGCGTCGGACAGGAGGTGGCGGCCCAGGCCCAACGCCAACGCATGGCCATCCGTTCCATTGAAGACGGTCTGACCTGCGTCCAGTCTTTCCAGGCGGACATGAAATACTATTGGTTCGCCGTGGAAAACGGCAGTGCGCCGCTGTTGAGTTTCGCGGCGCGCGTGCCCGCCAATTTCCCGCGCAACGGCAAGTTCGGCGGATTCAACGTGCGCCGGCTCACCTTCAGTCTCCAGACGGACGACAACGGGGACAAAGAGCTGGTGCTGCGCCAGAATCCGATTTTGATGGATCCCGGCCAGGATCAGGATGAATTTCACGAACAGGCCTCGCCGCTGGTGCTGGCGCGCAATGTGCAAAAATTTACCATTGACTGTTGGGGCACCAACCAGCAGGACAACGCCGCCGAATGGCTGGACGAATGGGACAACACCAACGCCATTCCCCAATTGATCCGCATCACCCTGGTCTGGGGCGGCAACTCCCGGTCCGGCAACTGGGCCGGCGCCGCGCCGACACATACTGTCACACGCGTCATCGCCGTGCCGTCGTTGACGCTGCCGGCCATCGCCCAGGGCGCCGGTCCGGCTCCGGTCCCGGTCGGCGGAGTCCAATTGGCCCCGCCCCCTCTGGCCCCGCCCGGCGGCAATCCCGGCGCCGTGCCGCCGCCTAACAGCGTGCCGCCACCCAACAACTTTTTCCGCCGCCCGTGAAATTGTCCCTGGACCATTGGCGTTCCTCCGGCATGGCGTTGATCATCGTGATGATCGCCGTTCTGGTGTTGTCCTGTCTGGCGGCGGGCTTCGCCTATTCAATGAAAGTGGAGAACCGGCTGGCGTTCAACGCCAGGGAACAACCGGATTTGACCTGGCTGGGCCGTTCCGGTGTGGAACTGGCCCGCTGGGTGTTGGCGCAGGAAGCCATGATTCCGGGTGAACCTTACGACGCCCTGAACCAAATCTGGGCCGGCGGCCCCGGCGGCCTGGGTGAAACCAACAGCCCGCTGGCCGGCATTGATCTGACGCATTACCCCATCGCCGACGGCTGGGTCTCGCTCAAAATCATTGACCTTGAGCGTTACGCCAACATCAACAGCGCCGGCGAGCCGGTGATTCGGCAGGCGCTCACGCTCATGGGCGTGGACGCCGATCAGATTTCCGTCATCAGCGATTCCATCGAAGACTGGGTTACCCCGGGCAATCTGCCGCGCATTGCCGGCGCCAAATCCGATTATTACGAGGGCCTCAACCCGCCTTACGAATGCAAAAGCGCGCCGATGGACGACATTTCAGAACTGCTGCTGGTGCGCGGCATTTGGGATCACCCGGAAATTTATGATCCCCAAACTTACGGCGGCCAGGCCACGGGCCGCAATCCCTTTCATCATCAACTCGGCTTTGGCGCCGCGCCCGGTCAGACGCCGAATTACCCGTTCGGTTTGAAGGACGTTTTCACCGCCATTTCACGCGGACAGGTCAACGTCAACACCGCCGGCCGAAACGTCCTGCAACTGCTGCTGATGAGTTCGGGCATGGACATGGACAGCGCCGGCAATATGGCCGACGCCATCATCCAATACCGCGCCGGTCCCGACGGCCAGGAAGGCACTGAAGATGACACCCCGTTCCTCAATCCCAATCAACTCTCCGCCGCCGGCGTTCCGCCGCAGGTGGTTGGGGCCTTGAGTCGTTTTTGCACCGTGCGCAGCTCCACTTTCAAAGTCACGGTCACGGCCCATCTGGGCAACCTCTCGCATGAGTACACCGCCATCCTCTTCCGCAACGGCCCAAACAGCGTTCAGGTCGTCAGCTTTTACTGGGAAAATTAAGGCTGCCTCTCATGGCCGATTCAGCAGCCGGCAGAAATAACCAACCAGAAAAATAAAATGAAAACCCCATCCGACATGGCCGATCGTTTTATCGTCATTCTCGCCGGCGGACGCGGCGAACGGTTCTGGCCGTTGAGCCGCGAGAAACGCCCCAAGCAACTGCTGGCGTTGCTCGGAAAAAAATCCTTTTTGCAGGAAACCGTCGAGCGCGTGCGGCCGCTCGTGCCGCTGGAAAACATCTTCGTGATCACGACCGCCGCTCAATTGCCGGAAGTGAGGAAACAACTTCCGAAAATTCCCCGGGCCAATCTCATCGCCGAGCCGGTGGGCCGCGACACCTGCGCCGCCGTCACGCTGGGCGCGGCGCTCGTCGGCGCGCGCTCCACCACCGGCGTGATGGCCGTGCTGCCGGCCGACCACGTTATTCCCGACGTGAAAAAGTTCCGGCGGATTTTGGGCGACGCCTTCGACCTGGCCTCGCGCGGTCAGGTCATCATCACCATCGGCATCCAACCCACCGAGCCGGCGACCGGCTACGGTTACATCCGCGTGGGCAACGAATTGCCCGCCCCCGAAGGCGTGAAATACCAGACCCCGTTTTTCAAAGCCGAACAATTCGTCGAAAAGCCGGATTTTCAACGCGCGCTCGATTACCTCAACAGCGGCCAATACCGCTGGAACGCCGGGATGTTCGTCTGGAGTTTTGTGACCCTCGCCAACGGCCTGGAAAAACACCAGCCGGAAATGTTCGCCGCCTGCCAGCGCTGGTTCAAGGCCGCCAACAATCCCCACCGACTCGCCAAACTTTTGGCGAAGGATTATCCGGCGCTCAAAAAAATCTCCGTTGACTACGCTCTGATGGAACACGCCCAAAACGTCGTCGTGGCCGGCGGCGATTTCGCCTGGGACGACCTCGGCTCGTGGACGGCGCTGGCGCGGCATTTGAAGGCCGATGCCGAAGGCAACTGCGCCGCGGCGGATTTCATTCATGTGGACGCGGCGCGAAACATCATTTACGACGCCCGGAAGAAGAATCGAACGCCGATCGCTGTGGTCGGCCTGCGCGACGCCATTCTGGTGCAAACCGACGATGCCGTGCTGCTGGCGCACAAATCCCAGGCCCAAAAAATCAAGGAACTGGTCCGCCGCCTCGGCGAGAAGGCGCGGTGGAAGCGGTTGCTCTGAAAGGCGCCGCCGGAAAATCGTTGTAACCATTTGGTTACTCAGGCGTCTGTCAATGCAGTGGCGGGCGGAGACCATGCGCACCATCATTTTAACCTATCCGGGATTTCAATCCCTGCCGCGCGGTGTCAAGCAGTTGCTGCTGGCGACGGAGAATTTTTACTTTGAAGAACCCCGTTCCGCAGCGGCCCGCTCTGACGGCGCCCGATCAAATCGAAGCGAAACGGCTCCGTTGGCCGCCGTAACCGGCTGGGAGCGGCGTTTGGCGGCCTTTGCCGGAGTTTGAGGCGGCGACCCAAAAATGACGTCGAAGCCCATTACAATTTCTGAGATTCGCTTGGCCGCCGGATGCCATTGAGTCACGGCGGGCAGGTTTTGCGTCAGCCGGACGGTCGGTTTTGTGCTCCTGCGCGCGTCGCCGCGCAGGGGCTGGTGAAAACCATTCTGATTTTCAAGTGGAGTCGCGCAATTTTTCAGGCAAGGCGGCGTGCCGCACTGCTGCGGAATTCCGGAACAGAGCGGACGTGCCCTGCCGGCTGCGAACGAGGTCCCGTGACTGAGCGAAGGCGGCTTGACGCCGGAAAAATTCCTGTCTCAATGGTGACATGAAATTCCTGGTTTTGCCCGTCGGCCTTTGCCTCCTGGCGGTCGCCGCCGGCGCGGACCCGCTTCCTCCCCTGATCCTGCCTGATGGCGTCGGCGTGAACATTCACTTCACTGCCGGCCACGGGAAGGATTTGGATTTGATCGCCGCCGCGGGTTTCAGAGTGGTCCGCATGGATTTCTTTTGGGCCGCCATCGAACGCGAAAAAAGCCAATACGATTGGTCGGATTACGACGCGCTGACGGCGGACCTGGAACGCCGCGGGCTGCGGCCGTATTACATTTTGGATTATTCCAATCCGCTTTACGAAAAAGCCGGCGCCTCGCCGCAGCATCCGGACAGCGTCGCCGCCTTTGCGCGCTGGGCGGGTGCGGCGGCGGCGCATTTCCGCGGGCGGGGCGTGATTTGGGAAATCTGGAACGAGCCGAACGGCGGTTTCTGGAAACCCAAACCGGACGCGACGCAATACACCGCGCTGGCGCTCGCCACGGTCAAAGCGATTCGCGCGGCCGATCCGGAGGCGTGCATTGTGGCCCCGGCGTGCGCGGGATTCGATTGGAATTTTCTCGAAGCAGTTTGCCAGTCCGGCCTGCTGACATACCTCGACGCGGTGAGCGTGCATCCCTATCGCGGCGGGCCGCCGGAAACCGCCGCGCAGGATTTTGCGCGGTTGCGGGCGCTCATCGCCCGCCACGCCCCGCCGGGAAAAACCATCCCCATCCTGAGCGGCGAATGGGGCTATTCATCCCACACCGGCGGTGTGTCGTTGGAAACGCAGGCCGAATACCTCGCGCGGCAACAACTCTCCAACTTGCTCAACGGCATCCCGATTTCGATTTGGTATGACTGGAAGAACGACGGCAATGATCCAGCGGAAAACGAACACAACTTCGGCACGGTTTATCCGGATTTGAGACCCAAGCCGGCCTGCTTCGCCATCCGGACCCTGACTGGCGAATTGTCCGGCTGCCGCATCGCGGAACGCCACAACACGGGGAACCCGAACGACTTTGTGCTGATCCTGACCAATGCCACCGGCCAGATCAAACTCGCCGCCTGGACGACCGGCAACCCACACCGCGTTTCCTTCGATTCAAAGTTGAAGCTCGATCTCGGCCCAATGCCTCAATATCTCTCCCTCACGAATGTTCAACTCGAAAGAGGGCATTGAACCGCCTCAGCGCGCGGCAGGCTGCCGCCTCTCTCCTGTTTTCAGACGAACTTGGCGGATCAAGCCGGTCGCATTTTGAGCGGCGTGTTCGCGTCAAAAACTACGCCGGCGGAGGTGGGGCTGGCGGGCTTTGCCGGGCCGGCGCATGGAGATCCGTCGGCATGCCGACGCTGCGCACAATGGCGGTGGCGCGCCGGGCCGCCTGAGCGATCAGTTTGAGTTGCTCCGATAACTCCGCCTCGCCGGCGTGCCGGACCAATAGCCGGTCGGCGTAGCCCTGGATGATGGTGAGCAAATTGTTCAACTCGTGCGCTGCGGCGGGCGAGAGGAGTTGCGCTCCATCCCGCACCGCCTGAGGCCCGTGTTCCGGGAGACCGGTTCCGAGCGACGAGGCAAGTTTTTTGTAAATGGAATCGTAGGACGACGACATTGGCGGCTGGCTAAGCAATTTGCAGGCCACCTCCTTCCCTTTTTGAAAAATCAGTTTTTCTGAAAGACGTTGCCTGTAAACGCGGCGGAAGGCGCAAAATTTTCCGCTAAATTAGACAGACTGTTCCAAAGCAGGACAGCGCGTGAAACGGACGGCGCCTCGAACACGGATCACCGGGAATCTCCGATTCCCCGGAAATCATTTGGGCGCCGCCGGCGTTTTTCGTGTTCGTTGAGTTTTGAGGATTCTGCCGTTTCGTGTCCGCCGCACCGTTCGGAAATTCGGGCTTGTTGCACGTTGGGCTTGTCAGGTGTTGACCGGCGGGCGAGACTGCGCGCCGATGAATCTGGCGCTTGATTCACTCGGCCTCATTGCCGGCAACCGATCGTTGCCGCTGGAATTTGCCCGATTGGCGCGCGCCGCCGGGGTGAAACGGCTGGTGGCGGTGGCGTTTGAGAAGGAAACCGAGCCGGCCCTGGCGGAGCTGGTGGATGAGATGGTGTGGGTGCGTGTCGGCCAGCTTTCCCGAATGATTGCCGCCTTCACGGAACGCGGCATCAAACAGTGTGTCATGGTCGGCCAGATCGCTCCCCAAAATTTGTTCGATCTGCGACCGGACTGGCGCGCGCTGGGCGTGCTGCTGCGGCTCAAGGAAAAAAACGCCCACACCCTTTTCGGCGCCGTCGCCGAGGAATTAAAAAAGGACGGTGTGGAACTGATTGAAGCCACACCGTGGCTGGCGCCGTTGATGCCGCAGAAGGATTTTTCCCTCGGCCCGAAACTTTCCGGGGAGCAGAAGGACGACGTAAAATTCGGTTTCCGAATCGCCAAGGAAATTTCCCGGCTGGAAATCGGCCAGACGGTCGTCGTCAAAAACGGAACGGTGCTGGCGGTGGAAGGATTTGAAGGCACGGACCGGTGCCTGCAGCGGGGCGGCGAGCTGGCTGGCCCGCGCGGCGGCGCCGTGGCCGTGAAAGTGGCCAAGGAGAAGCATGACCTGCGCTTTGATCTTCCCTGCCTGGGCGCCCGGACGCTGGAAGTCTGCGCCGCGGCGCACATTTCCGTTTTGGCCCTTGAAGCCGGCAAGACGCTTTTGCTCGAACGCGAGGCTTGCGAACAAATCGCCCAAAAGCATAAAATTTCAGTAGCCGTGGTTGAATCATAAAACGATTGCACCGCCGGATCGGCGCCCGATGGCGCCGCGGGGCGGTTCAACAATTTGCAGAAAGCCATGCTGACATCTCACGAACTCTTTGGTTTCATGTCGCCGGCGCTGGCCCAGGACATTGTCGCCTTTGCGCATGAGTCGGACAAACCCACTTACAAGGCCACGCTGGCGGCGGTGGCTCAGGCGCGTCGCGTGCGGCCCGTCTTTCTGGAACGCCAGCCGCGCGCCCAGCAACACGCCGAAATCATTCAATCGCTCGCCCGCCCGGCATTGGAAACGGCCGCCGGCATTCTCCTGCGCGCCTGGCTCGTCAAAAAGCACAAGGCCATGCTGGTGGATTTTCTCAATGCGCTTGACATCAAAAATGAGGACGGCGTGGTGGAAGAGTTGCCGTCGGCGGTGGACGACGCGAAATTGAAATCCGCCGTCGAAGGGTTGTTGGCCAAATACCCGGCCGAGGTGGCAGCCGTTTATCTGAACGCCTTCCAGGAAATGAATCAGACCCACTGGCCGAATTTGAAAACGATGCTGGAAACCGACGCCCGGCTGCAGGTGGGCGGTTCCGGGACATAAGTGCTTCATTTCGAGACGCTCACGGCGCGCGATCCAAAGGGGCTTTGTCCCGGAAAGCTCGCGGCAGCGCGCCAATCCCGCTCTCTAAAACTGCCGTTGGCGCCGGCGCTGACTGGCGCGGCAACTGCTGTTCCTCTGCTTTGGAAAACGCGAAGGTCCGGCATCATGCGCCGGCCCGCAGAGAACAAAGAACATGGCGTCCGCCTCAAAAACAATTTTGTTTGTCGAAGACAACCCGTTGGTCTTGATGATTTACAGCCGCTGGTTGCAGCGGGAAGGGTTTGTGGTGGAAGCCGCCGAGGACGGCGAAGCGGCCGTGGAAAAACTGGCCCGGCTCAAACCCGACCTGGTGGTGTTGGACCTGATGCTGCCCAAAATGAGCGGTGTGGAGGTTTTGGGCTTCATCCGCCGCCATGCCGGATTGAAGAATACGCCGGTGGTGGTTTTCTCCAATGCCTATGCCGACCTGAACGAATCCGCCTTAAAAACCGTCAACGCCGGCGCCAACTGTCGGCTGCTCAAAACCGAATACCCGCCGGCCCGGCTGCTGACCACCATTCGTGAAATGCTGGGCCTTTCGCGTTCGGAGGTCGAGACGGACGACGCGTTGCGGCGGGAGACGCGCGAGGGTCTCTTGCAGGAAGCGCCGGCGGAAATCGCCAAAATTCGTGAACATTGCCTGGCTTATGTCAAGGCTGCCGGCACGCCCGCCGGCATTGAGCAATTGAATTTGTTTTACCAACGGGTCCGGTTTCTGTGCGCCCGTTCCGGCCTGAGCCATTGCACGCGGGTCATGCACCTGGCCAGCGCGCTCGAAGGCATGTTGTTCGGCATCATTTTCAAAAATCTTTCGCCTTCGCCTTCCGCCCTCCAAACCATCGCCCAATCGGTGGATTGTCTGGACCGCCTGTTCCGCGGCGGCCATTTGCGGGCCGACGGTGACGCCCTGGCCGCCCGGGTGCTGGTGGTGGAAGACGATCCGGTTTGCGGCTTCGCCACCGCCGCGGCGTTGAGGCGCGCCAAGCTCCACGCCGACATTGCCAAGGACGCCGGACAGGCCCTGACCCTGGCCGAGGAAAAACCCTACGATCTGGTGCTGCTCGACGTGGAAATCCCCGGCCTGGACGGGTTTGAATTGTGCAAGCAACTGCGCGCCCTGCCCGCCTACAAAAAGACGCCGGTCATCTTCGTCACCTCCCGCAATGAGTTTCAGGATCGCGCCCAGGCCGTTTTGAGCGGCGGCACCGATTTCATCGCCAAACCCATTGCCCCGCTCGAACTGGCGCTCAAGGCCATCATGCATTTGATGGAACCCCGCGAAATGGCGCGCGGGTCTCAACCAGAGACGGCGCCCGCCCAACCGCCGGCTGGCACATCGCCCGCCATCGGTGCCACGGAAAAAAAGGAAGCCGTCGTCCAGGAGCAGTCTGGGGAATCAAAACTTTTGGCCGGCAAAGTCAACGGCATTTCCGCAATCAACGGCGCCGCACCCGCGCCGCCGCTCTCGCCCCCCTTGGCCGCGGCAAACGACGTTGACCTGACGCTGTCTTCGGCGTCCGTTTCGGGGGCAACCGGCGCCGAGGATTCTTTGAAGACACCGCCTTCGAATGGCGAGGGATTAAATCCATCGCCCGCTCAGTTTCCGGGGACTTTAACGGGGGAGAATGGCGCCTCCACGTCCGCGGCATCCGGTCGCTGGCGCGGCACGCCGCCGGCGGCATCGGCTCTGACCTTTTCCACCCCGAAACTTTGCGTTGCTCCATCGCCCGCACCCCGGCGTTCCCACGCGCCGGCCAATGGCAAATCCCAACCGCTTATGAAAGCCTCCAACGAACCGCTCAATGAACTGGCCCTGGCCGTTGCCCGCATTATTTTCGACGACGACGGCGTGTCGGATATGAACGTGCGCCTGACGCGGATCGCGTTGGAGCGGTACAACGCCCCCGATATTTTGCGCGGCGCCAATGCCGAAGCGCTCAACCTGCTGACCTGCGGCGTCAGCCGCATCATTTTTGGCGACGAAAACGTTTCCGAAATGCATTTGCGCCTGACCCGCATCGCGCTGGAACGCTACGGTGTTCCCGAAATTCTTGGCTCTTCGCCCGAAACCGACCGGCGGAACGGCGCTATCGAAAGCGCGCCCGTCGCCGCGGCTCATTTTTAACCGGGCAATGGCCGCTGCCGTTTCCGCAACCGGTCGCCCGCGTCGCGGAGGCAAACGGTCGCGGCCTCGCTGCGTTTGTTCTGACTGAGTCAGATCAGCCACCGGCGTGAAGGCGTTTCGGCCGCGCCCGGCGCCCGGCAACCCTTGAACAGCAAATCGCAATTTCTGCGAAGAATTTCTTCTGGCGCAGGCCGCCGTTTCCGGTAAGTTGGTTATCCAAATGTTTTATGGACGCACAAGCTGACATCGCCGTCATCGGCCTGGCCGTCATGGGCCAGAACCTGATTTTGAACATGAACGACCACGGCTTTACCGTCGTGGCCTACAACCGCACCGTCGAAAAAGTGGACCATTTTCTGGCCAATGAAGCCCAGGGCACCAAAGTCCTCGGCGCGCATTCCATCGAGGAGATGGTCCGCCTCCTGAAAAAACCGCGCCGCGTCATGCTCATGGTCAAGGCCGGCAAACCGGTGGACGAGTTCATCGAACAGCTTCTGCCGCATCTGGAACCGGGCGACATCATCATTGACGGCGGCAATTCCCTGTTTGAAGACACCAATCGCCGGACGAAATACGTCGAAAGCAAGGGGCTGCTGTACATTGGCACCGGCGTGAGCGGCGGCGAAGAGGGCGCCCGCCACGGCCCCAGCATCATGCCGGGCGGCTCGCCGGCCGCCTGGCCGCATGTCAAGCCTATTTTCCAGGCCATCGCCGCCAAAGTGGCGGACGGTTCGCCGTGTTGCGACTGGGTGGGCGAAGGCGGCGCCGGCCACTACGTCAAAATGGTCCACAACGGCATCGAATACGGCGACATGCAACTCATTTGCGAGGCTTATCACCTCATGAAAACCGGCCTGGGTCTGAGCGCCGACCAGATGCACGAGGTATTCAAGGAATGGAACACCGGCGAACTGGATTCCTACCTGATCGAAATCACGCGTGATATCCTGGCGTTCAAGGACAGCGACGGCCAGCCGCTGGTGGATAAAATCCTGGATACCGCCGGTCAGAAAGGCACCGGCAAGTGGACGGTTCAAAACAGCGCCGAGTTGGGAATTCCCATCACGCTGATTGCCGAAGCGGTTTATGCCCGCTGCGTCTCGGCTCTGAAAGACGAGCGCGTCAAGGCCTCCAAAAAATTGAAAGGCCCGCGCCCGCTCCTGGCCGGCATCGCCCAAAACGAGGCGAAGAAGAAACAATTCATCGCCGATATTCGCGACGCCCTTTACGCCTCCAAAATCGTCAGTTACGCCCAGGGTTACATGCTCATGCGCGCGGCGGCGGCGGAATACAAATGGAATTTGAACTACGGCGGCATTGCGCTCATGTGGCGCGGCGGCTGCATCATCCGCTCACGTTTTCTGGGCAAGATCAAGGAAGCCTTTGACCGCAACCCCAAACTGACGAATCTGATGCTCGATGATTATTTCCGCGGCGAAATCAAGCGCTGCCAGAAAAGCTGGCGCAACATCGTCGCGGCTGCCGCCAAACGGGGCATTCCCGTGCCGGCCTTCAGCACCGCACTGGCGTTTTTCGACGGCTACCGCAGCGCGCAATTGCCAGCCAATCTGCTGCAGGCCCAGCGCGATTACTTTGGCGCGCACACCTACGAGCGCGTGGACCAGCCGCGCGGCCAGTTCTTCCACACCAACTGGACTGGACGGGGCGGCGCCACTGCCAGCGGCACTTACAACGTGTAAAACGCTCGAGCCGGAGCCTGGCGCTACACCGGCGGTGCCGGCGCGGCGTCCGGCCTGGAGTTCAAGGCGCGGAGTGTTCCGCGCCGTTTTTTATTGCGAGACCGACGGCGGAGACTTGAGTTCCGCCAGGTTGGCCCGGTTGTTTGCCACAAAAAATCCGCTCCGACCTCGAACGAAGCGTTCATCCAGCTGAACCTTTCCGGAGCAAGCACATTGACATGTGCGTGGCACGACGGGCGTGCATTTCCCACAGGCACTTGTGGATTCTGCTTATGGGAAGGCGGAAAGTGCTTTTGAACATTGAGGCAATGCCTCTCCGGGAATACGGTTTTGCCGTTGCGATCATCCGGCTGACGCCGTTTCCTTAACCATGATGGGCACCAACCGACACAGGACGTTTTGGGTGGCGGCGGCGGCCGGGTTAATCTCCGCGCTCGGGCTGCCGGCGCAGGTGACTTACCTGGACGATTTCAACACCAGCGTCAATTACCTTGCCAACGGTCTGGTCGGCACCATCTGGGATGGCGTGTATTTCGGCGCCGGCGAATTCAACAACACCGGCCTGGGTGGCGGCGGGCCGGGCGCGACCATTCAATGCGACGCCAACCTCACCGCCCCGGGCACGCTCACCCTCCAAACCACCGGCACCGCCTGGGAAAACGCCGACGACGATGGATTTTTCCTCTTCAAAATCGTGCCCGGAGATTTTTCGGTATCGGTTCATGTCGTCAGTCCGTTCAACAACGCCGCTTACAACACCGCCGGTTTGCAGGCGCGTGCCTTTCAGCCCGACGGCGATCCTTACGGCGGCGGCGAAAATTTCGTCTCATGGACGCGCTTCGACGAATACGGTTTTGCCAATTATCTGCGCAGCGAAGTGAACGGCGGCGTGGTGCAAATCAATCCCGGCGATTTTCCCAACACCAATTACTGGCTGCGAATGGACCGCGTCAACGGAACGAACTTTTTGTTTTATCAAAAGGCGACAAAGGCCGGTGTCTGGCAGTTGGTTTCGTTTCCGTCGCCGGTGAACGGGACGGTTCTGCATCGGCCGGATTTTGCCGGGCTGCCGATGCAGGTCGGCATCATCCACGCCACCTACAACGGCTCGCTGGGCGTGCAGTTTACCGATTTCACTCTCACCGAATCGAATGCGTCGTTTGCCTCGCCGCCATCGGCGCCGACGGCTTTGAGGCTGACCACCAACGCCGGCGGCTTGAACATTTCATGGACGCCCGGCGCCGGCAGTGACGGCAGCCTGGTGGTGATGTGGTCCGGCACCAACGGCGTTGTCAAGGAAATACCGGCCAATGGCTTTGTTTACACCGGCAACTCCAATTATGGCTTCGGCAGTCCGCTGGCGGCGGCGAATAACTTTGTCGTTTATTCCGGCGCCGGTACCAACGTCTTCGTGGACAATCTCGCGCCGAACACAACTTACAACGTCGCCGTTTTCAGTTATGCCGGTTCCGGAACCTCGAGGGTGTACAATCACACGCCCGCAGTGGGCAGCCAGTGGATTCCGCCCAATCAAATCATGGCGCGGGTGGACGTGCAAAGCGCCGACGTCGCGGTCACCTTCAGCGCCAATCCTGGCCAATGGTATTGGCTGCAATACTCCGATTCGCTCAATCCGCCAAACTGGCAAGACGTCCTGCCGGGCCCGGTGCTGGCCACCGGTTCGCTGATGACGATGGTTCATGCCGCCGGGGCGCTGGCCCGCCAGCGATTTTACCGATTACAACAATTGGCCCCCGAATTCACGGTCAAAATGGTTAGCGGCACCGGAGGCGGCGGCCTGACCAGCCTGCAACGAACGGGAGACGTTTTTCCAACGGAATACCTCAGCGGCGGCAGGCTCGGCAGTGTCCTTCTGCGCTATCAGCCGGCCGGCAGTTCGATCTGGCGCACCGTTCGGACTGCCCAGCTCGACGGCATTGCCGTGGCCACCAACTACACCAGCGCTGACGGCACGCGCTATATCAGCCGTTACGTGATTAACGGCGGCTTGAGCGGCTCGCTGATCCTGGAGTCGGTGTTCACGTTTCAGCAGGACAGCTTGTGGTGGTCATTGAATCTGACCAATCTCGCGAACCAAACGGTTGTTGTCGGCGACCTGGCCTTGCCGCTGCCAATGAATATGACTTACTCTGGAGTCACTTCCAGCACCATGAAACACAGTTTCATTTCCGGTTACGACTCGTTTCTTTTCTGGATGCGGCCGAACAGCGTGGGGCCGTATCTGTTAATGACGCCGGATGCCAACACTCACCTCGAATTCTGGGACGTGCTGAATGGCTACGAAGTCTATATTCATTCCTACGCGGCGGGCACAAACGCGGCGGCGCAATTTCCGGCGGTCACCACCCAGGGTCAGCGCTGGCGGCAGCCCAATACCCGCCTGATCCTCGCGCCGGGCGCGTCGCAAAATTATGGTTTCAAATTTCAATGGGCCGACAGTTACAATGCCATCCGGCAGGCGCTGGTGGACAACGGCAAGATTGACGTTCATGTCGTGCCCGGCATGACCGTGCCGACGAATCTGTTCGCGGAGATTGCATTGGATACGACACAGACGATCAATTCCGTCATCGCCGAGTTTCCCGCCCAAACACAGATTCAATTCCTGGGCACTAACGGCAATTATCATCTCTACAAGGTTCAATTCGGACGGCCTGGTGAAAATGAGTTGACGGTGCAATATGGCGGCGGCCAGACGATGTATCTGGAATTTTTCGTCACCGAACCGCTGGAAACATTGATCAAAAAGCGGGCCGCCTATCTCGTAACCCACCAGATCATCACCAACAAATGGTATAGCGGCCTGTTTTGCGATGTGAACATGAACGATGGCGCGCTGCTCACGCCGGACAATCACGACACACTGGACAACAGCTTCCAGGTTTATGAAATCGCCAGCGACGATGCCGGCGAGTCGCGCCCGGCTTATCTGGCGGAAAAAGAAGCGGTCTATCCCGTCCAAAGCGAGGTCTCGGCACTGGATTATTACATCACCCACTTTGTCTGGGGCGGTCTCCAGCGGACCACCAACGAAACCTATTCCTATGGCATCTATGGCGTGCCCGACTGGCACACGCTGCGCACGAACAACAATCTGAGCATCGGGCGCGGCTACGATTATCCGCACATCGTCGTGATGTACTATGGCATGTATCGGGTGGCGAAGTA
>DASRCU010000117.1:0-1757 GCA_035652955.1 Verrucomicrobiia bacterium | reverse complement strand
GGCCCCGCGCCGGTTACGGCCACCAGTTTGGGTTTATGAGTGAGATTTTTGACTTCGAAATAAACCACCAGTCGGTCGCGCAGCGCATCGTAAAAAGGTTGAAGAGCGGGATTCTTTTCCAGGGACACGACGTCCAGGCTGCCATTGGCGGCGGGCACCGGGCCGGAAGAGGATTGGGATTGGTCCTTGCTCTCGGCCGAAGGATTCTGTGCGGCCAACTGACGTCGTGCCGGAGCCAGGAGTTCAAGCCGGCGTGCGTGACCGTTGCGGCTCACGTCGGGGATGGCCAAAAACAGCGGCAATTTTAATTTTGTTTCGATTTCAATGGGCCGTTTGACGGAGCGGTCCAGATACCATTCAATCAAGAACGCCCAAAGCACTCCCAAGGCCAGGCCGCCAAAGGCCAGAATCCCCATGAACTTATAAGTCTTTTTCCAATCACGGAACGGGGGGGTGGGCATTTGCACCCATTTGATATTGGGCGATTTGCCGGTGTCCAGCGCCTGATCAATGTGCGCGCGTTCCAGGCCGACGGAGAGATTTTGATAATTGGCTTCTTGAATGGCCTTGGTTTGTTCCAGTTGCGAGATGGTGGGGGCCAGGTTGTTCAAGTTGGTCGCCTGCATTTCCAAAGCGGTCAACTGTTCATCCCAGGCTTTGATTTTGGCCTGAAGGGCGGCAACCTGGGCGATTTGCGCCTGCACGTCAGCGAGGGAAGCAGTCGAGGTCGAAGCACCGGAGGACGGCGAAACGGCGGCATGACTGGCAATCTGTGGGAATTTTTGCTCAAAATCGCCTTTGGATTTCTCCGCCGCGGCAATCTGGGCCTCCAGTTCCTGCATCAGGGTGTTGCTCCGGGTGAATCCCTGCATTTGATAATTTTGTTCCCGTTTGCGGAGCGCATCCAGGCTGGCACACAGGCTGTTGTAAGCGTCCAACTGGTCCGAAGGAATCGGCGCGGCCGCCGGGGCATTGGTGACCTGGGGTTTTTCGGAAGGTACCGTGCCCAGTTTTTTCATCGCCGCTTCATAACCAGACAACTCGGCCTGCGCATCCAGGATGTTATTCCTGATCTTGGCAATCTGATCAGACAACTGTTTACGGGAATCGTCCAGGGAAACAATGTTGGCCTTGTTCTTCAGGTCGGCCAGTTGCTGTTCGGTGGAACTAAGTTGCACTTTCAAAGCGGACTGCTCCATGGCCAGCGCGTCTTCAAACTGGCCACCCGCCGAATGAATCTCGTAGTGCCGTTGAAAATAGTCGTTGATCAGTTCCTGCAAGACGGGTTGAACAATTTGCGGGTTGCGGTGTTTGAAGGTAACAACGATTACGCTGCTGCCTTTATCCGCCGGAGCGGCATCCACGTTGTTGTGCACCAGAATCGCGGCGCGAATGGGGTTGGCCCCTCCGCCCACCTGAGCCAGAATGTTCGAGGCGCCCAGATTGGTGACCACTTCCTCGGCCAGGTCCAGACTGGTCAAAATTTTAATCTCGGAGTTGATAATATCATCGCCGCGCGAATCGGGAATGAGCACCTTCTGGTTGTCTCCGGCCAGGGACAACTGTGTGGTTTCCGGGACGTATTTGATCAACAACTCCGCCTGCGACTGGAAAGGCGGCGGTTTGAAGAAGTACATGCCGGCCGCCGCCGCAAAACCCGTCAGCGTCAAGAGTAAAATTTTCCACTTGTGACGAAAGAGGACGAAGTAAATATCGCCCAGAGAGATTCCTCCCGTCGAAGGTTCTGGAGTTCGGGA